>DATEJG010000124.1:0-27498 GCA_035278165.1 Steroidobacteraceae bacterium
GCGCCTTGTATGGTGCGCGCGGCGCTGGAGTAGGCTCTGTAGCGCCGGGGTGAAGGGACGTTGTGGCGCCCATCTGGTCGATAGCAACGACACAGACTCCACTAAGACATCCCTCATCCACATCTGCACCGTCGATGAGGAATCTAGCGACGGAAATTTTCCGATCGCCGATTTAGTGCAAGCTGACGAGCGATGTGTTCACCCCGACATCAGCTGTTATAGCGAGGGGAACGCATCATGAAAAGCTCTTTGTTTGCCGGCGTCGACGTAGCGCAACGCACCCTGGATATCGCGCTGGGAGGTGATGCACAGGTGCGTCGGATCGACAACCACCAAGGCTCGATCCGCCGCTGGTTGCACAGCTTGCCTGAAGGATGCGCGATCGGTGTAGAGTCCACGGGCAACCTGCATCAGCCGCTGGTGCGGGCTGCAATTGCAGCGGGTCGTACGGTGTACGTGTTGAATGCACGCGATCTATCGCACTACGCCCGCTCCTTGGGCCGGCGCGCCAAGACTGATCGTCTGGACGCGCAGTTGATCCTGCGCTATCTGCAGCGCGAACACGAGAACCTGCATCCTTACCAGTTGCCCAGCGCCCGCCAGGCCGAGCTCGATGAGCTGATCGGTCGGCGCCATCAAGTAGTTCGTGCGCGCGGCGCCCTGCAGCAGAGCTTCGCGGCCAGCAGTCATCGTCCGCGGGCCCTGGGCCGAAGCCTGCGAGCACTCGAGACGTTGATCGCAGAGCTGGACGCGCGCATGCAGGAGTTGATCGCTGCAGAGGGCACGTTGCACACGGCCGCCACGCACCTGCGCACTGTGGTCGGCTTCGGCCCGCTCCTCAGCGCCAGCATGGCTCACGCCATCACCCGCCATCCCTTCCAGAAAGCCGATGCGTTCATCGCCTACCTAGGCTACGACCCGCGTGTACGCGACTCCGGTCAGTGGCGCGGGCGGCGCTTCCTGAGCAAGCGGGGTCCGGCCGAGCTGCGCCGGCTCCTGTTCACCGCTGCCATGTCGGCCTGCAAGACCAAGCTTTGGCAACCCTTCTATCAGCGCTACCGCGCTCGCGGTCTGTCCACGACCGCTGCCCTGGTGATCCTGGCTCGCAAGCTCGCCCGCATCGCCTTCTCCATAGTCAAGCACAACGTCGACTTCCGCCCCGAACGGGTCAAAGTCGCTTGCGCTCAACCATAGAATCTTGGCGAGAGACTCTTCCTACCCTCTCTCCAGGCACCGTTCATATCGCTCATCCACTCTCTTCGCGAACCACTCCGTAGTCAGCTTGCGCGTAATCTTCGGACTCTCGAGGCGGATCTTCGGCACCACGGCCCGGGGCAAGGGCCTGCCTGCGCCGCTCTTGTCCCCGAGCTCGAACAGGCGTTTGTAGAGTGTGGTCTCGGCGAAATCCTGCTGGTCGCCGTGCTCGAGGTCGCGACGAATCGCGGCGTCCGTGAGATCGAGCTTCGCGGCGAGCTTGCGCACGGCGAGCTCGGTCTGGCTAGGCTCGTCGGAGGAGCTGCCATGGAGCAGCAGGTCGCCGTCGAGGGCGAGCGAGGTCCGGGTCATGATGCTCACGGCGTTCTGGAACGCCGCGTTGCGGCTGGCGTAGTGGCCGGCGTTGAAGTCGGCGAAGCGATACAGCATGTCGTCGTACGCGACCGGATAGTCGAGCAGGTGCGCCATGCCGAAGTACATGCCACCGCGCCGCGTGAATACTTCATTGCGGATCGTGGTCGCCACCGGGTACGGATAGCGCTCGTCCTGCGCATGCTGCTCGGCGTACGCGATGCTCACCTGCATCGGGCCGGCAGTGCGTACGGGATTGAAGCTGCCGAACATGCGCTCGCCGAGCGGCACGATGTTGATGAAATCCGCAAAGATGTCGTTGAGCTCCTTCTCCGTCTTCACCTTGTCGAGGCGCGCACGATAGGTCTCGCCGGTGGGCGAGTTCAGTGCGAGCGCGGTGTTCACGGCGAGAGCCGGGATGTGGTAGCGGGCGGCGCGGCTGTCGATCTCGCGGCGAGCGATGGCCGGGAGGCCGGGCACGGGAGGATTGGCCTGAAACGTCGATTCCTGCTCGGTCACTGCAATGACCGCGCAGATGTGCTCGGTCGTCGGGCGGATCGACAGCGCTTCGAAGGCAGCGAAGATGTCGACGGCCCAGGCGTCCCGGTTGGGGACCTTCGGCGGGATTCGCCTGGCGATCTCGGCGCGCGCAACGTCCGGATCGATGGGCGGCTCACGCAGCTGTGGATTGCTGCACGCGGCGAGTGCAGCGATGCCGACGAGCAGGAACGCGCGGGCGATGCGATCAGTCGGCGACATCGGGCTCGACGAAGCTCCACTTCACTTGCGGAAAGCGCCGCTTGAGCTCGCTTTCGATGCTGTTGATCGAGTCCTCGATCGAAGGTCCGCCGCGCCGCACCTGAACCTTCACCGCGACCATCAAGTCGTTACCGAGCTGCAGGGTGATCAGGCTGAACACGCGCGCGATCTCGGTGCGCTCTTCCAGAAACTGCTGCAGCGCCTCGTGCACGGCGGGGTCGGCGCTCTGACCGATCAGCATCGCCTTGACTTCGATGGCCACGAACACCGCGACGACGATCAGCAGCACACCGATCGCGAGCGTACCGATCGCGTCCCACGCCGGGTTGCCGGTGACTACCGCGAGCACGACGGCGAGCAACGCGAGCACGAGGCCGAGGAGGGCGGCGAGGTCTTCGCCGAAGATCACGATCAGCTCGGCTTGCCGGCTCTCGCGAAACCAGCGCACCAGGCTGCGCGAGCCTTGTGACTTCCTGACCTCGACCAGGCACGCACGCATCGAGACCGACTCGGCGACGATGCTGATCGTGAGCACGCCGACTGCCCACCACCACTGGCGCAGCGGCTCGGGATGCTGCAGCTTGTGGATGCCCTCATAGACCGAGAACATGCCGCCGACGCTGAACAGCATCACCGCGACCAGGAACGACCAGAAGTAGATTGCCTTGCCGTAGCCGAGCGGATAGTCGGGCGATGGCGGCGTGCGCGCCTGGCGCAAGCCCAGCAGCAACAGCAGCTGGTTGCCGCAGTCCGCGAGCGAGTGCACCGTCTCCGCGAGCATCGCGCCGGAGCCCGTGATGAAGGCTGCGATGCCCTTGGTGACGAAGATCGTGAAGTTCGCGCCAAGCGCGAACAGGATGGCGCGGTTCGAGTCGCCGTGGCCTGCCATTGCTCATCCCGGAGTCGGTCGTGACGCAGGAGTGTAGCAGCGGTTGCAAGTCATAGCGCCGGCGGTACCGACACCTCGCCGCGCTCGCGCTGCATGAGCAGAAGATCCAGCCCGTCCGGCTCGCGAACGCCGAGGATCGTCAGAATTGCATGCGCCTGGCCGCGATGATGCGTCTGGTGATTGAACAGGTGCGCAAGAGCCTCCTGGCGGCGTTGTCGCTGCGGAGCTCCATTCAGCGTCCGGTAGTCCCACAGCTCTGCCAATTGTGCGTCAGACAGACCGCCGACGTAGGCGATGATGCGCTGATCCAGCTGTCGTCTTGCAGTCGACAGCGCCGGGAGATCGTCAAAGACAATCGCATTCAGAGTCCTCGGAGGATCCCCGGCGCCGGTCAGCCGATACATCCAGTTGAGGTCGGCGACCATGATGTGATTGAGCGTGCCGTGCAAGCTCTTGAAGAACGCACCGACATCGCGCCGGTACTGCTCGTCCGGCAATTGCCGCGCCGCGCCGTACAGCCGACGGTTCGCCCATTCGTTGTAGCTGGCCATCATGATGAAGTGCGACTTCACTGTTCGTTTCCTTCGGACGATCGATGGGTGGACCTGTCTGGCCAGGCGCAGATGCAAACGCGGTTGCCCGCACGGTCGGCCAGCGTCCAGTGCGCTGGTGCGTGCGACTCGTCGACGATCCTGCCGCCCGCAGCGATCGCAGCCTCCAGCCGTGCCTTGACTCGCTCCCGCGCGACAGACACGTCGATGTGCATCGCGTGGCGCAATGGCTTGGTTGCGTCGAGCTCCTGCATCCAGACCGTCGATCCGTGTCCAAGCGGGTCGATGGCGTTGTCGTCGGCCACCGCAGCATAGCCGAGAGTCAGCAGCACGCCTGCACCCGCAACGCCCGGTGCCTTCGCGACGGCATCGGCCAGGCGCGCTGCTTCGCTCAGCGAGCTGACGCGAAAGGCAGCGGTTGCGCCTCCGTGCAGAACGACCCAGTCATCGATACCCTCGGCGGCGAGGAAATCGTGCCAACCCTGCTCGCTCATGCTCGTCCTCCGCGCCAGCCCGTGGCAACCCACCTAGATGCCGAGGCCATGCGTGGCTACGACCTTTCCGATCTCGGCCTCGTCGGAGAGCAGTAGTGCTTTACGCATGGATGCCCACTAGTCATGAACATGCCTGTTCGAACTCGACTGGTGTCAGCCGCGTGCGCGCCGGTAGTGCATGGCGACCACGCCGCTGCGGAGCGGCTTCGCCGAGACCAACTCGAGCCGTCGCGTGCCGGGCAGCCCGCTCTCGTACAGCGTCGGGCCGTGGCCGGCGATCCTGGGGTGGACGAGCAACTTGTACTCGTCGATCAGATCCAGCCGATCGAGCTCGGTCGCGAGCTTGCCGCTACCGAGGAGCACGCCGTCGGGGGTCGCGTCCTTGAGCTTCTGTACGCCGGCGCGCAGGTCACCGGCGATCTGGTGGCTGTTGGTCCATGGGAAGTCCTTTCGCGTCGAGGACACCACGTACTTCGGCTTGGCCTCCAGCTTGACCGCCCACTCGCGCATCGCCGGCGGCGCCTCCGCGTCGCCGCGGGCGACCGTCGGCCAGTAGCTTTCCATCATCTCGTAGGTGACGCGGCCCCACAGCATCGCCCCGCACTCATCGAGGAGACGCGTGAAGAAGGCGCGTGTCTCGTCGTCGGCGATTCCCTCGCGGTGGTCGACGCAACCGTCGAGGGTGACGTTGATGCTGAAGGTCAAGAGTCCCATCGCGGCGAGTCTACTCCGGGTTGGACGGACGGTTGGACTGTACCTTTCGCATGTTCCAGGCATCGGACGGCAAGCTCAGCAGATGCGAATGCATTTCCGTCGCGATGCACGAGCCGCGTGAGTCGAACGGTCGTGTTGCCACGGCAACTACACTGCGAGCTCGTCGGCGAAGCGGATACCGCTGCTCTGCGCACTACCGATGATCCTTGGCAATCTCCGCGTCACTCAAGCGTAGAAATCGTGCGGCATTGTTATAGAGGATGTCGCGCTTCTGCCGTTCATTGAGGAACGGCGCGGTCTCGATCGCCTTGATACCTTCACCGATCGCGCCAGGCCAGTACATCTGGTCGGAGCCGAACATGATGCGCTTGATGAAGCCGGCATCCACCATGCGCTTGAGCGCATCGTGGAATTGCGCGCGGGGGAAACTCCAGTTGTTGCAGGCCACGTCCACGTACAGGTTCGGGTGGGTGAACATCATTGCGATCATTTCGTCCACCAGCGGCGAGCCGTAATGCATCACGTAGATGCGCAGCTTGGGATGCTTGCGCAGTACGTCCTCCAGCAGGAATGGCGAGCCCATGCTGGCGCGGTAGTCCTCGTAGCCTGGAAAGCGGGCCGCCGCCGGCGGGCCTTCGCCGAGGTGGATTGCGACCGGGATGTCGAGTTCCTCGGCCAGCGCGAAGTACGGCTCGAAGCGCGGGTCGTCGGCGCGCAGGCCGCGGTACTGGATGTAGACCTCGCCCAGCACTGCGAGTTGACCGTGTGCATGTAGGCGACGCAGCTCGTCAATCGATTTTTCCTTACGCGCGCCGAACGCCACGCCGGGCAGGATCGTGTCCGGCGCCGCCTTGCGCCACTCGGCAACCAGCTCCACCGGGCCCTCGGTCACCGCCCGGCGCACGTTGTGCTTGCTCAACGCGGCAAGGCTTTCGCGCAGCAGCGCCGCGTCGTTGGCGGCGGCGAAGATGGGATGCTCGCACGTCATGAACTTGGAAAAATCCAGCTCCTCGCGCGGATCGAGGGTTGGAATCAGCACGCTCTGGTCGCCGGGGCAGGCCGGCGTCCCCGGCGGCAGTTCCTCCATCGGGAAGGCATGGAGGTGCATGTCGATGATCGGCAGCTGTTGTTGCGCGTAAGCCTGCAGGGGGCTGAGGAGCAAGGCGAATATGAAAGCGTTGGTTCTCAAATGCCACCTGGAAGGAATGCAGGGTTGCAGCGACTGACGCGATTGCTCAGGCGCGTGCGTTTCGCATCGCCTGCAGCAACTTGTTCGGCTTAGAGTGTCTCTCATACGGTCAGAATCGAGGGTGTGGATTGCGCGCGTCTTTCGAGGGGCCGGCCACTACATCCCAGTGCTCGACGATCTTACAGTTGTGCAACCTGAAGACGTCTGCAATGGCGTTCGACGAAACTGTCAGCGACATATCGCTCGAAAGCGGCGCGTGGCTGAAGTTCAACGAGAGCCTGCTCGTAAAACTCCAGCACAACCTGTCGGCTTTCAGTCTCCGAAGACTGGCAGTGAGTTCGCTCATCCAGGTCTGTGCGCGGCAAGGGTGAACAGCCAGTACATAGAATCAGCAAAAGCACCGCTCGGATCGGCAACAGCCTGTTCACTTTCCTCACCTTTCTCGAGCCTAGCGCCGCCGCTGAGCCGGAACCAGCGGACACCGAGATCTTGCCAGGCTCAGAGACCATACAGCCGCACACAGAAGTCGCTGCGACGCTTGCGCGCCTCTAACTGTGCTGCGCGATGAACCCGTCGACGCTGCGTGCCAGCACTACCATCGGCACGCCGCCACCTTTCACCACCACGTCGTCGAATTGACGCAGGTCGAACTTCGAGCCGAGCGCCTTCTGCGCCTTGGTGCGCAGGCGGTTGATCTCGCTGTGGCCGACCTTGTAGCCGCACGCCTGGCCCGGCCATGCGCAGTAGCGGTCGACTTCGCTGGTCACTTCGCCGACGCTCGAGCCGTTCGTCGTGGTGAACCACTGAATCGCTTGCTGGCGCGTCCAGCGCTTCGCATGCAGACCGGTATCGACGACCAGCCGGCACGCGCGGAACGCGATCGACTGCAAATAGCCGAGGCGGCCGACGGGATCGTTGTCGTACACGCCGAGCTCGGCGGCGAGCTGTTCGGCATACAGCGCCCAGCCTTCGGAGTAGGCGTTGAATGCGAGCAGCGAGCGGAACAGCGGCAGCTTGAACGTGTACTCGCCTTGCCACACATGGCCGGGAATCGATTCGTGATACGCGAGTGTCGCGAGGTTGTACGTCGTCCAGTTGTCCATGTTGCCGAGGTTGATCCAGAACTTGCCGGGGATCTTGCCGTCGATCGTGCCCGGACCACCGTAAGCGCCCGGTGCGCCCGGCTCGACTTCCGGCGCCATGCGCTTGATCTCCATGTTCCCCGGCACCATCGTGGCGAACGCGCGCGGTAATCGCTTGCGGATATCGGCGACGCGCCCGTTCAGGTACTCCATGACGCGCGCGCGACCTTCGTCGCTGTCCGCGAACTTGTACTTCTTGTCCTTGCCGAGCGCCGTCATGCGCTCGCCGACGGTGCCTTGCGTCAGGCCCTGCTTCTTCAGGATGCCGTCCATCTCCGATTGCAGTGCGCGCAACTCTTCCTGGCCCATTGCGTGAATCTGCTCCGGCGTCATCGTCGTCGTCGTTCCCGCGCGCAAGGTCCACGCGTAGTACTCGTCGCCGCGCGGCAGCTTCCAGGCACCGGCATCGCTCGTCGCACGCTTGCGATGCGCAGTCAGCTCGGCGAACTGCCGCTCGAGTGCTGGCGCAACTTTGTCAGTAGCGATCCTCGCTGCCTTCGCCGCGTAGCCGCCTTGCATGTTCTTCGTGCGCTTGGCGAGTGACGTGACGATCGACCAGTCGGCGACGTTGCCGCTGCGCGCGATCTTCAGCTGCGCGAGCGTCTTGTCGAGCAGGAAGTCCGGTGCGATCACGTTCTGTGCAGCAGCGGACTTGAGCCGACCGGTCTCGCCTTCGATCTGGCCGGCGTAGGCTTCGAGCCGCGCGAGATAGGCCTCCGCATCTTCGCGTGTTTCGACCGTGTGCTGCTCGTCCAGCATGCTGGGTATTTCGAGGAACGCGCCGGTGTTCTGCGCGACGACATACGGAGCATTGCGATACGACCAGCTCGAATTGAGCAGCGCCGAGTCGCCGTACGGGAAAGCGAAGCCCTCGCTCGCGAACTGATGCGCCGTCTTCATGACATCCATGTCGATGCGCGCAGCGTCGCTGAGGTGCGCAGTGTCGATCGCCTTGGCTCGCTCGAGGCGCTGCTTCACGCGTTTCGCGATCGACTCCTGACCCGCCGCCGAGCGGTCGCCGAGCTTGCTCTTCAGGCCCGCGCGCTTGCCGTTGTCGATACCGAGGCTGGTCGCGGTCTCGGGATAGTCAGCCAGCAGCTCCTCCGCGATCTCGGCCAGGAACTTCTCGGCAGCGGCGTCGGCGTCGCCGGCGGCGCGTGCGGGCAGGTTGGCGAGGGCAATTGCGGCGCCCGTGCCCACGATGAAATCGCGGCGGCTCGTCGTCATCGAACGATCTCCTCGGCTGACTACAAGCGCGCAAACATACCACAGGGATCGGCGGAAATCGGCCGAATGGTTGCGCGGCTCCCCAACCGCAGGACCGCTGGCTACTGACTCGCTGACTTCGCTTGAACGATCTTCGGCTCGCGCGGCACGGCGGGCCGGCGGATCTCCTGTCGCAGCGTCGGCCGTCGCTGGCGCTGCGGCAGATCGAGTGTCACTGGACGCCCCCGCGAGATCGACTGCAGCATGCCCTCGATGATCTGCACGTCGGCGAGACCTTCAGCGCCCGACGGCTCCGGCTCGCGCTTCCTGAGGATGCAGTCGGAGAAGTAGAGCAGCTCCGGCGCGAACTGGTCGCTCTTGCCGAACTTCTTCCTGCGCTCGCGCTCGCCGATGCGCAGCTGGTAGGCGGAGCCCATCGCGTACTCGTACGCAGGGTCCAGCGTTACGCTGCCCTTCGTTCCGGTGACGCTGTAGACCGAGCGGTCGGCGGCGCCGAAGCTGCATGTGAAGCTCGCAAGGCGCTCGTCGCGGAAGCGCATCGTCGCCGTGACGGTCTCGTCGACTTCGCGGAAGCGACGATCCTTGCTGCGCGTGGCGGTCGCCCACACCTCCACCGGGTCCTCGCCGAGACAGTAGCGCGCCGCATTGATGCAATAGATGCCGATGTCGTACAGCGGTCCGCCGCCCTGATCCGGCGGATTGAGGCGGATGTTGTCGTCGCTGACCTGCATCGCGAAGTCGGAGCTGAAGAAGCGCAGCTCGCCGAGCTTGCCCGAGCGCGCCAGCTGGGCGACTTCGAGGTTCGCGCGCTCGAAGTGCAGCCGGTACGCGATCATGAGCTTGACCTTCGCTTCGCGCGTGGCGCGAATCATCTCCTCGCACTCCCGCGGGGTCACGGCCATCGGTTTCTCGCACAGGACGTGCAGCCCGGCGCGCGCCGCACGAATCGTGTACTCCTTGTGCATGTCGTTCGGCAGGGCGATATAGACGGCGTCGATCTCGCCGCTGGCGAAGAGCTCGTCCACGTCCTCGTAGCTGCACAACCTGCGCACGCCGTAGCGGCGGCCGAGTTGCTTCAGCTTGCGCTCTTCGCCGGATACGAGTGCGGCAAGCACGCTGTTGCGCCGGGCGTGTTTGAACGCCGGCAGGACAGCAGCCTGAGCGATGTGGCCGAGGCCGATCACGGCATAGCGCACCGACTTGCTGTGGGGAGTCTTCGTGCGCGAGCGGGCAGGGCGGCGGGCCATGAGCGTTCTCCGTTGGCAAGGTCACTTCACCAATGACCCGCCGCGCAGGACAGTTCCGCCGCTCACATGACTGCGCGCGTCTCTCTCATTCGAAGCGCTTCGGCATGTCGTCGGCACGCTGGCTGGCGCGGAATTCGATGACGCGGAACTCGGCGAGACCGTGCTGGTGGAACGGATCTTCCCGGATCAGCGCCTCGATCTCCTGCCGGCTCTTGCCGGCGGCAATGATGATGCCGCCCTCGCGCGGGATCTTGCGGCCGGAAACGACGAACGTGCCGTCGGCGTAGTGCTTTTTGAGGAAGCGCACGTGCGCCGTCATGTGCGCGTCGATCTGCTCGAGATCGGCCTTGTAGATGAGCTCGATGACGAACATTGCTACGATAGCTCCATGGCATGGCTGATGTTGATCATTGCGGGGCTCTGCGAGATCGTCTGGGCGATCGGCCTGAAATACGCCGAAGGCTTCACCCGGCTGTGGCCGAGCGTCGTCACCGTCGCGGCGATGCTCGTCAGCATCGTGCTGCTGGGCCTGGCGATGAAGTCTCTGCCGGTCGGCACCTCGTACGCCATCTGGGTCGGCGTCGGCGCAACCGGCACCGCCATACTCGGCATCCTCCTGTTCGGCGAGCCGGCGAGCCCGGCGCGCCTCGCGAGCCTCGGCCTCATCGTCGCCGGCATCGTGGGGCTCAGGCTGGCAACCCCATGACGCAATGACTCGAGTGTAGCGTGGTGGCCGTGACCCACAACCAGAAAGGCACCTTATGCGTCGCTTGCTCCCCCTGCTACTGGTACTCGTGTCCTCCACGGCGTTCGCGCAAGCGAGCGTCAACGGTCCGGCAAGCGCCAAGGCGGGCGCGCCGCTCGAAGTCACCGTGGCCGGTTCCAGGAACCCGCGCGACTTCGTGACGATCGTGAAGAAGGACATGCGCGAGGGGGGCTACGACGCGTATGAATATGTGAGCAAGCCCGGCGCGTTGAAGCTGATCGCGCCGCCCGCCGCAGGCGACTACGAGATCCGTCTGCTCTCGGCCGACTCTCCTTATCCGACCCTCGCGCGCAGGCCGCTGCGAGTGGACGCCGTCGCCGCTACGCTCGAGGCGCCGGAGCAGGTCGCGGCCGGCACGAAGATCGTCGTGAAGTGGACCGGACCGAACAACGAGCGTGACTACATCGGGTTCGGCGACGCATCGCGCCCGTACATCGGCTACGCGTACACGAGCACGGGGAATCCCATCGAGCTGACGGCGCCCGACGCGGCGGGCGAGTACGAGCTGCGCTACTTCCTCGGCGCGGGCGACGCGATCATCGGCAGGCGGCCGATCGTGGTCGGCTCAGTCTCGGCGTCCGTCACTGCTCCGCAGAGCGCGGCCGCGGGCTCGAAGATCCAGGTCGCCTGGAAAGGCCCGAACAATCCGCGTGACTTCATCACCATCGTCAAGGCCGGCACGCCCGACAAGCAGTACGCGGCGTACGAATATACGTCGAAGGGCAGTCCGATCACGCTGCGCGCGCCCGATGTTGCTGGCGAGTACGAGGTGCGCTATCTCACGGCGCAAACGTACGCGACGCTTGGCAGCGCGAAGCTGACGATCACTTCTGTTGCAGCGTCGATCAATGGACCCGCGCAGGCGGTCGCCGGCAGCACGTTCGCGGTGAGTTGGCAGGGACCGAACAACGAGCGCGACTACGTCACCATCGTGAAGAAGGGCGCGCGCGAGGGCGAGTACGGCAACTATGAGTACACCGCTCGCGGCAATCCGGTGAAGGTGCTCGCACCGGTCGATCCTGGTGAGTACGAGCTGCGTTACTCGACGGGTCAGGCGTACGCGACGCTGGCCCGCGCGCCCATCACTGTCGTTCCCGGCAAAGAAGAGCCGGGATTCGTCGAGGTGACGGTTGCGAGCCCATTGCCGAAAGGCAGCGCGGTGGAAATCATCCTCGACGCCTCGGGCAGCATGCTGCAGAGAATCGGCAAGGATCGCCGCATCGACATCGCGCGGCAGACGCTGACGAAGCTGGTCACGACGACCATTCCTGCCGGCACGCCGTTCGCGTTCCGCGTGTTCGGCCGCATGGAGGATTCATGCCAGTCGGATCTCGACGTGCCGCTCGGGCCGCTCAACGTGCAGGCCGTGAGCGCCAGGATCGCAGGCCTCGAAGCGAGGAACGGCGCGAAGACGGCGATCGGCGCATCGCTCGAGCTGGTCGCCGCCGATCTGCGCAGCGTGCAAGGCGAGCGGCTGGTGATCCTGCTGACCGACGGCGAGGAAACCTGCGGCGGCGATCCAGCCGCTGCGATCGACAAGCTGAAGAAGGCCGGCGCAAGCGTGCGGGTGAACATCGTCGGCTTCGCCATCGACGACGCGAAGCTGGCCGCGACGTTTCGTCGCTGGGCGGACGCCGGCAGCGGCACTTACTTCGATGCGCAAGGCGCCGCGGCGCTGAACGACGCGATGGCCAAGGCGATGCGACCGGGCTTCGAAGTCGTCGACGCGCAAGGCGTCGTCGTCGGCGATGGAGTCGCGGGCGGCGATCCGGTGCGCGTCATGCCAGGCAAGTACACAGTGCGATTGAGCGGCCGGCAGGAGGCGGGCCAGAGCGTGACAGTTCGAGCGAAGGAGAAAGCGACGCTGCAGTTTTAGGAGCGCCCGTCAGGATGAGCGGCAGGCAGTCACGCTTTCAGGTCGAACTGCGCCGGAAAGTGCTCGCCGGCGACGTCGCGTTGCGCCGCAAGGACGCCGAGCCGATGCAGGATCGTCATGTTCGCGGGTGAATCCATGGCGCTCAGCGACTCGATCGTCTTCTCGTCCTGCAACGCCGGCTCGAGCTCGCGCACGCTGCTCGAGCGCAGGTCGACGTTGTAGCGTCGATAGGTGAGGGCGGCGACACCGTTCAGCACGTCGCCCTGCAGGTCGCCGACTTCGCGATTGATGCGGCGGGCGGTGGGACCGTCGGACAGCCACTGCAGCAGGGTCTCCTGCAGAGTTGCCGCATCGTTCATCAGCGACAGGAGCGCATCGATCGCCTGCTTCGCGGCAAGGTTCGCGTGCGTCACCGTCGGGTCGGCGGCGCCCGTGCCGATCGACACGACCAGCAACTGGTCTGCGCCCGTCGGCCAGTTGATCCGATAGCCCGTCATCGTCGTGTACATCATCGCCATCAGCGCCGGATTGTTGAACGGGCTGACGCCGCCGTCGACGAACTCGCCGACCGTGGCTTTGCCGCCCGCCGCACGGGCGATCGTGATCGACTGTGCATCGAAGTAGGCGGGTGCGGCCGTCGATGCGCGCACGACCTGCCACAGCGGGTAGTCGCCGTCGCCGAGCACGCCGTTGGGACGCGCCGCGAAGTATTGGCCGCGCGGATTGTTCGACATCGGCCAGGGGCTGCCGGTGTCGATGCGCTTCGTCATGACCAGCAGGCCGGTCTGCAGCTCCGGGCCGCCGAGCGTCGTCCTGGCGCCGTACACTTTCTTGAGCTCGGCGATCAGCGTTGCTTCGTCGTACTTGGCGCGCAGCACGCCTTGCCGCAGCAACGAGCGGGTGAAGACCCGCTCACCGAGCATCATGTAGCGCTGGCGGATCTCCTCGACGGTCCAGCCGAGCGCAAGCGTCGCGGCGATGATCGCGCCGGTGGAGGTGCCGGCGATGAGATCGAAGTAGTGCGAGAGGCGGAAGTCCTCGCCGCCGCCGTGGCGCTCGCGCAGAGCGTTCTCGATTTTCTGCAGCAGGCCGAGGCTCAGGATCCCCCGCAGGCCGCCGCCGTCGAGTGCCAGGATGCGCTTGGGGGTGCCGTCGTTCGCGAGGTGCTGGTCGCGGGTTCGAATCGAGTAGCTCATGCCGTCTTCCGGTCAGCTTGTAATCTCACGTTATCACGCTACGCTGCGCCCAAATGAGAATATTCCTGAGCTACGCGTCGGAGGATCGGGCGCGGATCGAGCCGATCCGCTACGCGCTGGCGGAGCAGGGGCACGACGTCTTCTACGACCGCGAGGATCTGATGCCCGGCGAGGCGTTCGACACCCGCATCCGGGCAGCCATCGAGCGCGCCGACCTGTTCGTCTGCTTCCTGAGCCCGTACACCGTGGACGCGGGCAGCTATACCTTGAGCGAGCTGGCGGTCGCCGAGCGGATGTGGCCGCGGGCCGACGGGCGCGTCCTGCCGGTCATTCTTGCGGATGTTCCGCGCCAGGACATTCCGGCCTATCTCCGGTCCGTGACGTGCCTGACGCCGGTCGGCAACGTCACCGCGAGCGTTGCGGACGCGGTGTATCAGCTCGCCCGGGTGCACAATCGCCGGCGCAATCGCAAGCTCGCGACCTGGGCCGCCGCGATCCTGATCCCGGCCGCGCTCGTGACGTATTGGCTGGTGCAGCGAGCGGGCGTATCGACCAAGGACGGCGCGCCGCTGGTGCGTATCGAAGGCGGCACGTTCGTGATGGGGGATGACGAGTTCTTCCCGATGCGCGAGGTGTACGTCGGCCCGTTCTATATCGACGCCGTCGAGGTCACGACGGCGCGCTATGCGAAGTTCCTCGCCGCCAACGGCTCGCTCGCGCCGCCGGACGAGTGGGACGAGCTGGACCTGGCGACCAAAGGCGGGCTGCCCGTGATCGGCGTGTCGTGGAATGACGCACACGCTTACTGCCAATGGGCCGGGCGGCGCCTGCCGACCGAAGCAGAGTGGGAGAAGGCGGCCCGCGACAGCGATCAGCGCAAGTATCCCTGGGGGAACGAAGAGCCGGGCGCCGGCCGCGCCGTGTACGGTCACCGCGCGCAGTCCGCATATGGCGGCGGTCTCGAGCGAGTGGGCTCGCTCGAAGCCGGTCGCAGCCGCGAAGGCGTCTACGATCTGGAAGGCAACGCCTCGGAATGGATCAACGACTGGTTCACCGACAGCTTTTCGGTCGACGACGTGCGCAACCCGAAAGGTCCGCCCAGCGGCGAGAAGAAAGTCATCCGCGGCAGCGGCTGGCACGAGCCGGTCGAGCGCCTCGGCGGCTCGCGCCGCTACCAGGCATCGCCCGACAACCGCACCGACGACGTCGGCTTTCGCTGCGCGATGGACGCGCGCTGAGCTGCTCCGGATGAATTGACGAGAGTCGGCGCACGCGGACTCATGCGAGATCTAGCATAGTCCGATGAAGGCGATCGCATGGATGCGAAGCAGCGTGAATGGAGTGCCCGCTGAAGGAGCTTGCGATGCGCGGCCCTCCGACCGCGCATCGCAGTGTGGCTTGCGTCAACGATCCCGACGATCGCGGCGATCGATCGGCAGCAGGAAGTGATCGAACGCATGCTCGGCCACCCGCTCGCCCTGCTGGCGTGCAACGACGTCGGCGAAGCGGAAGTGAATGCCGAGAAAGATGCGGGCCTCGACGAGATCGTCCGCAGCGTCGGAGAAGCGTGCGTAGACACGCGTCTTCTTCACCGCGAGCGGATGCAGGCTCGTGACTACGAACGGGCCGCGGTCGGAGTCGAAGAACAGCTGCAGCATGCGCGTCATCGCGCCCGACAGGCTGTTGGCGCCCGAGGTGTAGTCCGGATAGTTCGGCGTATTGACGAGCGGCTGCCACTGCGGATCGCCCATCGTCCACGGGTTGCCGTCGGCGTCGCCTTCGCGGATCGCCGTGATCGGCCGCCAGAACGCGTAGTTGCGCTTGCTGTCCCACGCAGTGATCAGCGCGTCGGCCGTCGCCATGTTGGCGAGCGCAAACAGTCGGGCGTTGTCGCCGATCCTGTGCACGCGCGCCTCGCCGACGCCGCGCAATGCGCGATTCCACTGCGTGAAGAAGTTGTCGTTGTAGAAGTACGCGAGGTCCGTCTGCGCCGCGGTGCGTGCGGTGCTTTCGCGCGCGCCCATGGCCTTCACCTCTTCGTAGTCGCGCCAGTAACGCACGCTGGTCAACGCGGGCGGCGGCGGGGCACGGAAGCGGCGGGGACTGGTGAGCGTGAACGGTTCCATGTCCGCGAGCCACGGCGTCACCATCGGCGAGAACGAGGCCGGCACCGGCGGCGTGCCGATGAACGACTCCGTGGGACGCCACACGCCGATCTCCATCGCGCCGACGAACGGCGGCGGAAGCGGGTTCGGCGTCGCGCGACGCAGCGACACGATGCTCGCAGCGGCCTGCTCACCGACTTCCAATCCCTGGTCGCCGCTCAGTCCATGGTCGGCGAGATACGTGGCATAGGCGGTATTCAGCGTCGTGGCCTGCGCCGGATAGATGCTCGTGAGCACTCCGTGTGCAGCAGCGGCTGCAGCCGCCGAGCGCGAGCCCTTCGCGCCTGCGAGCTCGAAGTGATACGGCTCGTAACGCTTCTCGATCGCCTGAACGGCGTCGTGCACGGCGATGTGGACCAGCGCCACGTCGAGCATGCCTTGCGGTCCCGGGCGCGCGATCGTGACGGCGTCCATCGTGATCGCATTCCAGTCGGTCACGGCGTCGGCATGTGCGGGGAGCGTCGAAAGGCTCAGCGCTCCGCACAGCGCCACGCTTGCAAGCGATGGCATCTTGAACATCAGTTCTTCTCCTGGGTGATGACTACGGGCAGGTCGTTACATGCGCGTGCCGGCAGCGGCGCTGACGCCGACTTCGGCGCGCTCGGCGCGGGCCACGACGGTCGGGAGCGCCTTCATGCCGCGGATCGCAGCCTGGCGTGTCAACGCAGGCTCGTTGACTTCGGCGACGGCTTGCGCAGTCGCGTAGTTGGCGCAGGCCGCCAAGCGCTCGAGGATCTCGAGAGGCAGCGGGTTGGAAGTACGCAGGCCGCAGACAGTACGGGCGGCGCCGCGGATGCGGGTGAACAGGATCGCGGCGTCGACGTCGCTCTCCAGGTTGAGATCGGCGTAGCTCACGATCTTCTGCTGCACGCCGCGCGCGGCAACGCTGGCATTCGCAGTAACGGCGACGCAGCTGATCAGCAGCGTGACAAGGGCAAAGGCAACCATCTTCATTCCGGGTCCTCCAGTCGTATGGGTGATTTCGAAAGCGCAAAAAAGCGCGCACTCGATGGAGGAGAACGGAGGGTCGAAGAAAAAGCCGCCAACAGCGGGCGGCCCTAGTACCAAGGGACAGCTGTGGGTCAGGCTTCAGCCTGACTCCGGGCTTACTCTGGCAGTGTGCTGCCCTGTTCGAGCGCGTGTTTGAGCAACATTCGCGCCTTGTCCCAGTCTCGCTGCGCGGTACGCTCGGAGATGCCGCGCATGGCGGCGATCTCGATGAGCGAGTAGCCGCAGAAGAACTTGAGATCCACGAGCTGCGCGAGGGCGCTGTCGTGCACGGCCAGAGCATCGATTGCGGCGCCGAGACGCTCCAGCTCGGCCGCCTCCGTCAGCTGCTCGGGTGCTTCCGTCGGCAAGCGCGTGATCTCGAACCCGCCGCCGCGTTTCTGGGCCTGTCGACTGCGCGCGTAGTCGATCACCAGCGTGCGCATGGCCCGTGCGGCATACGCCAGGAAGTGGGATTCATCCGGAAACGCTGCGTCCGAGCGCTCCTTCAGCTTGAAATAAGCTTCGTGGAGCAGAGTGGTGGCGCTCAGCGAGACGCCGGCCTGGCGCTTGATCTCCCGCCGCGCAATCTGCCGCAGCTCGTTGTACAGCGAGGCAAACAGCGCGCCTGGTTCCTGCATACCCGTCCTTATACGGTCAGTACCGCGACTCCGGAAATATCTCCTGGATCAGCAGTGCGGCGCGACCGCCCTGGTAGATGCGATAGTCCCGCGTGACGACGCTCTGCGTTGCAGGCACGCCCAGATCCTCCGCCCACTGACCCGCGGTGGTCCGCGCCGCAGTCAGCAGCTCGCGATATGTTTCGAGCCTGCCCTCGCGGAGCAGCTCGCCGATACCCTTGCGCTCTTCGAGCAGCTTGCGACGCATCTCCTGCGACACGTGATCGAGCACCGCGACGCTTTCCGCCACGGCATAGACATGCCGGGTGGTCTTGCCGCGCAGTCGCACGTAGCGATGCAGAATGGGATCGCCGGGCGCAATGTCGATCGGCGGATACGCGAGCTCGCTGTGCCGCTCGGCGTGCTCCAGCACGTCGACCTCGATGCCTTCGCCGAAGTAGGCTTCGAGCGTCTGCGTGACCGTTCCATCCGTGACCAGCAGGACCCGCAGAATCGGCGGCAGGCCTGCGAAGCTGCGCAATTGCTCCATCAGCGTGCCTGTGCGGCGTAGATCTTCACGAGCTCGTAGAGGAAGTCGCGGCCGTCGTACAGCGACTGGACGCGCACCCGCTCGTTCAAACCGTGAATGCCGCCGAGGTCGGGATCGAGGAACAGCCCGTTGATGCCATACGTCGGAATGCCGGCCGGGCCGAGGAACTGCCCGTCGGTGGCCCCGGGTTGCAGGATCGGGATCACCGGCACGCCGGGATAGAAGCGCGCCGACACTTTCTCGATCGGTCCCATGATCTCGCGCGTCAGCGGCGGCACGACCGACGCCGGTCCGCGAGTCTCGGGGATCGAGACCTTCACCTCGGGATCGGCGACGACCTTCTCCAGGGTCTGTCGCACGCTCTCGACGGGCTCGCCCGGATAGATGCGGCAGTTGACGTTGGCGCGTGCGCGCTGGGGCAGGGCGTTGGTCGCATGTCCCGCGTTCAGCATCGTCGCGACGCATGTCGTGCGCAACATGCCGTTGTAGGTGGGATCTTCAGCGACCTTGGCACCGGCGGCGGCGTCCGCTGGATCTGCTACGAGCTTCGCCATTGCAGCACCGACGTCACCGCCGACGATGGTCGCCATGCGCGAGAAGTAGATGCGCGTCGTGTCGTTGAGCTTGACGGGGAAGTCGTACTGCTCGATGCGCGTGAGCGCGCCGGCGAGATGATAGATCGCGTTGTTCTTCACCGGGCGCGAGCTGTGACCGCCGGGATTCTGCACTTCGAGCGCGAAATTCTGCGAAGTCTTCTCGCCCGCCTGCACGCCCATCATGACGCGCTTGCCGGATGCATCGAGCATGCCCCACGCACCCTCGTTGAGTGCGAACGCCGCGTCGATCAGCTCGCGCTGCTCCTTCGCGAGGTACTCCGCGCCGTTGAACGCGCCGCTCGTTTCCTCGCCGCAGGTCAGCGCCATCTTGACCGTGCGACGCGGCTTGGTGCGCTCGCCGCGCAGGCGGATCAGCGTATCGACCCAGGTGGCGGACATGGACTTGTCGTCCAGCGAGCCGCGTGCGTAGAAGTAGCCGTCTTCCTCGACGAGCTTGAACGGATCGCGTTGCCAGTCCTCGCGGCGCGCTTCGACGACGTCGATGTGGGCGAGCAGCAGCATCGGCCGCGCCTTCGGGTCCGTGCCCGGCAGGATCGCGACGAGTCCGCCTTCCTTGGGATGATCCGCCGTTGCGAACAAGTGCAGGTCGCTATCGGGATAACCACCCTTGCGCAGGCGCGCGGCCATCTTCTCCGCTGCTTCGGTGCAGCTGCCCGCCGACAGCGTCGTGTTCGTCTCCACCAGCTCCTGGTAGATTTCGCGGAACGCGGCCTGGTCGGGGCGGATCCCGTCCGCCTGCGCAGTCACGCAGATTGCGACAGATGCGGTCAGGCACGTGACGGCGAGGTGTCGTGGTCGATTGTTATTCATGAGGGGTCCCCGCAAGAAGGGCCGAAGGATGACGTGTCGGCGTGCCGCGGTCCAGTCCGAGCGGTACTATCGATCCATGAAATCCAGGGGTATGAGCGCCGGGCGCGCTCTGGTCGGTGCGCTGCTGACGTTGCTCACCGCGGTTGCGCTCGCCGACGCACGCAACGTAGTGCTGATCATCGCTGACGATCAGGGACGCGATCTCGGCGTCTATGGCAATCCGGTCCTGCGCACGCCGAATCTCGATCGGCTGGCCGCGCGCGGCACGCTGTTCATGAATGCGTTCGCGACCGTGTCGTCGTGCAGCCCGAGCCGCTCGGTCATCTACACCGGGTTGTACTCGCACTCGAACGGGATGTACGGCCTGGCGCACGATGTGCACAACCAGCATCTGCTGCCTTCGGTGCACACTCTGCCGCAGTTTCTCAAAGCCGCCGGGTATCGCACGGCGCTCGTCGGCAAGAAGCACATCCTTCCGGACTCGGCGCTGCCGTTCGACGAAGAGCTGGCGCCGGAGCAGCCCGGCAACCGCGACGTCGCGTACATGGCCGGCGAAGCCCGCAAGTTCATCGCCAAGGGAGGCGACACTGCGTTCCTGATGATCGTCGGCTACAGCGATCCGCATCGCGCGGCGGAGAATTTCGGCAACACGCGCCAGTGGCCGGGCATCGCGCGCGCGACTTACGATCCGGCGAAAGTCATCGTGCCGGCGCATCTGCCGGATCTGCCGGAAGTGCGGCGCGACCTGGCCGACTACTACGAATCAGTCAGCCGGCTCGACAGCGGCATCGGCCTGCTGCTCGACGTGCTGCGGCAGACGGGGCACGCCGACGACACGCTCATCATATATATGAGCGACAACGGCCGGGCCTTCCCGGGCGCCAAGACCACGCTCTACGACGCCGGCATTCATCTGCCGCTGATCGTGTCTTCTCCGCAGCAGGCGAAACGCGGCGTGCGCAGCGACGCGATGGTCAGCTGGGTGGACATAACGCCGACGATCCTCGAGTGGGCGCGCGTGCCGTTGCCGAAGACACAGCAGTTTGCCGGCCGGTCTCTGCTCCCGATCCTGGAGCAGGCGGACCCGCCGGGCTGGGATCGTGTGTTCGCGTCGCACAACTTTCACGAGATCCAGCAGTACTACCCGATGCGGGCGCTGCGAACGCGCGAGTACAAGTACATCGTCAACCTGGCCGCGCCGCTGGAATTTCCGATTGCGGGCGACGTTGCATCGTCACCGAGCTGGAAGGCGATCGCCGCGCAGCCGGGCGTCGGCCTCGGCGCTCGTTCGCTGCAGGCGTTTCTGCATCGGCCGGCAGAGGAGCTGTACGATCTGCGCAAAGACCCGGCGGAGGTGCGCAACCTCGCGACCGACGCTGCGCATCGCGAAACGCTCGAGCGCATGCGCGAGCAGATGCTGGAGTTCCGGCGGCAGACGCACGATCCGTGGCTGTCGGGACAGGTCGACGTGTTCGGGCACTGAGCCGGTCGCCGACTACTTCGAACGTCGCGGCAATATCGGCTGGATCGCGCCGCATGACCGGCAGGCCACTGCATCGCTCGGGGCCGTCAGCGGCGAAGCCGGCAATCACGGCGTGGCCGCCCGGTGCGATCGCACCAGTGGCGACTCGCACATAGGCCTGCGCGGCCTCGGGCGCGATCAGGAAGTGCAGGGCGGCTCGATCGTGCCAGAGGTCGAAACTTCCATCGGGCATCGCGGGCCGAGCCCTGCCTCGACCAGCAACTCGAACGAGACTTCGAGATGCGCGCGGTACCAACTGACCCGGTCCGCCGCCTTGCCCGCGTAGACCTGCTCCCACTGCGCCCTGGAATGTTCAGACGAAGGGCGCATCGAGCGAAGCAGGCGGGACCGAGAACCACTTCGGGCCGCTCTCGGTGATGTGCACGCAGTCCTCGAGCCGCACGCCCAAGCTGCCCGGAATGTAGATGCCGGGCTCGTCGGAGAAGCACATGCCGGCTGCGAGCGGCGTCGCTTCGCCGTGCACGAAGTTGATCGATTCGTGCACGTCGAGGCCGATGCCATGGCCGGTGCGATGTGAAGTGCCGGGCAGCTTGTATCCCGGGCCATAGCCGGCCTTCTCGTAGGCGGCGCGCACTGCATCGTCTACCGCGCCGGCGGGCGTGCCGACTTTCGCCGTGTCGAATGCTATCTGTTGGCCACGACGCACCAGGTCCCACACCGCGCGCTGCTGCCTGGTCGGTTCGCCGAACACCATCGTGCGCGAGATGTCCGAGTGATAGCCCTCGACGGTGCAGCCGCAATCCATCAGCACGACTTCGCCGGGCCGGACTTCCTGCGGCTTGTGAGATCCGTGCGGATAAGCAGCAGCTTCGCCGAGCAGCACGAGCGGCGATTCGCTAGTGCCGCCGCGCCTGGTCATCGCCGCTGCCATGATGTTGCCGATGTCGCCGGGCGTCATGCCGGCGATCTGCGGGCCCGTTTCGCGATAGGCGGCGACCGTGATGTCGGCCGCGGCCTGCATGAGCGCGATCTCCGCGGGCGACTTGATGACGCGGCACGTGTAGACGACGCCGGAGTCGCCTCGCGTCTCGACGCCGAGCTTGCGCAGGCCGTCGAATGCGAAGAAGCGCGTGGTCTCCTCGACACCGACCGGACCAGCGGCGGCGCCGTGCGCTTTCAACCAGTCGGCAAGCAGCGCGAACGGACTCTCGTGCTCGTTCCACACGCGAACGTCCGCGGGAACCTTGAGGCTCTCGCGCACGGAAGGTTCTTCGAACGCCGGCGTGACGATCACCGGATCGCCCTCAGCAGGAATCAATGCCGCGGTCAGCCGTTCGCTGCGCCACCACTGGATGCCGGTGAAGTAGACGAGCGAGCTGCCGGCTTCGACAAGCAGCGCCTTCAATCCTGCAGCACGCAGCAACTGTTGTGCTTTGGCGATGCGCTGCAGCCGCTCGCCCTCGCTGATCGGCGGCGGCAGCGCGTTCAGCGGCGTCTTGGGCAGGTCGCGGAATTTGACCTCGGTGGTCTGCGCGGCAAGTTGCGACGAGTGCAGCCCGATCAGGCCCGCGGTCGCCGCCATGCCGAGAAATGCTCGTCTATTGCTTTGCATTGCTGGTCTCGCGCAGTTCCGATGGGCTTCATTCTAGACTATGCCGATGGATCAGCCGTTCGAACTGGTATTGAGCGTTGCGCTCGGCATCGGGCTCGCCGCGGCAACGGGCTTTCGAGTGTTCATTCCGTTGCTCATCGCCGGGTTGGCGGCGCGCGCCGGGTGGGTGCCGCTGACCGAGTCCTTCAGCTGGCTGCAGAGCACGCCGGCACTGATCGCGCTGGGCACCGCCGCAGCCCTCGAAACCGCGGCCTTCTATATCCCCGGAGTGGATCACCTGCTGGACGTGCTGGCGGGTCCGCTCGCGGTGGCGGCCGGAATTCTCGCCAGCGCTTCGGTGATGGTGGACCTGCCCCCGGAGGTGCGCTGGCCGATTGCAGTGATCGGCGGCGGCGGCATTGCCGCTCTCACCAAGGCGACCACCGCCTTGATTCGCGCCAAGAGCGCGGTGCTCACCGCAGGGCTGGGCAATCCGGTCGTGAGCACGGCCGAGACTGCCGGAGCTGCAAGCATTTCGATCCTCGCGATCCTCGTGCCGCTGCTCGGCCTGATCGGCGCGCTGGCGATCGTCGTGTGGGCGCTCAGGCGCAAGCGTCGAGCACGGAAATGACATTTGCCATCCAGCCGCAGAGGAGCTGCCATGCAACCCATGATCACACTGGTCACGCTCGGGGTGGACGACCTGCAGAAGGCGCTGCGCTTCTACCGCGACGGCCTCGGTCTTGCGACCGAAGGCATCGTCGGTCAGCAGTTCGAGCATGGCGCAGTGGCATTCTTTCAATTGCAGCCCGGTTTGCGACTCGCAATCTGGCCGCGCAAGAGCATCGCGCATGACACCGGCCTGCAGGTCAGCCCACGCAGCGCCACCGATTTCACGCTTGCGCACAATGTGCGCACCAGGGAAGAGGTCGACGCAGTGATGGCGCAGGCGAAGGCCGCCGGTGCGACGATCGTCAAGCCGGCGCACGACACCTTCTGGGGCGGCTACTCAGGTTACTTCCAGGATCCCGACGGCCACGTATGGGAAGTGGCGCTGAACCCGCAGTGGGTGAAAGAAGACTCGAAGTAACCGTGCTCGCTTGCTCAGGCGCTCGCGACCCGCCACAGGTCCACGCCCGAGTACTTCAGCCGCATGCACTTGCCGTTGACGATCTCGCCGAAGCGGATCCATTCCGTGTTGGAGGGCTCGTCGCGCAAGCGGAACAGCTCGCCGTCGACCTCCAGCGGCGTGCCGTCCAGCACCAGGCTGCCTTTGAGGATGAAGACGCGCAGCGAGCCGATCCACGGATCCTCGCTGCGATAGTGGCCGACGTAGCTGTGCCAGGCGGGCGGCGTCTGGAACTGACGAGGCCCGGCGTACGCATCCCCGGGATACCATGCGTCGCCCCAGCTCACCTCCACGACTTTTCCGCCCGTCTGCGCGCGGCTGAAGATCAAAGGGAAGCGCGTCAGCTCGGGCTCGCTGACATGGAATTGATCGGGCGATGACAGCCGCGTCAGCTGGATGCGCTTGCCTGCGCGCACGAGGAACAGCTTCGTGCCCTCGTTCGCAAACTCCAGTTGTCCGCGCTCGCCTTTGAACGTGCCGGCGTAGTCGGCCGCGTTGGCGACCTCGAGCTCCGAATCCGGCGCCGGCCGGGCAGGCGCCTGCTTCTTCTCCGCATGCGCGCGCATCAGCCGCAGTCCGTACTGCACGACCGCGTTGGGACGATAGCCCTGCTGTGCATTGACCGAAGCAAAGCCGCCGATACCCGCTGCGATGTCGACCTGCAGCGCCGACATGTACGACACCATGCCGCCCGTGTGTCGCACCAGCGGATTGCCGTCGAGATCGTCGACGGCGATGCCGTACCCGTAGCTCGCGGTCGGGCCGAATTCCTCGGCCTTGATGTGCCGCTTGGCAAACAGCTCGAAGCTTTCCGGCGAAACCAGGTTGCGCTGGGGTCCGCGGCCGCGGTTGGCGATCATCTGAACGTATGCGCCCATGTCGCGCGCGGTCGCAGCGATGCAACCCGCGCCGCTGGAGCTGACGATCGACGGGGCTTCGCACAGCTCCCCGTGGCGTGGATACGGACGATCGCTCAGCACCGGCTGGTAGCTGCGTGGCATGCGCAAGCGCATGTCGAAGTCGATGGCGGGCTCGCTCCGCGACATGCCGAGCGGCTTGAAGATCCGCTCGCGGAAGATTTCCGGCAGCTCGCGGCCGTCGAGGGTCCAGGCGAGATGGCCGAGCAGCGAGTACGCCATGTTGTTGTAGTGGAACTGTCGGCCTGGCGCGTACGCCGCGACGTGTCGCTGCGCCGGGTCGGACGGAAACACTTCCGGTGCACCGGGCAACCCGGAGCTGTGCGTGAGCAGGTGATGCGTGGTGATCGGCGCGAATGTCGACTGAATGCGAAACCACGGCAGGTACTCGACGATCGGCTCGTGCAGGTCGAGCTTGCCCTCGTCGCGCAGCTGCAGCAGCGCAAGCGCCAGGAACGACTTCGTGATGGAGCCGATCTCGAACAGCTCGTCGGCATCGAGCTTGCGCTGCCGGTCGAGATCGCCGAAGCCGTAGGTCGTGACCCGCTGCACGCCGTCGCGGTCCGCGAGCACCAGCGTCATGCCGGGGCTGTTCATCTCGCGCATGAACTGCTCGACGAAGCGATCGAGCTCCGCGAAGACCTCGCCGTACCTGGCGGACGTCGAGCCCTGGCTTTCGGCAACCCAGAAACTCCCGGCCGTGGCCGCCGCGCCGGCGAGTGCGGCCTGGAGAACGTCGCGTCGGGTCAAGTGCATGGGGCTCCCCTGGTATCGTTGTGGTGCGGGCTGCGCGATCAGTCGGCGAAATTCTCGTTGACGATGGGGTAGTGGCGCCAGTCCTCGAAGTCGAAGTGCCACCACTCGGTGTCGTAGACGGTGAAGCCTTCACGTTCCATCGCCCGGCGCAGCAGCTCGCGATGCTCGCGTTCGGCGGGTGTGCCGCCAGAGTATGTGGGATACGCGCGCGGCGACATCTCGTCGTAGACGCTCGGCATCGAGACAGCCTTGCCGGTGCGCAAGTCATACAGCGTCAGGTCCACTGCACAGCCGCGGTTGTGACGCGAGCCTTGCGCGGGGTCCGCTACGAACTCGCGCAGCTTGGGCGGCGTCGCCTCCCAGAAAACCTTCGTGACCCACCACGGCCGATACGCATCGTGTATCAACAGGCCATAGCCTCGACCCGCGAGCGCACGGTTGACGCGCAGGAGCGCTTCGGCAGCTGGCCGTTGCAGGTACGCGGCAGGCCGTGTGTAGACCGGTGTGCTCAGGAAGTTGTTGGTCGTTGCATAGCGGATGTCGAGCTTGATGGTCGCATCGAGCTTCGTGAGCTCGACCAGGTCGACCTTGCGAAACTGGCCCGACTCAGCGGGCGGCTGTGCCGCGAGCGCTTCCGCACGAAGCTCGGCAACGGGCCGTTGCGGTGTGATGCGAAAGATGCCGTCGCTGCCAACGCCTTCGCCCGCGTGTGCTGCGCAGGTGGCAACGATGAGAGTCAGGAGTGCGAGTGCTCGTTTCACAGTCTCTTGCCTTCGAATGACGACACGCTGCCGTCGCGTGTCACGCGCGCCTCGATCCTGTCTTGCGACACTGTTCCGGTGACCGTCGTGACACTGGACTCGGAGGCATATGCGAACTCGATGTCCGTGCCGCGAACGCGGGAGCGCCACAGCGGCCGGCTGGCGTCGCCGCTGGCGATGCGACCCGTGATGTTCTGAAACGACTGCTGCAGCTCGACAGTGAACCGCTCGCGGCCGTCGCTGCGAACGAAGGTCCAGGTGCCGTCGACCCTGGCAGGCACGATCCATAGATATGCGTAGGCGCCGTCCACCGACGTCTGGTCGTCGGGCTCCCAGTCGTCCATCAACCAGCTGTGCGACACGACTCGCGTGCCGGGCGTCATGGCCAGCAGCTTCGGCCGCAATCGCAGGTTCAGCTCGGGCAGCAGATAGAGCGTGACGACGGTGGCCGCGGAGAAGTCGAACTCGAAAGCATCGGCGCGCACGATCGTGACTCGATCCGAGACGCGCTCCGCGGTCACGAGGCATTGCGCGAGCGTGACGAGATCGGCGTCGTACTCGACACCGACCGCAGTCGCGCCGAAGTCCCTGGCCGCGGCGATCGGGATGCGGCCATCGCCGGAGCCGAGATCGAACACGCGATCGTCCTTCGTCGTGTGGGCCAGTTGCAGCATGCGGGAGGTGAGGCCGTCCGTGGTGGGCATCCACACCACGTCCTTGCCGAACTGGCCGGTCGAAGGTTGCCGCAGGTGTCGACACTGACGCTGTGCTTCCTCGGAGAGCGCCCAGGTCCGGATGCCGAGCAGAAGGCAGAAGCAGGCGAGCAGCGTCGATGTCCAGGCGCGAGTCTTGCAGTGCATGGCCGCATGCTAGCGCGTCTGCGTGTCCGCCAACCACGGACAGCTATCCACAGTGCCGCGCAGCACATGGAACGTGACCGAAGGTCCTTCGTTCTCCCGTAGACCGTCAGCAGGACGGCTGCCTGGTTCGCAAAGTCAACTACAGGGGAGCACATCCATGTTCACGTCCACTGTTCGCGCCGTTTCGGTGTCGGCCTGGCTCGCGCTCGCGGGGTGCCTGGTCAGTTCGGCCGCGCTCGCACAGTTTCATTTCAACGCAGACGACGGCGGTCCCGACTTCGGCGAGGCCGGCGTGCAGCTGGATTTCGGTCGTGCCGTGGCGATCCGCAACGGCATCGCATTCGTAGGCATCCCGGAGCGGCCGTCGCCGCCGAGCGGCCGCGTGGCGGTCTTCAACCAGACGGCGAGCGGCTGGACGCGGGCGCAGACTCTGCTCGCGCCGGTCTCGGGCGAGCAGTTCGGTCGAACGATCACGTTTCGGGACGGCATCGCAGTCGTCGGCAGCCGGACGGCAGCCTACGTCTACAAACGCAGCAACGGCGTATGGGCCTTGTGGCAGACGCTGCGGCCGCCCGCCGCAGACCAGGCGACGGAGTTTCCGGTGGCGCTGCGCTATGAGGCGGGTACGTTGCTCGC
>DATEJG010000125.1:0-50553 GCA_035278165.1 Steroidobacteraceae bacterium
TCCGTCGTACGCTGCGGCGTGCGAGCAGGCGCGAGCTTGCCCCGCACGAACACCCGGCCGTCCTGCTGATCCACCTGCCAACGCTCGAGCGGATCGAGCGCCGGGCCTCGCTCCACACTGCCGGTCCTCAGGTTGAAGCACGCGTGATGCCACGGACAGCGAATGCTGTCGCCGGTCAGCAAGCCGTCGACGAGAGGGCCATGGTAGTGAGTGCACAGCGCAGCAACGGCGAAGTATTCACCGCCGCGCTTGACGACCACGACCTGATCCTCGCCGACGCGGCCGACGAGCATCGGACGTGCGTCGAAGTCCGTCGCCGCCACGCCCAGTTGCAGATCCGGCAGGGTGTTGCTCATGGTCGTGACCTCGCAGTGGTCTCGGACCCGATACTACCCGATCAGGTAGCTGACGAACGGCGCAGTCACCAGCGACAGCACGATGCCGATGCCCAGGATCGACACCGCGAGCTGCGGCTCCAGGTCATTCTGCTCGGCCAGGATCGTCGCCGTGATCTGCGGCGCCATCGCAGCTTCGAGCACTGCCACCGTGCGGATGTCGTCCGAAACGCCGATTGCAATACTGACAAACCAGATGGCGAGCGGTGCGAGCGCGAGCTTGTAACCGAGCGCGAGCGCCAGCGCTCCGAGCTGGCCGGACTGGAACTGCAGGCGCAGTTGCAGTCCGATGGAGAACAGCGCCATGGGAATCAGCGTCGCACCCAGGCGCTGCAGGATGGCATCGACTGCATCGGGCCAGCCGCCGGCGACGCCGACGATCGCGCCCACCCCCAGCGAAACCAGCGGCGGAAACGTCAGCACCCGACGCGCGATTGCTGCGGGCTCGGCGCGGCGGCCGGAGTACAGCGCAGCGACGATCACTCCGCCGACGGCGACTGCAAGGAAGCAGCCGAGCTGATCCGCGACCAGCGCGAGCTTCAGCGCTTCCTGCCCGTGCAGCGCTTCGATCAGCGGAAAGCCGATGAACGCCGTCGCGCCGAAACCGCCTGCGAGCGTGAGCGCGCCGACTCGTGCTCGCGACCAGCGAAGCGCGCGACCGAGCGTCGCGAACAGCGCCCAGGCGCCGAGGAATACCGCCCACATCGATGCGGCGAGAAACCAGAGCTCCCGGTCGAAGCGCAGCGTGGGCGTGAGGTGCAGCACGAGCGCCGAGAAGGCGATGTTCAGCACCCACCAGTTCAGGCTCTGCGCCAGGGCAGGGGGTGGCCGCGCGGCGCGGCCGATGAGCGCGCCGAGCAGCAGGCAGGCGACCAGTAAGAGCAATGCGGACATCGCGCAAGTGTACGGGGTCGCCGCTCATCCCATGAACGTGACCGCGATCACAAAGCCGGACTTATGCAAACACATATAGTGTGCCCGAGGCTAAACCCCGCCCGGACTGCGCCGCTAGGACGATGGATGATGCGAATCCTGCACCTCGACGATGACCCTATGGACGCTGTGTTCGTGCAGCGGGCCGTGCATGCGCAGGGCGTCGCGGCGACGTTCACGGACGCCACCACGGCGGCGGAATTCACTCGCGCGCTCGCGGCGGAGAGCTTCGATGCCGTGATCGTCGACAACGGCCTGCCCGGCTACAGCTCGAAGGAAGCGATCAGGCAGGCGAAGGCTGCGTCTGCCGAAGTGCCGGTCATCGTGTGCTCCGGCGGCGGGCGCGACGCCGATGTCGCGGCGAATTTCGCGGCCGGCGCGAACGACTACGTCCTCAAGGATTATCCCTCGATGCTGGTCGCCGCCCTGCGGCGCCACGTCGCGAGGTCAGCGACTGCGGCTTCGACTCCGCCATCGATTCCGGGCTCGGGCATGAGCCTGCTCGTCGAGGTCGTGCAGAAACTGTCGCTGGCGCGCGATCTGCAGACCATCGTCGATATCGTCAGGGTGGCCGCGCGACAGCTCACCGGCGCCGACGGCGCGACGTTCGTCCTGCGCGACGGCGAAAAGTGCTACTACGTGGACGAGGACGCGATCTCGACGCTGTGGAAGGGGCAGCGCTTCCCGCTGCAGGCATGCATCAGCGGTTGGGCCATGCTCAACAGCAAGTCCACCATCATTCCGGACATCTACAAGGACGCGCGCATCCCGCATGCGGCGTATCAGCCCACGTTCGTTCGCAGCCTCGCGATGGTGCCGATCCGCACCTCGGCGCCGATCGGCGCGATCGGCAACTACTGGGCGCGGCACCACGAATGCACGCAGGAGGAGCTGACGCTGCTCGAAGCGCTCGCGAACACGACTGCCGTGGCGATGGAGAACGTGCAGGTGTACCAGAGCCTGGAGCGCAAAGTCCGCGAGCGCACCCGCGAGCTGCAGCTGGCCAACCAGGAGCTGGAAGCATTCTCGTCCGCCGTCTCGCACGACTTGCGCGCGCCGTTGCGGCACATGAATGCGCTGATCGACGGCATCGCAGATCCGTCGCTGCCCGCGCCGCCGCAGCGCGTCGAACGCCTGCGCGACTGCACCGAGCGCATGGCGCGGCTCATCGACGATCTGCTGCGCCTGTCGATGATCAGCCGCGCGGAGCTGCGGGTGGATTCGGTCGACCTCGGCGCGATTGCAACGAAGATCATGCAGCGCTTGCGCACGGCGGACCCGGCGCGCTCGGTGGAGTTCACGCTCGGCACGATTGCCGAAGTGCGCGCGGATCGCGGCCTCATGGCCGTGGTGCTCGAGAACCTGCTGTCGAACGCGTGGAAGTATTCGTCGAAGCAGGCAAGCGGAGCGATCGCGTTCGAAGTGCGCGAAGAGCAGGATGGTCGGCGCGTCTACTGCGTCACCGACAACGGCGCGGGCTTCGACAGCAAGCTCGCCGACCAGCTGTTCAAGCCGTTCAGCAGACTGCACGCGGCGCAGGATTTCCCGGGCATCGGCATCGGGCTCGCCACGGTCCAGCGCATCATCCAGCGCCATGGCGGCGAGATCTGGGCGCGCAGCGAAGGGCACGGACGCGGCGCGCAGTTCTGCTTCACCTTGCAAGCGGAGCAGTAGCCGGGCTCGCGATTGCTGCGCAGGTCGGGCGAACGACGACCGCAGCAGCCACCAACACGCAGTGCTTCACGTCGTGGCATCGTCCGAGGAACAGGGCGCGACCTCGTGCGTAACTCCTAGAGTTGCAGACTGACGAGGTAGAGCCATGGCCACGCTGATCGAGGAGCGCGTCGATATTCCTCTCGACGGACTGCGGATTTCCTGGGGAGGTATCTGGGCCGGCGTGCTGACCGTGCTCGGTACCATGCTCTTTCTCACTACACTCGGCCTTGCGATCGGAGTGTCGGCCGCCGATCCGGGGCGCACCGATCCCGGCGATCTCGGCATCGGCGCCGCAATCTGGACCGGCGTGACGCTGCTGATCGCATTGTTCGTCGGTGGGCTGGCCGCGACCCGTCTCGGCATGGTCTTCGACCGCGCGACCGGCGCATTCGAGGGCGCACTCGTCTGGGTCGTGAGCTTCGTCGCGATCCTCTGGCTCGCGAGCAGCGGGGTGCAGCTCGTCGCGAGCGGCATCTCAGGCGTCTTCAGCGGCGTCACGCGGACCATCGGCTCGGTCGCTGGCGGTAATGACCTGTCAGCCGGCAGCGTCGATCAGATCCTCGCGCGGCTGCGCGACCCGCGTACCGCCAGTGCTATTGCCGGTGCGAGCGGCATGTCGGAGCAGGAGGTCCGCTCCACGCTCGAGGACACCGCGCAACGTGTCGAGGCTGCGCGGAACGATCCGCAGCGGGCGGCGGCGGAAGTTCGCGAGGGCACTCAGCGGCTCGTGGGCCAGGCGCGTCAGCAATTGCCGGCCGCCGCAGAGCGGGTTCAGGAAGGAGCGGCGAAGACGGCGTGGATTACCTTCGCGGCCATGCTGATTTCTCTGATCTCCGCCATCGCAGGCGCAATGGTCGGTCGCAAGCGCGCGGCGCAGCGGCTGGTCGACAACGCGAGCGCGCGAGTCGCCGGGTCGGTATCCAACATTAAATCGTAGGGGATCTTTCGAGGTCGAAGGTCAGCTCGATGAGCTGACCGCCAGCAGTGCAGCGACGGATCGCCGGGCTCCAGACTCTGCTCGCGCATAGGGCGCACAGATCAGGAGAGTCCCATGAGGCGATACATTTCGGCGGCGCTCGGCACGCTCGGGTGCCTGCTCGCGGCAGCCGCGCCCGCAACGGCGGCGGACAACATTTTCTTCAACATGGCGCGCTCGCAGTCGGTCGAGAATGCCGGCTGCGCGCTCAATGTGAAGGGGCGGGTGACCATCAATTCGCTCGGACCGGTCGAGGTGATGCACGTCGAGGCGACCGGGCTGCCGCCGAACCAGGAGTTCGACCTGTTCGTGATTCAACGGCCCGATGCGCCGTTCGGCCTGTCGTGGTACCAGGGCGACATGGAAAGCAACGCGGCGGGACGCGCCGTCGGCGACTTCATCGGCCGCTTCAACGTCGAGACGTTCATCGTCGCGCCGGGCGCCGCTGCAGCACCGGTAGTGCACAACCAGGCGCCGTTCGCGGATGCTGCGACGAACCCGGCGACGGCGCCGGTGCACACGTTCCACATCGGATTGTGGTTCGGCTCGCCGGATGCGGCGATCGCCGCCGGATGTCCGAACACCGTGACGCCGTTCAACGGCGATCATCGTGCGGGCATCCAGGTGCTGAGCACTCGCAACTTCCCCGCGACCAACGGGCCGCTGCGCCGCCTCGAGCCGTGAGGCAGTCCGACTCGCTCCGATCAGTTGCAGGTCGTGAGCGAGTCGACCCAGTCGCGGATCAGTTTCACGCCTGCAGTGTCGGGCCGGGCGCTGCCGACCGGCGGCATCGCCTGCGAATCTCCACGGTGACTCATGCGCTCGGGTATCACCGAGCGCGCCGACGCGCCGGGCGCGATGAGCCGCGCATTGGCGAGTCCGAGATCGCCGAGCGTCGGCGTCGCGTTGCACGCATGAGTATCCGCGAGCGCGGTGGAGTACCGCAGATCCATGTCGGACGGCGTCGGGCCGCCCGGGCGATGACACTGCGAGCAGTTGGTGTGCAGGTATGCTCGCGCGCGCTCGGTGAGCGTACCGGCCGTACCCGTCGGATCGGCATACGGCGCCTGGTCCACCGGATTGGCGATTGGCGGCGACAGCACGTTGATCGAGTTGAGCGTGACGAGCTGGTGCGCGCTGCGACCGGTCTGCGGATACGTGATGCTGGTCGCAAGCTGCTTCGTCTCGATGCCGAGCGAGTTGCCGGCCGCTTGCGTGTGACACTCCATGCATTGCGCTTCGCTCGGATAGATCCAGGTCTGGCCGCCCACGCTCGCCTGCTTGCCGTCGGCGACCAGCGTCGCATCGGTTCCCTGGGCGTTCCATTCGTACGAGTAGCCGGCCCAGACGCCGTCGGGATGACGCATGAACAGGCGGGTCTCTACCAGCCGGTTGGCGAGGCGGAAGTTCTTCATCAGCACCGTGCCGGTGGGGAACTCCCAGTCGCCGTCGTCGCCGACGCTGATGTTCTGGCCGTCCGGCAAGGCGATCCAGCGCTCTTTCGCGGCGCCGTCGGACCAGAATGACGCGCTCGGCGTGTACGGAATGAGGCCGCTCGCCGGTTGTTTCGGATCGGCCGCGCTGACGCAACCCGTTGCGGAAAGCCTGGTCGCCGCGCCCGGGCCGCCGCCGGCGCCGCCGCCCGTGATGCGATGCAGGTCGCCGCGGATGCTCACGACGTAGAGCTCGCCGTCGTTGTCCTGCGCGAAGGAGGAGATCAGCAGGCCGGATTCGAAGCCGCCGGTCATCGTCTGGGTGGGCGGCGTATTGGCCGGGATGTCCCAGATCCGTCCGCTTGCGAAGTCGCCGAAGATGTAGCGCCCGACCAGCGACGGCGCTGCCTTGCCGCGGTAGACATAGCCGCCCGTGACCGCCGCGCCGAGGGTGTGATCGTATTGCGCGATCGGCGGGATCGGATTCACCGGGTTGCCGCAGATCGCGGTCGTTTTGCTGGTGCCCTCGAAGCAGCGCCAGCCGTAGTTGCCGCCGCGCACGACGCGGTCGACTTCCTCGATCTGCGTTTCGCCCACGTCACCGACCCACATCTCGCCGGTCTGGCGATCGAAGCTCCAGCGCCAGGGATTGCGGAAGCCCATCGCGTAGATTTCCGGACAGGCCTGCGGCCCGGTGCCGTTGGCATTGCACAACGTGGTGCTGCTGGCGAACGGATTGTCCTGCGGGATGCGATACGGCGCCGCGCCGGTCGTGCCGTTGATGTCGATGCGGAGGATCTTGCCGAGCACGGTGTCGGTGCGCTGCGCGTTGTCGACTTGCGCCGCGTTGCCGTCGCCGGCGCTCATGTAGAGCAGGCGGTCGCGGCCGAAAATGATGTTGCCGCCGTGATGATGCACGGTGCGCTTCTTGATCGTCATGATGACGCGCTCCGAGCCCGGATCCAGCGTGCGTCCGCCGTCGCGCGTGGTGAACTCGGAAAGATGCGTGTCCGGGCCGTTGTCGGTGCGTTGCAGGCTGGTGTACGACAGGTACACGCGGGGATTCGCCGGGAAGTCCGGATGAAACGCCATGCCGAGCATGCCGCACTCGCCGCAGGCCGATTCGACGCGCGCGCCGATGTCGAGGAACATGGAGGCGGTGGCGACGTTCGGGTCGTTGTCGAACACGTGCACCTGCCCGAACCGGTCCATGACGAACCAGCGGGTCGAATCGCCGGGCGCCTGCACTGCCAGCAGCGGATTGCGCGACGAGCGGGTCGTCGGATCCTTGAACGTGAGATTCGGAAATACGCGCTGCGTGCCGAGTGTGCCGCCGCCGGTGGAGCGCTCGGGGGCCAGACAGGTCTTGTTGCCGGGCCGCGCGTCCAGGCCGCTCGTGCCGGGCTCGGCCGGTCCCGTGGGGGGCGATTGCGGCGGACCGGGCGATGTCGGCGGAGTATCGGCGCCGTTGTTGTTACTTCCGCCGCAGCCAGCCATCAGAAACAGCGCGGACACCAACATCCCCGCTGCGCGTCCAGCCTCAGGCATACCCATCCTCCCTCGTAGCCAGCGCCGCACGCGCTTGCGTTCTTCCGGCCGTTACGCGCGGCGTGTCGGGTTCGTTCCGGGGCAAGCCATCTGGATGGAGCAGTGCAAATCGTGTGTAGGTGCAAGCTCTACACCGGCGCTGCGCGCTCGATGGATCGTTGCGACTTTGTCATACAGTCGCTGTTGCTATCGCGCGGGGACCGCGTACGCTGTCCGTGCACTCACCGGGGGAAGTCCGTGGACACGATCATTTGTCCGTCATGCTCGAAGGCGCAGTCCGGCGTCGTCTGGCTGCATTGGTCCGAGGGTGCCGTCGTCTACGCGTGCAAGCACTGCGGGACGTTCAACGAGCTCAGCGAGATCCGCAGAGCGCATCGCCTGCGCGTGACTCGCGACGAGTCGCCGCGAGCGCCGGCGATGCCGCCGCCGCAGGCCGATCGCTTCCGCGACCGGCATTCGCTGCGCGGCAGCTAGCGGAAAAATCAGTCGGAAGTCAGCTTCTCGGCCTTGCCCGTCCTGGATTCGAGCTTCCTGGCGTCTGCCAGGTGCGCTTCGAGCGTGGGCAGCGTCTTCTTGGCCAGCGCGCGCAGGTCCGCATCGAGCGTCGTGTCCATCGAGGCAGTGCGGAACAGCTCCACCGCCGATTCATGGTCCTTCACCATCTGCTGCATGAAGTCGTGGTCGAAGTCCTTGTCGGCGTCCTGGTGCTCGAACTTTTCCTTCATGCCCTTGTGCATCAAGCCGGGTTCGGTCGGCACCTTCAGGCCCTTCTGCTTGGCAACGGCCATGAGCTCCTGATTCGCTTTGGTGTGATCCTTCACCATGCGCTGTGCGAACGCCTTGACGCCGGCGTCGGTCGCCTTCGTCTCGCCCAGCTTGCCCAGCGCGACTTCGGCCGCGCCGGCCTCGCCGGCTTTCTTGACGAAGTCGTCGGCTGAAATCTTGTCGCCGGCCGCCAGCGCCAGCGTACTTGCTGCCAGGAGCGCAGCTGTCAGCAAAAGCTTTCCAGTGTTCATCGTGCGTACCTCGGGCCGACATCGGCGGCCCTGTGCTTACTGGGCGAACGCACTGCTGCGAGCTGGGTTCCGGTGCCGCTATTGCGTTACGGCGCGGCTCCTTCCTCAGCCGTAATCGCAGCACGCACGCCGCTGTCGGCGAGCATCCGATCGAGGAATCGCACGAGATTGGCGAGGCCGCGCGTGTCGATCTCGAGCTTGCGCGCCCAGCGCAGCAGCACCAGCAGATACGGATCGGCGATCGAGCGGCGATCGACGAGCCAGTCGCGACCGCGCATGCGCTCGTCGAGACGTTCGAGGTGCTGGCGCACTTGCGCGCGCGCGGTGTCGGCGACGACTTTCGCCGCTGCCGGATCAGGATGGTAGCGGGCGGGCGCGAAGATCGGCTTGTATGCCGGGTGCACGTCGGAGTTGAGGATGCCGAGCCAGCGCATCACCTCGGCGCGGCCGCGGGCGGTGCCGTCTCCATCCAGCTGCGCTCGCGGAAAGCGCTCGGCGAGGTAGCCCAGGATCGCCGCGTTCTGCGTGAGCACGAAATCGCCGTCGACCAGCACCGGCACGGCGCCGCTGGGATTCAGTGCGAGAAAGTCCGGCGATTTCAGTGCGGCACGATCCAGCTTGACGGTCTCGTACGGCTCGCCGATCCATTCGAGCACGACGTGGTCCGCCAGGGCGCATGCGCCCGGAAAGAAGTACAGCTTCATCGCATCACCTGCGGGGTTGCGGGGCTGAATCTCTCAGCCACTCATCGAAACGCTTTGCGCCGAGCTTTGCTCCCGGGCCGGCCACGAGACTGCAATCGGTGAGCTCGGCGCCGAAGTAGCGCGCCGCGGTCACTCTCTGCCCGCGAGCCACAGGGCCAGGTTGCGAACGTAGCGATGCACGGAGGCCATCGCGCGCGGCGTGTTGGGCAACTTGTAGACCGGCGCTTCGCTGACGAAGTCCGGACTGCCGCGCGCCGGATCCCAGTTGTAGTCGGCGAAGTGATGAAACGTCGATTCCGCGAGCGCACGGCCTTCGCCGCCGGAGCGCTCGAAGGCGACGGCGATGTTGAACCGCTGGCCGCTCGCCAGGCTCTTGCCGGTTGCAATCACTCGCGCGTGCGGATCGGACTTTGGCGCCAATACGGCGCCTTCGTGCGGATGCGCGGGCAGGTACATCACCGCGCCGGTCTCGGACTCGTCGTCACGCATGACCGGGTGCAGCGGTCCCTCGGCTTCCACACGCTGGAAATCGCCGTTCGCGCCCGAGTGGAAATTCGGCCAGCCGATGTACGGCGTTTCGCGGTCGTCCGGGTCGGGCAGCGGACCGGTGAGGTTGTGCGTATGAAAGACATGCGCGGCGCCGATCGAGCCGAGCTCGCAGATGGAGCAGCCGAGGTCCATGTGATCGCGGGTGATCATGAGCCCGCCGCCGCGTGCGCGAAAGCGCAGGATCCCTTCGCGATCGGCGGCATCGAGGCCGTTGCCGGTGTCCACTGCGAACAGCCACAGCTCGTCGTAGGACGAGCGGTCGAGTGACGACAGGACTGTGTCCGGAGCGCCGACGGGATCCCGGTCCCGCGCCGTGACGGCAAACAGCTGACTGCCATCGGGCGCGCGCAACGCAGCGAGATAGTCGCGCAACATCGCGAACCGGCCGATGTGCCAGTCGTTCGCCGTGGGCTCGATCGTCGTCTGCAGCAATACGTTGATGGGCTTCGTCATCGCCGGGCCTCGGTGACCTGCCTGGATCGTCGCAGATTACGGCGCGCAGGTCTTGAACGTTTACGGCGCAGGTTGGACCGGGCTCGCGCTGGCTGTCGTCCCGGACCGCCGGAAGTTGAACTTCACCAGCATGATCCGCTGCTCCGGCGACTCGCTCGGCGCAAAAGTCCATTTGCGCGCGGCCTCCAGGGCCAGCCGCTCGAAATAGCGGCTCGGACCGGCCGTCTCGGTCATCGCGCCGACAACTGCGCCGTCCTGGGCGACGATCGTCCGCACGGACACTCTGATCGTGCCGCTGATCGTGTCCCGGGCGCTGCGCGGGACGTTCGGGATCACTTCATTGGTGACGGGCTTCGGAGGTGCCGCATCGCTGGTCACGGGAGCTGCTGGGGGCGGTGCAGGTACTGGTACAGGTGCAGACGACTGAGGCGGCGCCGCGGGTGCCTTCTCTACCGCGGCGGGCGGGGTCGTCGGCTCAGTCCGGAACATCCCGATGCCGATCCAGCTCAGCACTATCGCGACAGCGATCATGACCAGCGGCAGCAGTGCGCGTCTGACGCGACTCCGCCGCGGAGCGACCGGCTGCGCGTCATGCGGAATCTTGATGCGGATCACCAGCCGGCTCATGCGGCCCGTATCCTACTCCCGTCCCGCGACGATCACTTGGAGGCAATCACTTCGAGCAGCTGCTTCCAGGAATCGGTGAACGCAGCGGCGCCGTCTTCCTGCAGTTTGCTCGCGAGCGCGTCGAGGTCCACGCCGGCCTTGCGAAATTTGTCGAGCACCTTCGCGGATTCGCCGCCATCGGCGCGCAGCTCTTCGCCGAGCTCGCCGTGTTCCGCAAATGCCTCGAGCGTGCCCTGCGGCATCGTGTTGATCGTGAGCGGCGCGACCAGGCCTTTCACATACAGAATATCGGGTGCCTTGGGGTCCTTGGTGCCCGTGCTTGCAAAGAGAAATCGCTGGGGTCGCGCGCCCGCGTTGAAGACCCGGCGCCAGCGCGAGGACTCCAGCAACTGCGAATAGGCGCGGTACGCCTGCTGAGCAACCGCAATGCCCAAGGTGTTGGCGAGATCTGCCGGCACCTTGCCCGCGACCGCGACATCCCAGCGGCTGACGAACAGCGATGCGACCGAAGCAACGTCCGGATTCAGGCCCTTCTCGATGCGCCGCTCGATGCCGCGCAGCCACGCTTGCGCCGCTGCCACGTACTGGGCGGCGGAGAACAGCAGAGTCACGTTGATCGGCGCGCCCGCGAAGATCGCTTCCTCGATGGCCGGCAGTCCCTCCGCAGTCCCCGGAATCTTGATGAAGACGTTGGGCCGGCCGGCGCGCGCGTGCAGCTCCTGCACCTGCCGCAACGTCTGCTGCGTGTCATGAGCGAGCAGCGGAGAGACTTCGAGCGAGACCCAGCCGTCGACGCCGGCAGTGCGCTCGTGCACGGGACGGAACAGGTCGGCGGCCCGCGTGATGTCCTCGAGAGCGATCTCGAAGAACAGCTTCTCGCCTGACACGCCTGCGCGCTGCCGCTCGCCGATGCTCGCATCGTAGGCCGTGCCGCTCTTGATCGCGTGATGGAAGATCGTCGGGTTCGAAGTGAGGCCGGTCACGCTCGACCCGGTGATGTAGCGGGCGAGGGCGCCGCTCGTGAGCAGCTCGCGTGTGATGTTGTCGAGCCAGATGCTCTGGCCCGCCCGCAAGAGCGCGTGCGTAGGATTCATGCCGTATGGACCGGCCTGCATGTCTGAAGTTGCACGCACGCGGGTCCGGCCGGCACGGATCAAGCGCTGCGCTTCGATGTGCTGACGTCGGCCACCATCGCGGTCTCGTGCAGCCAGCGTTGTGCGATCTTGTCGATCTCGGCGCGATACGCGTCGAGAGCGGTCGGCTTGACGTGGTACCCGCTGGCGCCTGCCTCCAGCGCCTGCTCGATGAACAGCGGATTGCTGTTCGAGCTCCACAGAACCACGGGCACGTGCTCCGTGTCGGAGCGCGCCCGCAGAACTTTCAGCGCGGCGATTCCATCCATGCCCGGCATGTGCAGATCCATCACCACGAGCTTCGGCATCCCGGCCGGCCGGCCGGTATAACCGTGCGTCGCACAGATGAAGTGCAGCGCCTGCTCGCCGTCGGTCAGGCGCAGGAGCTTGGCTCCAGGGGCTGCGCGTCGCAGTGCGTCGAGAGTCAGCGCAGCATCCTGTTCCGAGTCGTCGACGACCAGGACCTCCACGATCCTGCGCATGGGCGGCACCGCTCTCGTCTGTAGTAGTGAGTCATGAACGAATCTCTCGGTCATAAAGGTCCGCAGGTATCGCACGAGACGAAACGTCACGCGCGCGCGTGGTCGGAATTCTCACGACACCTCGTGCGCCGTCAACCGCGCGCGTCGCGACTGAACAGCATGACGACGATGACGAAGACACGACTTCAGCGCCGTGGGCGCAGCTGCGTCAATGCGAGCCCTGCGGCGCAGCCTGCCAGCATGCCGATGACGAGCCCGGCCCGATGCGTGTTGAGCCACATCTGGGTGCTCGCCGTGCGAGCTCGCGCGTCGAATCGTCCATGCGCGCCATGATCGCCTGCCACCGGCTCATACAGATTGTCCTGCCGATCCGCGCCGATGGGCTCATCGGTGTGCTGCGCGGTGTAGCACGTGCGAGCCAGCCAGCGATCCAGAGCGCCAGGGATCAGTTTCGTACCGACGATTGCCTTGACCGCCGGCGCGCCGACCCACAGCTCGCGCCGCCGGTGCGTCGCGGCGTAGTAGATCGCATCGGCTGCAACCTCCGGCTGAAAGATCGGCGGCACCGGCTGCGGCTGCCTGGCGATGCACGCACGCCCCCACTCGAACTGCGGCGTGTTGAATGCGGACAAGTGCACCATCGTCAAGTGCACGTTGCTGTCGTGATGGATCAGCTCACTGCGCAGCGAATCGGTGAAACCGCGGACCGCGCTCTTGGCGCCACAGTACGGGGCCTGCAGCGGAATGGAGCGATACGCAAGCGCCGAGCCGACCTGCACGATCGTGCCCGCATCGCGCGCGAGCATGCGGCGCAGCGCTGCTCGCGTTCCCCACACCGTGCCGAGATACGTCACTTCCGTGGCGCGGCGAAAGTCGCCCGGATCGATCTTGTCGAACTCGCAGAAGATCGTCGCCATGGCGTTGTTGACCCAGACATCGATCGGTCCGAGATCGCGCTCGATCCGCGCGGCAGCGGCTTCCACCTGCTCGGGATCGGCGACGTCGGTCGGCACGGCCAGCGCCTTGCTGCCGTACGCAGTGACTTCGGTGGCGGCGGCGTCGAGTCCGTCCTGGCCGCGGGCCAGCAGGCCGACGCGCCAGCCGCGCCGTGCGAAAGTGCGCGCGGTCGCGCGGCCGATACCGGCCGATGCGCCGGTGATGACGACAGTAGGGGCATTCATTTCAATTCAATACGTGAGGCCGGCCTCGGTTCCGCTCGCTTCCAGAAGCGGCGCGCGCCATGGCGTGGAGTGCGACGGGCGGGTCAGGACGTCGCCGAAAGCGAGGAATGCGAGGATGAACAGAAAGAACAGCGCCGCGCCCGCGGCAATGTGGACTGCGCCGTCGGCGCGCCCGAGGTGCATGAAAAAGACTGCGATGAGCGCAACCTTGATCGCGGCGATGATCAGGTTGAGGACGGTGTTGCCTGCGCCGAGGTCCAGATATGCGCTTGCCGTCGTGACTGCCAGCAATGCGAGCAGCGCGAGCCAGGTGAAGACGAGCGACGCGATGGAAGGCGTCTTCATCCGTGCCGCTCCACCAGGTAGATGAGCGGAAACAGCACGACCCAGATTGCGTCGACGAAGTGCCAGTAGAGCGCTGCGCCTTCGAGCTGCGCGCGCATCGCGGCCGGGCTATGCGAGCGCAGCCGCCGCGCGAACGTGCAGACGATACCGATGCCGATCGTCAGGTGCAGCGCGTGCAGGCCGGTCATGCCGAAGTACAGGAAGTAGAAGAGGGCGGCGCCGTTGCGCAGCGCCGGCGGCTCGAAGCGAAAGTCGAGCCACGGAATCAGCTGCTCGTGCCACTCCTTCAGATACTCGAAGGCTTTGAGACCGAGGAAGCTCGCGCCGAGCGCCGCGGTGATCCACAGGCAGCGCGTGGCTGCGCGGCGCTTGCCGATCTCGATCGCGCGCACGGCCAATGCCATGAACAGGCTGCTGGTGAGCAGCACGGCCGTGTTCGTCGTACCGATCATGATGTCGGTATGCCCGCTCGCCGCCGCGAATCCTGCGCCGAGCTTCAGCCTGCCCCAGGCGTAGCCGAAGAACAGCGGGCCGAAGAACATCAGCTCGGTCGCGAGGAACACCCAGACCCCGAGGCGTGCAGCCTCGCGGGCTTGCGTCACGCTGCCGAAGTGAGCGACCGACTCGCGCACCGTCAGCTCTCCACCGCTCGATAGGCGTACGGCTCCGGCACGTCGGTCGGAATCTCCTCGAAGTTCTCCTGCGGCGGCGGCGAAGGCGTCTGCCATTCGAGGCCGGTCGCGCCCCACGGGTTGGCTTCGGCGTGCTTGCCGCGCAGCATTGCCCAGATCAGGTACGCGAGCGGCAGCAGATAGCCGACCGCGAGGATGCCCGCGCCGGTCGACGAGAACTCGTTGAGCAGCTGATACTCGGGCGCGTAGGTGTGATAGCGGCGCGGCATGCCGAGCACGCCGAGCAGGTACTGCGGGAAGAAGGTGAGATTGAAGCCGACGAAGATCGTCACTGCGGCGATGCGCGCCCAGGTCTCCGGGTAGCTGCGCCCGACGATCTTCGGCCACCAGAAGTGCAGGCCGCCGAGATACGCCATCACCGTGCCGCCCACCATGATGTAGTGGAAGTGCGCGATGACGAAGTACGTATCGGTGAGATGCACGTCGAGCGCCGTCGCCGCGAGGAACAGCCCGGTGAGGCCGCCGATCGTGAACAGCCCGACGAAGCCGAGCGCGTACAGCATCGGCGAGCTGAACGAGATCGAGCCCTTGTACAGGGTCGCGGTCCAGTTGAAGACCTTGATGGCCGAAGGAATCGCCACCAGGAAGCTCAGCAGCGAGAACACCACGCTCGCATACATGCTCTGCCCGGACACGAACATGTGATGGCCCCAGACCAGGAAGCCGATCATCGCGATGCCGAGGATCGCGTACGCCATCGTGCGGTAGCCGAACACCGGCTTGCGCGCGAAGCAGGGAATGATCTCGCTGGCGACGCCCATCGCCGGCAGCACCATGATGTAGACGGCCGGATGCGAGTAGAACCAGAACAGGTGCTGGAACAGCAGCGGATCGCCGCCGAGCGCAGGATCGAAGATGCCGATGTGCGTGATGCGCTCGAAGGCGATCAGCAACAGCGTCATCGCGAGGATCGGCGTCGCGAGCACCAGGATCGCGCTGGTCGCATAGTTCGCCCAGACGAACAGCGGCAGCTTGAACCAGGTCATGCCGGGCGCGCGCAGGCGATGCACCGTCACGATGAAGTTCAGCCCGGTGAGGATCGACGAGAAGCCGACGATGAAGACGCCGCACACTGCGAGCACGACGTTCGAGCGGGAGAACAGCGTCGAGAACGGCGTGTAGAACGTCCAGCCGGTATCGACGCCGCCCGCCAGCAGCGTGATCAGCACGAATATGCCGCCGAGCGTGTAGATGTACCAGCTCGCCAGGTTCAGCCGCGGGAACGCCACTTCGCGCGCGCCGATCATCAGCGGGATCAGGAAATTGCCGAGCGTGGCGGGGATCGACGGGATCAGGAAGAACCACACCATGATGACGCCATGGGCGGTGAACAGCTCGTTGTAGGTCTGCGCGTCGACCAGGTCGCCGTTCGGCGTCAGCAGCTCCAGCCGGATGATCGACGCCGCCGCGCCGCCGAGGAAGAAGAACCCCGTGATCGAGATCATGTACAGCAGCGCGATGCGCTTGTGATCCCGGGTGGTGAGCCACGAAGCGAGCGTGTAGCCGCCGTGCAGGTAGCTCGACGGGTGAAATGCACGTGACGGCTCGGCGCTCACTGCGCGCTCCTCTGCGAAGCGATGTACGCGATCAAGGCCCGGATGTCCTCCTCGTCGAGCTGGCCCTGGTACGACGGCATGACCGGCGCGAATCCGGCGGCGACGTGCTTGTCGGGCAGCAGGATCGAATCGCGAATGTAGTTGTCGTCCGCGACCAGCGAGCCGCCGCCGCTCAGCTGCACGGTGCGTCCGAAGAGTCCGACCAGGGACGGTGCATGCACGGTGGACGTCGCTTCATGGCAGCCGCTGCACCCGGCGCGCCGGTAGATCTCGAACCCGCGGCTCGCGAGATCCTGATCGCCCGGCGTCGCCGCGAGCCATGCAGCGAAGTCGGCAGGCTGCATGACGACGACGCTGCCGTGCATGTTCGAGTGATCGGTGCCGCAGTACTCGGCGCAGAACAGGTTGAAACGGCCCGCGCGCGTTGCCGTGAACCACAGGCTGGTGTAGCGGCCCGGCAGCACGTCCTGCTTCACGCGGAACGCCGGCACGAAGAAGCTGTGGATCACGTCCTGCGAGGTCATGATGAGCTCGACGGGTTGCCCGGCCGGTACGTGCAGCTCGTTGATCTCGCGCCGGCCGTTGTCGTGCTCCAGCTTCCACATCCACTGCCGGGCCAGCACGTGGATGCGCATCGCGTCGGCCGGCGGGCGATAGAAATCCGAGAACACGAGGCTCGACCAGACGAACAGGCCGATGAAGATCGCCAGCGGCGTGACTGTCCAGCAGATCTCGATCCAGCGCGCGCGCACCGGCGGATTGCTGCGGTCGGCCTTCGATCCCGCGCGGTAGCGCACAGCGAAGAACACGATCAGCGTGGCCACTGCGATCGCGACCACTCCGGTAATGCCCAGCAGGCTCAGGAACAGCGCATCGACCGTGCGGCCGAGCGAGCTGGCCGAGTGCAGGACGGATTCTGCTCGCGACGTCATGGCAGCCGGCCTTTGCCGACGAAGCTGCGCCATCCGAGCGTGGCGACGGCGAGCAACGCGCAGACAGCCAGAACGCGCAGCCCGATCATGATGGACTCGCTGCGATCGCTGTGAGTCGCACCGAGTGCCGAGCACAGCAGCAGCAGGCGTTCGGTCAGACTACCGATGCCGTTCCCCCGCGCCGCCAGCAGCGCGGCCCCGACATCGTCTGCCGGATAGCGGACGCCGAAGAAATAGCGGCTGATCGCGCCTTGCGGCGTTGCTACGAGGAATCCTGCCGCGTGGCCGAACTGCGAAGGCTCGCCGGTGCGCACGTAGCGGAATCCCGCCGCGGCAGTTACCTGAGACACCGCACCGTCCGTGGAAGTAAGGAGATGCCCACCCCAGCGTGACGCGCGATGGTCGTCACCCGGGTCGATGCTCAGTACGAGCAGCTCATAATCGCGACCGGCCGCCAAGCCCGTGCCATGCAGCGCCTCGCGCACGCCGGCCAGTGTCTCCGGGCACAAGCGGGAGCACGACAGATAAGCGAAGACGATGATGACTGGCACGTCGTGGAAGTAGTCGCGCAGCATCACGCGTCGCCCGTTCTCGTCGAACGCAAGGTCGAGCGGCAGCGGTGCGCCGATGCGCTGCGTCCAGCCGACGTCCGCAGGCGCGTTGCCGGCATGTGCGGCGAATGCAGCCGCGAGCGTGAGCAGCAACCACCAGCGCTTCACGGCGTCCTCGTCGCGGCATCATCCGCCGCTTGCAGCTGCATCGCCCTCTCGATCGGCATGTGAGCGATGCCGCGCTCGCGATCGACCCAGCCGTAGCTGTCCAGCCGCGCCCGTTTCTCGCGCTCGAAAGCGGCTCGTTGGTCGAGCGGATCGCTCGGCAGCCGCCGCGGCCGTTCTATCGATGTCTGCGTCGCGCCGGCGCGTGCCGGACCGGCAACGCCGGTCAGAAAACGCCCGATCGCGGCTACGAGCAGCACGGTTGCGATGACGCCGAGCGCCCCCAAGACGATGGCGCGCATGTTCAGGTCGCTGCGCCCCGACCGCGGATGTCCGCGCTTGCGAGCCGGCGCGCTCATTACGGCCGCCCGAGATTGTGTCGCCATGCGATGAGCCACAACGCCACGACGGCGATCGATACCAGGGCATTCGACCACGAGACGTCGAAGCCGGCGGGTTTGACGGCAGGGAACACCAGATAGAAGGAGAACAGCAGCTGCGCCACGAGCAGCAGCACGGCAAGGCCGCCGAGCGGCCGGCGATTGCGCTTGATCGAGCGCGACAGCAGTACGACGAACGGCAGCGCAAACTGCAGCGCGACCACGCTCAACGTCAGCCAGCGCCAACTGGTCTGCACGCGCGGCAGATACCACGCGATCTCGTGCGGCAGATCTTCCGCCCAGATGATCAGGTACTGCGTGAATGCGAGGTACGCCCACGTCATCACGTACGTGAGCAGCAGGTTGCCGAAATCGAGAAACGTCGAGGGAGCGGTGCTGTCTTCACGACGCGCACAGGCCGCGACGCCGAGCGCCATCGCCGAGAGCATCTGCGAGGTGCCGATCAGCAGTCCGAAGCCGGTCGAGTACCACTGCGGCATCAGCGACATGATCCAGTCGACCGCCGCCAGCGATATCGTCAGCCCGTACACGATCAGCCCGATGGCGCTCCAGCGGCGCAGCGCCGGCGGCCGCAGCTCCGGCGAGCGTTTCGCAATCGCCAGCCAGCGCCACGCGAGCACGCTCCAAACCGCGAAGTAGAGTGCGGCGCGCACCAGGAAGAACGGCTTGTTGAGCCACCATGCATTGCTCGCGAGGCCGTGATCGACCCACGGATAGATCTGCGCCAGGCCGAACAGCAACGGGATGAAGAGCACGACGTTGAGCGGTATGAGCCGCGCCGCGGCGGTCCACGGGTGCCGCAAGGCCACGCCCCAGCGGCCACCGGTGACTTCGTGCAGCATCAGGTTCGCGAGCGCGCCTAGCGACAGCCCGAGGCAGAACAGGAACGCCACGAGATACGAAGCCATGAACCCGCCGCTCATTGCTCCGCCTCCAGCCGCGTGCGCTCGGCGACCGTCAGCTCCGCGAGCGTGGCGTGCTGGCTGAGCTGCAGCGCGCGGATGTAGGTGACCACGGCCCAGCGATCATCCGGCGTGAGCCGGTTGGCGTACGAATACATGATGCCGTAGCCGTTCGACATCACGTCGAAGAAGTGCCGGTCGGCGGCTGCGCGCAGCCGGTCGGAGTGGAACGATGGCGGCGCGGGAAAGCCCTTGCGCACGATCAGGCCGTCGCCGTCCCCGAGCGGACTGTGGCACGGCGTGCAGTAGATGTCGTAGCGCTCTCGTCCATAGCGCAATCGTTCGAGCGTCGGCGGATAGGGATCGACCTTCGCGCGCAGATCGCGATCCCGGCGCGCGACGTCTTCGGTGCCGAGGCGGCCCGAGGATGTCCCCGCGAAGTTGCCGCTCGCATGCGGCTCGGTCCCCTCGACGGGCGCGCGCGATGCACCGCCGTCCGCGAACATCGGGCTGGTCGCGAGCGGCTTGTAGCGCGGCTGATCGTACATGTCCTGCATGCGGCTCTCGCAACCGGCAAGCGCAAGTACTCCGGCGACGCAGAGAACGTGCAGCGAGCGGCTCATGCCGGTACTTCCTGTACCAGCAGCGGATCGAGCGATTCGAGGTGCCGTTCGACTTCCACCGCGTCGTACCTGGCGTCCGAGCAGCGCACGCAGAGATAGAACCGGTTGCGCGATGCAAGCTCGAACGCCTCGACGTTGAACAACGGGTGATACAGCGTCGGCAATCCGTTCAGGACCAGCATCCCGCCGACCGCAAACAGCGCCGCGCCGAGCACGGCCAATTCGAACGTCACCGGAATGAACGACGGCCAGCTGTGCGCGGGCCGACCGCCGACATTGATCGGGAACGAAATCACGGCGGAGTACCACTGCATGAAGTAGCCGCCGGCGCCGCCGAGGATGCCGCCGATCAGCGTGAGCAGCGGGATCCGGTCGCGATGCGGGCCGAGCGCTTCGACGAGACCGTGCACGGGAAACGGCGAGTACGCCTCGATTCGACGATAACCTGCAGCGCGCGTGCGGCGGGCGGCCTCGAGCAGCTCGTCGGCGCTGGCAAACTCCGCGAGCATGCCGTAGCTGGCCATCAGGCGCCTTCCTTGCGCTGCTCGTGCAGCTGCTCGCGAATCTCGTAGATCGATATCGCCGGCAGGAAGCGCACGAACAGCAGGAACAGCAGCGCGAAGGTGCCGATCGAGCCGATCAGGTGCGTCCAGTCCCAGCCGGTCGGATGGAACATGCCCCACGACGAGGGCAGGAAGTCGCGGTGCAGGCTCGACACGACGATCAGGAAGCGCTCCATCCACATGCCCATGTTCACGACCAGGCTGAGGACGAACAGCAGCGCCACGTTGCGACGCGCCTTGCGCCACCACAGCACCTGCGGCACGAGCACGTTGCAGACCAGCAGCGCCCAGTAGACCGGTGCGTAGGGTCCGGCCAGGCGGTCCTTCACGACGTACATCTCGAAGCGATCGCCGCTGTAGTACGCCATGAAGATCTCGCAGAGATAGCCGTACGCGACCAGCCAGCCCGTCGCGAGCAGCACCTTCGCGGCGTTCTCCAGGTGCTGCAGCGTGATCAGGTCGTGCAGGCGGAAGAAGTGCCGCAGCGGGATCGCCAGCGTCAGCACCATCGCGAAGCCGGAGAACAGCGCGCCGGCGACGAAGTACGGCGGGAAGATCGTCGAGTGATAGCCGGGCGTGTTGCCGATCGCGAAGTCCAGCGACACCACGCTGTGCACCGAGACGACCAGCGGGGTCGCGAGGCCGGCGATCAGCAGGTACGCGCTCTGGTGCCGCGCCCAATGCCGCGCTTCGCCGCGCCAGCCGAGCGCGAACAGGCCGTAGACGATCTGCCGCCCGCGCGTCTTGGCCCGATCGCGCAAGGTCGCGAGGTCGGGAATCAAGCCGATGTACCAGAACAGCAGCGAGACGATCAGGTAGGTGCTGATCGCGAAGATGTCCCACACCAGCGGGCTGCGCCACTGCGGCCACAGCTCCATCACGTTGGGATACGGCAGCAGCCAGTAGAAGAACCACGGCCGGCCGAGGTGCAGCACCGGAAAGATTCCCGCAATGCCGGCGGCGAACAGCGTCATCGCTTCGGCGAAGCGATTGATGGAAGTGCGCCAGTGCTGGCGCAGCAGCAGCAGGATCGCCGAGATGAACGTGCCGGCGTGGCCGATGCCGATCCACCACACGAAGTTGCCGATCGCGTAGCCCCACGCCACCGGAATGTTGACGCCCCAGATTCCCGGGCCCTTCCAGAACAGCACTGCGCACGCGACGCAGAACGCGAGCATGCACAGCAGCGCGAGCGTGAAGCCCAGGAACCACGGCCACCGCGAACGACGCTTCAGCACGAGGTCGGCAATGCGGTCCGAGACGCTCGCGTACGTCTGGCGGGCTGGCGGCTGCGTCGGTTCGAGTGCAGGTGCGACTGACTTGGCCACGCTTCACTCTTCGGTGTCGTCCGGCCGCGGATTGATCACGCGGGCGAGGTACGTGGTGCGTGGCCGCGTGTTCAGCTCCGCGAGCAACGCGTAGTTGCGCGGCGATGCCTTCGCTGCACGCACCGCGGATCCGGGATCGTTCAGATCGCCGAACGAGATCGCCTGTGCGGGGCACGCGGCCTGACACGCCGTGACGACCTCGCCGTCGCGGAGCTTGCGTCCGAGGCGCTCAGCCTCGATCCGACCGCGCTGAATGCGCTGGATGCAGTACGAGCATTTCTCCATGACACCGCGCTCGCGCACGGTGACGTCCGGGTTGCGCAGGGCTTTCAGGCTTTCCTGGGTGCGATCCACGTACTGCAGGAAGTTGAAGCGGCGCACCTTGTACGGGCAGTTGTTGGAGCAGAAGCGCGTGCCGACGCAGCGGTTGTAGACCTGCACGTTCAGGCCCTGCGAGTCGTGCACGGTCGCGCCGACCGGGCACACTTCCTCGCACGGCGCATGCTCGCAGTGCATGCAGGGCACGGGCTGGAAGTCGACGCCGCTATCGTGGTCGTGGAAGTAGCGGTCGACGCGGATCCAGTGCATCTCGCGGCCGCGCAGCACCTGCTCCTTGCCGACGACGGGAATGTTGTTCTCGGCCTGGCAGGCGATCGTGCACGCGTTGCAGCCGATGCAGGCATTGAGATCGATCGCCATGCCCCACTTGTAGCCGTCGTACGGACGGTCCGGGTACAGCGTGTGCTCCGGCACCTTCTCGATCTCCTCGTCGGTCGCGAACTGCGGGTTGCGCGCGAACTGCGCCAGCGTGGCGGTGCGCACGAGATCGCGACCTTCCATGCGCGAGTGGTGCTGTGTCGTGACGAGCAACCGCTGCGCGCCGGTGCGAATCAGCTCGACCGATCCGTGCCACGGCGCATCGAGGGTGCGCAGCCGGTATGCATCGAAGCCGATGCCATCGCCGACCGGGCCGGCCCGCGTGCGTCCATATCCCAACGGCACAGTCACGCAGTCATCTGCATGGTTCGGCAGCACCCAGACGCCGGCACGCACGGTGCGACCGGCACGCCGCAGCTCGACTTCGTCGCCGGAGGCGATCTTCAGGCGCGCAGCGGTCGATGGTGAGACGTACGCAGCGTTGTCCCAGGTGAGCTTGCTCATCGAGCGCGGCAGTTCCTGCAACCACGCGTTGTTCGCGAACTCGCCGTCGCGCACCGACTGATCCGCGACGAAGTTGATCGCGAGATCCACGGGCGGCGGTGGATTGCTGAAGATGCTTTCCGCAAGCTCCGGTGCAAGGGTTACCGCAGCAGCTCGCGTATTGGCGATGACGCCGTCGCGCAGAGCCGTGCGCCATCGCTCGTCCTGATCCGTGTTGCCGAATGTCCGTTGCCATACGCCGCGCACGGTGTCGTGCGCGGCAGCGCCCGATCGCAACAGAACGTTCAACAGCTCGTGCGCAGAGTGGCCGCCGTAGAGCGGCGCGATGATCGGCTGCACGATGCTGGCCGTGCCGTCGAACGCCCTGACGTCGCTCCATTGCTCGAACTCGTGTACGCGCGGCAGATGCCAGCGACAGTACGCAGAAGTCTCATCAGCGTAGGCGCTCAGGTGCACCGACCGTGCAACGGTGCGCAGGCGCGCTGCGAACTCCAGGTCAGCCGGCGCGTCGTAGACGGGATTGCCCTCGAGAATGACGAGCATCCGCACGCGCCCGGCGCGCATCGCATCTGCCAGCGTGCGAATCGACTCGACGTTGGCGACCGGCTTGAATGCGACCGGCGGCGTGTGCTCGAAGGTCTGGCCCTGTCCGCCGAGCCGATGATTGATTGCGTGCACCAGCGCGTGAACGCGCGGCGGCATCGCCGGACCTGGCAGCACCAGCGCCGCTGCGCCCGCGGCCAGCAGGTCGTCGACCAATGCCTTCTCGAACGACGGTGCCGGCGAGTCGCCGACTACTGCGGGCGCCACGCCAAGATCGCGCCCGAGTCGAAACGCAAAGCGCTCGATGTCGGCCGGCGGCAGCGCGACGCGGTGATCGGCGCGTGCGCCGATCAGGCCCGGAAAACTTTCGAGCGCGTAGAGCCGGCTCATCCGATCGGCGTGCGGACGCCTCAGCGAAGCCAGGTCATGCGCATACCTCACGCTGTGAGGCGCAGCACTGACCACATCAGCATCGAGCGAAAGCACGACGCGCGCGCGATCGAAGGAGTAGCGGGTGTCGACAGCGCGGCCGAACGCCAGCTCGCTGCCACGCAGCTCGTTGTCGCGATGCAGTGGGTCGTATTGGTGCCAGCGCATCCCGGGATACCGCGAATGCAGCGCTTCGAGCTGCGATTGCAATGTCGGCGAGCACACGGCGCCGGTGAGCACGAACAATCCGTCGCCGCGGGATGCATCCAGCTCGCGCAGGCCGTTCTCGGTGTCGAGCAGGAACTCGTCCCAGGTAGCCACTCGTCCGTCGCGCAGCGGCGTTTGCGAGCGCGCCGGATCCCACAACTGCAGCACCGCCGCCTGCGAGAACACGTCGGTCGCGCCGAGGCTGGCCGGGTGCAGCGGATTGCCCTCGACTTTCGTCGGCCGTCCCTCGTTCGCCTCCACCAGCACGCCCGTTCCGTAGCCGCTCAAGCGTGTCGCCGTCGCGTAGAACAGCGGCTTGCCGGGCAACGACTGCTCCGGCGTGTCGACGTACGGGACGATCTTCTCCGGTGGCGGCCCGCTGCACGCGCCGCCTGCCATCGCGGCGGCGGCAGCCATCAGTTTCAGGACGCGGCGCCGCTCCTGCGCGAACGCATCGAGATCGTCGGCACCAGCGTCGTACTTCCGGTCGTGCATCGGCTCAGCGGTGACAAGTGGAGCAATCCGTCAGCCATTTCCTGCTCAACACGTCGTAGTGCGCGAGCTGTGCCCGACGTTCCGCGCGCGACGCGGGCAGTTGCGCATTCATGTCGAACACCGCCGCGGGACTCACGAGGTGTCCGCCCGGATTGCGATGGCACGACAGGCACCACTGCATCTCGAGCGAGCGTGCGCGCGCGGTCAGCGGCATCTGGTCGATGCGGCCGTGACATTCCTTGCATGGCACGCCGTGGCTGACGTGTGCGGAATGGTCGAAGTAGACGAAATCGGGAAGATCGTTCACGCGCGTCCATTGCAGGCGGCGGCCGGTGCGTGCGCTGGCGTGCAGCGGCGCGAATGCAGGACTGTCGCGGAACAGCTGCGAGTGGCAGGTGAGACAGACGTTACTGCCAGGCATTCCGGCAAATGCCGACTTTTCGACGCCGCTGTGGCAATAACGACAATCGATGCCGTCGTCGCGCACGTGATGCTGGTGGCTGAAGGGCAGCGGCTGCTGCGGCGGTGCGCCTTGCGCGTTCGGGTAGTCGATGCTCCAGCGCCACGAGACCAGCAGCGTCGCGGTCAACGCGATGGCGACGAGCGTGCCGATCTTGAGCGCAAGCACCAGACCGCGATCGAAGACTTGCGCCATGAGAGTGTTCGGTAACCCCGAAGAACTGCAATCCGGCCTTCGCCGGCAAAGTTCCGGGCGCAGCGCGAGCACGCAGCGTGGATTACAGGAATGTCACACCCGGAACAGCGGCGTGCACGGCGGCGTCGACCAGTGTCAACGTCGAGTCCCGTCGAGGATCTGCCATGGCCACCGTCAAACCGAAGCACTACGACCACGCTACCGGCGGTTGGGGCTCGCTCGAAGGCATGGCGAAAGTCGAGCTGGAAGGCAAGGCGGGGCCGAGTGCGCTGCAGACGCTGGCAGTGCAGAACAAGCCGGAAGGTCACATGTGCACGTCGTGCGCGTGGGCCAAGCCGCCGAATCCGCACGTGGCCGAGTTCTGCGAGAACGGTGCGAAGGCGACCATCTGGGACCTGACGACGAAACGCTGCACGCCGGAGTTCTTCGCCGAGCACACGGTGAGCGAGCTGCGCGCGTGGCGCGATCACGATCTCGAAGCCGTCGGACGGCTCACCGAGCCGCTGCGCTACGACGCGAGCAGCGACCGCTATGTGCGCGTGGGCTGGGATGAGGCATTCGCCGCGATCGGCCAGGCGCTCAAGCAGCTGCCGCCGAAGTCGACGACGTTCTACACGTCAGGCAAAGCGGCGCTCGAAGCTTCGTACCTGTATGCGCTGTTCGCGCGCATGTACGGGCACAACAACCTGCCGGACAGCTCGAACATGTGCCACGAGACCACGTCCGTCGGTCTCAAGAAGGTCACCGGCTCGCCGGTCGGCACATGCCAGTTCGAAGACCTCGCGCACTGCGACGCGATCTTCTACATGGGCCAGAATCCCGGCAGCAACAGCCCGCGCATCCTGCATCCGCTGAAGGATGCAGTGGAGCGCGGCTGCCGCATCGTCGTGTTCAACCCGCTCAAGGAGCGGGGGCTGATCGAGTTCGTCGACCCGCAGAATCCGTGGCAGATGACGCTCGGCAAGGCGACGCACATCGCGTATCAGTACCTGCAAGTGCGCCCGGGCGGCGACATTGCCGCGCTGCTGGGTGTGTGCAAGCGAGTCATCGATCTCGACGGCCGCACGCCCGGGGGCGTGCTCGATCGGCGCTTCCTCAGCGAGCACACGCATGGCATGCAGGAATTTCTCGACAAGCTCAGCGCCACTTCGTGGCAGGCGATCGAGCATCACTCGGGCCTGACGCGTGCCGCTCTGGAAGAGGCCGGCGACACTTACGCGCATTCGCGCGCGGTGATGGGCATCTACGGAATGGGACTGACGCAGCAGGTTCACGGGTCGCAGTCGATCGGCATGCTGGTCAACCTGCTCCTGCTCCGCGGCAACATCGGGCGCCGGGGCGCCGGGTGCCAGCCGATCCGCGGTCACTCGAACGTGCAGGGCCAGCGCACCGTCGGCATCACCGAAAAGCCCGAGCTGGTGCCGGTCGACAAGCTGCGCGAGCTGTTCGGCGTGGAGACGCCGCAGGAGAAAGGCGTCACCACCGTCGACTTTCTCAAGAAGCTGCTCGCCGGCGCAGCGAAGGGCTTCATCGGGCTCGGCGGCAACCTCGCGCGCGCGGTGCCGGATCAGTCGCGCGTGCACCAGGTCTGGGGAACCATGGAGCTCACGGCGCACGTCGCGACGCGGCTCAATCGCACGCATCTGCTGCCGGGCAAGCTTTCCTACGTGTTGCCGTGCCTGGTGCGCGCCGAAGAAGACATGCAGGCGGGCGGTCCGCAGACGGTCACGATCGAGGACAGCTTCAGTCATATTTACGGGTCGATCGGCCGGCGCACGCCGGCGGGCGAGCATCTGAAGTCGGAGGTCGCGATCGTCGCCGGCCTCGCCAAGGCGACGCTGCCGCCGAATCCGCGCTGGCAGTGGGATGCCTGGACCGGCGACTACGGCGCGATCCGCGAGCTGATCGCACGAACGTATCCCGACCAGTTCCACGACATGAGCGCGCGCATGCACGAGGCTGGCGGCTTCTATCGCGGCAACAAAGCGCACGAGCGCATCTGGAAGACGGAGAGCGGCAAGGCGGAGTTCACGGTGCCGAGCGTGCTCAACGCCGGCGGCGAGGACGAGGCGCCGGGTCGATACACGTTGGTGACGCTGCGCGCCAACGATCAGTTCAACACCACGATCTATCACGACTCGGATCGGCTGCGCGGCCTGCACGGCAATCGCATGATCCTGCTGATCAGCCCGGCGGAAATGCAGCGCGCGCAGCTGGTTGAGGGCGAGATCGTGGCGCTGACGACCGATTACGACGACGGCATCGCGCGCGAAGTCGCCGGGCTCACCGTGACGCCCTACGATCTTCCCGACGGTTGCCTGGCGGGCTACTACCCGGAGCTGAATCCGCTCGTGCCGCTGGATCACCACGACCAGGCGTCGAAGACGCCGGCCGCGAAAGGCGTGCCGGTGCGCATCCGGCGCGCAGCGCAGGCTCAGTCGCAGTGAAAGTAGAAGCGGTTGCCGTCGAGATCCTCGACGGTGAACTGCCGTAGGCCCCACGGCTTGGTCTGCAGCGGCTCGGTGATGTTCGCGCCGCGCGAGTTCATCTCGCCGTACGTCGCCTCGATGTCCGCGGCGTAGATCCAGTGCACCGCCGGCTCGAACGGGCGCGCCCGGCGGCGGAAGAAGATGGCGACGTTCTCGCGCGAGACCGCTCCGATAGCCTTGCCGCGCTCCAGCCAGCCGAGCGTGAAGCCCAGCGATTCGCAATAGTGGCGCTGGGCGCGCTCGACATCTTCCACCGGCAGCTCTGGCGTCGGAGCACCCAGCCTCGTACGAGGGGCGGTGTCCTGGTTCACGGGCGTCTCCTGCAATCTCGGTCGGGCGCACACCATAAACGTGCCGTGGGCGGCGCCGCGTCAAGGAATGCAAGTAAAGGCCAAGCAACGCCATGGAGAGCCCCGGCGAGGGTTCTGTGGCAAGCTGCCGCCTTCGGAGGTGCATCATGAGCATGGACCGGACCTGTGCAGCGCTGCTGCTGGCGCTGGCGTTGATGCAGCCGGCATTCGAGGCGGCGGCTCATACCACGCTCGAATCCAGCACGCCGCCGAGCGGCGCCACGCTCGAGCAGTCGCCGCCGGTCATCGAGATGAAATTCCATCAGCCCATCAACCTGACCTCCGTCGTCGTGGTCGCCGCCGGCAAGGCCGGGCGCAAGCTCGACTTCACGCCGCGCGCCAGCGCCGCGGTATTTCAGCTGCCGGATCCGCAGCTGCGTCCGGGCAGGAACGAGATCACGTGGAAGGGCCTGTCGAAGGACGGCCACGTCGTGACCGGCTCGCTGGTGTTCGAGATCAAGCCGCGGGAGGCGAAGGCTCCCGATGCTTGAACCATGCTCGAATCGCTGACGGCACTGCTCCAGGTCGCGCTGTACGCGGGCTTGCTGTCGGCCAGCGGCTCGGTGTTCGCGCGGGCGACGCTCCTGCCGCGGCACGATGACGCGGAATACCTGGCGCAGATCATGCGCCGGGGCGCGGCGCTGATGCTCATCGCGTCGCCACTCAGCGCCGGGGTCCTGGTCCTGCGACTGGGCGGCGAGCTGGACGAGCCCACGTTGTCTGCGGTGTTCCTGTCCAGCTCCGGCGCAGCGCTGGCGTTGCACGTGACCGGTGCGTTGTTGCTGCTGACGGCTTCGAGCGACGACTCCGTCGTCATGCTGTTGTCGTACGCGATCCTGCCGCTGCTCGGATTCGCCTTCAGCGGGCACGCGGCCGGCATCGGCCCGGTCGAGGGCGCGGTGGCGGTCGCGCATGTGTCGATGGCCGCGTGGTGGCTCGCCTCGCTCTTCTATCTGCGGCGCGGTTGCGAGCAGTGGCAGTTCGACCGGCTCGTCAGCGCGGTGACGCGCTTCAGCTCGCTCGCGTTCATTCTGACCGGCGTTCTCGTCATCGGCGGGCTCGTGCTCATCTTGATCCTCGTCGACTTCAGCAAGGACCCGTGGTTGACGCCGTACGGCTGGATCCTCGGCGCGAAGCTGTGCGTCGTCGCCGTGCTGCTGACGCTCGCCGGTTACAACCGGCGGCGCCTGACACCTCGCCTGCTACAGGGCGACGCCTCGGCGGTGCAGGCGTTGCGAGCCACGATCGGTGCGGAACTCCTGCTCATCGCAGCCGTCTTGACGATCACTTCGATCCTCACGACGTACACCTCGCCGCACGACTAGCTGGCCTGCGGCTTGCGGAACTTCAGCGTCATGCGATCCGACTCGCCGATCGCATCGTACTGGGTGCGATCGAATTTCGGATCGTTGGCGTCGGGCCCTTCGCTGTACGGGCGCGTGCGCTTGGTCGGCGGCAGGGTCCACACGCCGAACGGGTGATCCTTGGTGTCGGCCGCATTGGCATTCACTTCGGAGCGGGCGACCAGCTCGAAGCCGGCCTTCTGCGCCTGCTCGATCACGAACGCCTCGGTGACGTAGCCGCTCTCCGCCTTCGGATCCTGCTCGCCCGGGTTGGCGCGATGCTGCTCGATCGCGAGGATGCCGCCCGGCTTGAGCGCGCCGTACAGGTCCTTCAATACCTTCTCGGTCAGGCCCGCGCCCATCCAGCCGTGCACCGAGCGCGCCGACAGCGCGAAGTCGAACGTGTTCTCGGGCAGCGGCTTGGACTTCGCGCCGAAGTTCACCAGCTGCACCTGTCCATACACTTCGGGCTTCGCGGCGAAGCGCGCCTCGAAGTCGGCGCGGGCCTTGCGCGCGCCCTCGGAGAGCTGCGGATTGTCGAGGTCCGCGCCGGTCGCGTAGTACTTGCCGCCGGTGGCGTGCGCGTACGGCGCGAGGATCTCTGTCCACCAGCCGCCGCCCGGTTGCACTTCGAGTATCGTCATGCCGGGTTGCAGCCCCCAGAACGCCAGCGCTTCCTGCGGATGGCGATATTGATCGCGTGCCTTGTCGTCGGCGGTGCGCGTCTCGCTGTTGACGCTGGCCGCCAGCGGATCGGCTGCAGCCGGCGCGCTCTGCTCGGCAGCGGGCGCTTGTGCGGCGGGTTCCTGTTTCGAGCAGGCCGACAGCACGGCCATGAGTGCGACGACGAACGCGGATGATGAATGCTTCATGGTCGATGAGCTCCGTCCGGCGATGGATCTCGCAACTGTACACGATCGACCGGGCCCACCATACTTCGGCGACGTGACAAGCGGAGGTATTCAGCGCAATGGGAACTCGTTTCGTCGCACGCATCGCCGTGTGCGTGCTGGTCAGCAGTCAGGCGGGCGTTGCCGTCGCGGTCGGCGCCGCGCAGTACAAGCTCGGCACGTTCGAGAAGGAGGGCCGGCGCTTCGTCGGCGTGGTCGTGCGCGACTCCGCGGTGCTCGACCTCGCGGCCGCGAACGGCGGCCGGCCGCACGACATGAAGGAGCTGATCGAGCAGTACGAGCAGGGGCTGCGGCAGAAGATCGCGGCGCTGGTCGCGGCCGAAGGGCAGGGCGGCGCCAAGGCTCATGTGCATGCGCTGAAGGACCTGAAGGTGCTGCCGCCGATCATGTATCCGACGACGATGCTCAACACGGCGGTGAACTACGTGGAGCACGGCAGGGAGATGTCCCAGGTTCCCGCCGTAAGCAGTGCGACCGGTGGCGACGAGCCGGGCAAGGCCCTGCCCGGAACACGCAGCGCGCCGGGCATCTGGGAGCGCAGCGAGAGCGACACGCGCTGGAATCCGTACATGTTTCTCAAGGCATCGAGCGCAGTCATCGCGGATGGCGAAACCGTCCGGCTGCCGGTCGGGCGCACGCAGATCGATTGGGAATGCGAGCTGGCCGTGGTGATCGGCAAGCCCGCGGCTCGCGTGACGAGCGCCGAGGCGGGCAGCTACATCTTCGGCTACACGATCGAGAACGACGTCTCGGATCGCGGCGGCCGCGGCGATTCGCGCTCGGGCGGCTCCGACTGGCTGGTGGGCAAGTCGCACGACACGTTCGCGCCGCTCGGGCCGTTCATCGTGCCGAAGGAGTTCGTCGCCGATCCGCGCAACGTCGCCGTGCGCTTCGTGCTCAACGGCGAGACGATGCAGCAGGGCAGTACGTCCGCGATGATTCACGACGTGTTCGAGCAGGTGCAGTACGCATCGAACATCATGACGCTGCGGCCCGGAGATGTGATCGCGACCGGCACGCCGCCGGGCGTGGGATCCGGGCGCAAGCCGCCGATCTACCTGAAAGCCGGCGACAGGATGGCGTGCACGTACGACGGTGTCGGCACGCTGCGCAACGACGTCTCGAAGTGAAAGCGCTGCTCGCTGCGGTCGTTGCTGTCGTCGCGCTGATCCCGCTGCCGGGTGCGGCTGCGCAATCAGCAGACATCCTGATCCGTCACGCGACGGTCGTGGATGTCGAGCACGGCCGCGTGATTGCCGATCAGGCGGTAGCGACAGCGGGTGACAGGATCGTCGCTGTCGGTGGCGATGCCGCGATTGCGAAGTCGTGGCAGGCGGCGCGGACGATCGATGCGCAGGGTCGTTATCTGATTCCCGGCTTGTGGGACATGCACGTTCACTTCGGCGGCGGGCCTGAGCTGATCGAGGAGAACCGCGCGCTGCTGCCGCTGTACGTCGCGCATGGCATCACCACGATCCGCGACTGCTCCGGCGATCTGCCGGACGAAGTGCTCGCGTGGCGTGGCGAGATTGCGCGCGGCGCATTGTTCGGACCGACCCTGCTCAGCTCGGGGCCGAAGATCGAAGGCATCAAGCCGGTCTGGAAAGGCACGCTGGAAACTGGCTCGGAAGCGGACGTCGATGCGGCGCTGAAGAAGCTCCTCGGGCTGCAGGTCGACTTCGTGAAGATCACCGACAGCACGCTCAGGCCCGAGCTGTTCCTGTATGCCGTGCGGCAGGCGCATGCGGCCGGTCTGCGCACGTCGGGGCACATCCCGATGGCGCTCACGGTGCGCCAGGCGGTCGATGCGGGCCTCAGCTCGATAGAGCATCTCGACTATGCGTTCGACGCCGGCGTGAAGGACGAGGCGTCGATCGCCGCGGACTTTGCGGCAGGGCGCATCGACCGCGCAGAGGCGAGCCGCCGCCTCGACGCAGGCTTCGACCCTGCGACGGCGCTGCAGGCCTATCGCTACCTCGCGAGCAAGAAGGTGTCCGTGACGCCGACGCTGAACGGCGGGCGCATCATCGCGTGGCTCGATCGGGACACGCACGCGAGCGACGAGTACCTGCGCTACATCGGTCCGAAGCTGCGCAAGACCTACGAATGGCGTATCCAGCGCGCTGCACAGGCCGACGCGGCGGCGATCGAGCAGCGGCATCGGCACTATGAGCGCGTAGCAGCCGTGCTGCCGATGCTGCAACAGGCCGGCGTCACGATCATGGCGGGAACGGATGCGGGATTTCTGAACTCGTTCAACTACCCGGGCATCGGCCTGCACGACGAGCTCGCGCTGTATGTCGAAAAGGGATTGACGCCCGCGCAGGCGTTGTCGGCGGCAACCCGCGCAGGTCCTGCGTGGTTCGCCAAGCTGGATCGTCATGGCGCGATCGGCGTCGGCAAGGCCGCGGACCTGGTGCTGCTCGAGCGAAATCCGCTGGAGGATATCGCCGCGACCCGCGCCATTCGTACCGTGATCCTGCGTGGAGCGATTCACGAGCGCGACGATCTCGATCGCATGCTGCGCGAGGCGCAAGCCAAAGTGGCCGCCTGGAACGCGGCGGCAGCGCAGTGACGCAGTCGACGGCGAAGCTCTTTCTGTCGTGGAGAAACTTCGTCCCGGTGCTCGCCGTCGTGATTCTCGGGCTCGCCTGGGGCCGCGAGCTGGCCGGCGGCTTCGTTGTCGTCATCGGCATATTGCTGGCCGGAGCAGTGCTCGCAGCGGTGCATCACGCTGAGGTGGTCGCCCACCGCGTCGGCGAGCCATACGGCTCGCTCGTGCTCGCCGTCGCGGTGACGGTGATCGAAGTAGCGTTGATCGTGACGTTGATGATCGCGGGCTCGGGCTCCGCTGAAACGCTGGCGCGCGACACAGTCTTCGCCGCGGTGATCATCACGTGCAACGGCATCGTGGGCTTGTCGCTGCTGGTCGGCGCGCGCCGTAAGTCCACGGTCTCCTTCAATGCCGAGGGCGCAGGCGCAGCGCTCGCTACCGTCGCCACGTTGTCGGCGCTCGGCCTGGTGTTGCCGTCGTTCACGACGAGCACCCCCGGTCCGCAGTTCTCGCCGCCGCAGCTCGCCTTCGCTGCAGTGACGGCGTTCGCGCTCTACGGCCTGTTCGTCGCGCTGCAGTCGGGCAGGCACCGCGATTACTTCCTGCCGGTGAGCCCCAGCGGCGCGCCGCTCGATCCAGACGAGCATGCCTCGCCGCCGACCGCTCGCGAAGCGTGGATCAGCCTGGCGCTGCTGCTGCTCGCTCTGGTCGCGGTGGTCGGCAACGCGAAACTGGTTTCGCCGACGATCGAACGCGCCGTGCACGTTGCTGGCCTGCCGGTCTCCGTCGTCGGCGTCACGATCGCGCTGCTCGTGCTGCTTCCGGAAACGATCGCCGCGCTGCGCGCCGCGCAGCGCAACCGGATGCAGATCAGCCTCAACCTCGCCTTCGGCTCCGCGATGGCCAGCATCGGACTGACGATTCCGACGATCGCCATCGCTTCGATCTGGCTGCCGGTGCCGTTGCACCTGGGCCTCGATCCCATGCAGATCGTGCTGCTCGCGCTGACGTTCCTCGTCGCGGTGCTCACGGTGGTGCCGGGGCGGGCGACCTTGCTGCAGGCGGGCGTGCATCTGGCGCTGATCGCGGCGTATTTCTTCCTGGCGTTTGTGCCGTAGAAAGGTAAAGCGGATATCTCTCTAGTTTGCCGTCAGTACCTGCTCCAGGTACGCCTGCGCCGCATCCGAGTCGGACTGCGAGAGCCAGAAGAGCGCGCGTTTGCGCAGGTCGCGCGACAGGGATCGATCTTCGGTCGCGCTGATGAGCGCACGGGTCGAGCGTTCGCCGGGTAAGCGGGAAAGAGCGAAGAGGGCGCGCTCGCGAACGTCGGAGTCGTGCTCCTGGTGGAGAGCGGCGAAGATCGCGTTTTCTGATCCGGCAGCCGCAGTGTGAGCTAGCCAGAACCAGGCCTGCGCGCGCACTTCGTCGGCGGCATCCGTGTTGCCGAGGCGAATCAGGTCGGCGGCTGCGCGCGGCGACTTCGACTGGCCGAGCGCGAAGGCCGCGTGCTCGCGAACGTCGGCGCTCTTGTCGTTGAACATGATCGATGACGTGATGTCCGCGCCTTCGCGGCCGCGCAGCAGGGCGAGCCAGAAGACGGCCCGCTTGCGCGTCTCGACCCGAGCGTCGGTGCGCGCGATACCGGCTACTGAGTCACGCGCGATGTCGCCGCGATTGATTGCGAGAGCGGCCAGAACGTCTTCTTCGATCTGACGCGTCACGGTGCCGTTGCGCTGCTGGGCAAGGTCGCTCAACCAGCGGGCGCTGTCGTCCGCCGGTACGGTGCCGAGATCCTGCACCGGCATCCGGGTGGTCACCGGGCACGACGCGGAAAACACTCGCAGCCGATCGATCGTGCCGCCGGCAGTCCGCGCGTAGATCCGAACGACATCAGTGGTCGCATCGTCGCGGCTGCCGTAGTTTTGCCGGCCAGAGTCCAGGCGACAGGGGGCGCTCGGTGCCGCGCGAAAGCCGGCGCTGTCGCTCCAGCTGGTCTCGCTCCAGCAACACCACTCCGGCGCGCCGTCCACTGCGGCGACTTGCCAGGTGGTCCAGCCATCGCGGGCCAGCGTCAGCCCGGCCGAGCGCGCCGGCGGTGCGAGCGCGAAAGAGGCGAGGCACAGCGCCGCCGCGCCGATCCAGCGATAGTCCGTGTTCATTTCCGGCCCTCCAGCGCTGCGTCGATCGCTTCCAGCGCTGCATCGCCGTCCATCATCGTGAGCGTGCGCAACAGCGAGCGTTTCTCGTCTGCGGTCGTCGCGGCCTTGTAGAGCGCGAGCACACCCTGCTCGTCGCCGGCGATGAGCATGCCTTCCAGCGCGGCGTCCTTGATCTCGCGGTCGGTGCTGCGGGAGTAGATGTCACGCAGCGCAGTGCGCGCCGCATCCGTGCCGACGATGCCGATCTTGCGAACCGCCTCGGTACGGACCGACTTCTCGGAGTTGCCGTTGGCGATCTTGTGCAGGCTCGCGAGATCGCCGCTGATCGCATACGCCTCCACCAGCTTGCCCGAGGCGTTCGGCCGGTCGCCGAGCTTGCGCAGCTCGTCGACTGCGCCCATTACGCTGAGCATGTGGATCGCGTCGCCCGCTTCGTCCTCTGATCTCGCGCTGAGCGCGGCCTGATACACCTCCTGCTTGCGGCCGGCGATCATCCAGGCGTGCAGCACCTGTTTCTTCACGTCCTCGTCGCCGGCGGCATAGATCTGCTGCAGCCCGGCGAGCGCCTTCTGGTACCCGCCGATGCCGATGCTGCGAATGGCCTCGTCGCGCAACTCCGCATCCGGCGAGCGGCTGGTCTGCAGCAGGATATCTTCGGCTTCGGGCGCATCGAGCTGACTGAGCACGAACAATGCGCGCTTCTTGATCAGCGTCGTCTGCGATCCGGCCAGCACCTTCCTGATGATCGGCAGCGCGCGGTCCGCGGGCTGCGTCATCAGGCCTTCCATGGCGGCGAGCGCGAGCTCCTCCTGCTCGGTGGGCTTCTGCGCGAATGTCGTGCCGCTCGCAATCACGAGCAGCGCCAGCAGTACGGTGTAAAAGGAACGCATGAGATCTTCCTGCGGGTTTCCCGGGCTAGAGCGCAATGGGTTGCGCCGTGGATGAAGGATCGGCTGCGGCCTTGAGCCGCGCCTGGATGACTCGCAATTCGAAGTTCAGCTGTGCGAGATCGCTCGCCGATGCATCGCGGTGCTCGCTCGCAAGACTCTCGAGAATCGGCGTGAACGCACGCAGCACGCGCGCGAGCTGCGGCTCGTTGGCACGCTCCGCCGCCAGCGCGTACATGCGGTTCTGCTCGATGATGGTTTCGACCAATCGCACGCGCTCGTCGGGCTGTGCGCTGTCGAGGTGTGCGAGCTGCTGCTGGGTGTTGGCGAGATGCCAGCGCAGCCCACGCTCGTACGCCAATCCATCGGCGACGCCCGCGGCATTCGTCGCAGCCGGCGGCGCGGTTTCAGCTGTCCGTTCCGGTCGCGGGCGTAGCGATACCTGCACCGTGATCAGAATGGCTACGATGACCAGCGCGGCGGCCGCCGCTGCTTGCCAGGGAAACGCGCTGAAGACGCGTCCCTGCGCTTGCGCTGCGCGCGTCGCACCGCGCTTGTCGCCAGCGCGGGCTGCGCGATTCAACGCGTCTTCCCAGCGTTGCTGGACGTGCCGCGGCACTGGAATTTCCGGCATGTCCGCGGCCGTGTCGAGTTGCGCGATCAGGCGATGCAAGCGCTGCGCGAGCTCGGGATGCTCGGCGAGCGCGGTGCCGATGCGCGCACGCTCGGCGGCGTCCAGCCCGTCACGGTAGTAGTAGAGAAGCAGGTCGTCGTCGGAAATCATGATTCCCTCCGCCATACGTGCAGATCGACGCGCAGCTTGCGCACCGCGCGGAACAGCGCCTGCTTGGTGTTGTTGGCGTTGGTGTGCAGGCTTTCGGCGATCTCTTCCAGCCGCCAGCCTTCGACGTGCTTCAGCAGGAAGGTTTGCCGCTCCAGCAGCGTGAGACGCTGCATCGCCGTGATCAGGTCGCGCCCGAGCGCTTCCTGGACGTACTCGCCGTGCGGCGACGTGGAAGCCGGGGCCGTCACGCGCTCGGCCTCGATCTCGTCCGCGGCCTGCGGCCGGCGCCGGCGCATCAGGTCGATCGCCGCGTTGAGCGCGATGCGATGGATCCAGGTGTCGAGCTCGGACTCGCCGCGGAATTCGTCGCGCCGGTCCCAGGCCTTGAGCAGCGCCTCCTGGACCGCGTCCGCCGCCAGGTCGGCATCGCGTGTGATCCGCAGGCACGCGTTGTACCAGCGCACGCTGCGCTCGCTCAGCACCGCGTGGAAGGTGTCCGGCCGGATCCAGGACTTGAGGGAAGTGAGCACCGAGCTTAGACGCACTGGACGTCAAAAGGTTAGCGAGGCGAGCCGGGTGCGGTAGGATTCGCCAGCCACCCGCATCCCGTCCCCGGAGAGCATCTCATGAGCGATTCGCCGCCGACCCGGTTTCCGCCCGCCGTGTGGCGCCTGTTCGACAAGTACGTGCACGGGCAGATCTCGCGCCGCGAATTCATCGATCGCGCCTCGGGCATGGCGTTGGCCGGGCTGACGGGCGCGGCGCTGCTCGAAGCGCTCAGCCCGAAGTTCGCCCAGGCCCAGCAGATCGCACCGACCGACGCCCGGCTGCGCACCGAGCACGTCGAGATTGCCGCCCCGGGCTACGGCAAGGCGCGCGGCTACCTGGTGCAGCCGGCGAAAGCTTCGGGCAAGTTGCCGCTCGTGCTGGTCGTGCACGAGAACCGCGGGCTCAATCCGCACATCGAAGACATCGCCCGCCGCATCGCGCTGGAGAACTTCGTGGCGTTCGCACCCGATGCGCTGTTTCCGCTCGGGGGTTATCCAGGCGATGAAGACAAGGCACGCGCGCTGTTCCAGCAACTCGACCAGGCCAAGGTGCGCGAGGATTTCCTCGCGGTGGCGAAGCACGTGAAGGCGCTGCCGGCAGGCAACGGCAAGCTCGGAGTCGTCGGCTTCTGCTATGGCGGCGGCATGGCGAACTTCCTCGCCTCGCACAGTGGCGAGATCGACGCCGCGGTGCCGTTCTACGGCACGCCGCCGGCGGCCGAGGACGTCAAGGCGATCAAGGCGCCGCTGTTGTTGCAGTTCGCCGAGCAGGACGAGCGGATCAACGCGGCGTGGCCCGCCAGCGAAGCGGCGCTCAAGGCGGCCGCCGTGAAGTATCAGGCATTCATCTACCCCGGCACCCAGCACGGCTTCAACAACGACACGACGCCGCGCTACAACAAGGAAGCCGCCGCGCTCGCCTGGCAACGCACGCTGCAATTCTTCAACGAGCACCTGCGGACCTGACCGCGGAACAAGTCTTCGCCGGCAGCCGTCATGCGGGTGCATGACGGATCTCAACGCGCTCCTGAAGATCAGTCTCGACGAGCTGCGCATGCAGATGCTCGGCACGCAGGTCGCGTTCGGCTTTCAATTCCAGTCGCTGTTCCAGCAGCGCTTCGACGTCGACGACGAGATGATCCGGGCAGCGGCGTTGAGCGGCCTGGTCGCCCTGGTGCTCACGCTCGGCCTGCTGATCGCGGCTCCTGCGGTGCATCGCATTTCGGATGGCGGTCGGATCTACGGGCGCACGCGTGATCTGATTTCCACGCTCGCGCGCCTGGCGCTGACGACGCTGGCAGTCGGACTGGCGTGCGCGATGTTCGTGACCGTCACGACGCAGTCCGGTCGCCGCGTCGGAACGCTTGCAGCAGCGCTCACCGCAGTCATCGGTGTCGTCGCCTGGCAGTTCTGGGGCATGTTTCTGCGTCGCACTGAGCGCCGGTTGCCGAGGAGCAAAGCCATGCACCCTGGAGCACACGCAAGCCTGCACGAGCGGATCGACTACGTTCTCACCGAATCTCGCGTGATGCTGCCCGGCGCGCAGGCATTGCTGGGCTTTCAGCTCATCGTGCCGCTGACCAGGTCATTCGAGACGCTGCCCGACGTAGCGCAAGCGATTCACTTCGTCGCACTGATCTTCATCGCGCTTGCCGTGGTCCTGCTCATTTCGCCTGCGGCGGTTCACCGCATCGCCTTCCGCGGCGGGGACGACGAGCGATTCCTGCGGCTCGCGTCGCGGATCGTCACGTCGGCATTGATTCCGCTCGCGCTCGGCATCGCCAGCGAGCTGTATGTCGCAGTCGCAAGGCTGCTGCCCGAGACTCACGCCGCTGCCTGGATCGCCGTTGCTGCCGCGTGCGTCCTGTTCGGCCTCTGGTATGCGCTGCCGCTGGCATTGCGGGCATAGGTGAGTCCATGCAGCCCGAAGCTCTCATGCAACTCGCGCCGCGCGACCCGCAGACCGGCCTGGTGCGCGTCGTGATCGACACGCCCTGCGGCAGTCGCAACAAGTACAAGTTCGATGCGGAGCTTGGCGTGTTCAAGCTGAGCCGCGTCCTGCCCGCAGGCATGGCGTTCCCGTTCGACTTCGGCTCGATTCCCGGAACGAGTGCCGAAGACGGCGACGCGCTGGACATCCTGGTGCTCAGCGCGGCACCGCTGTTCGTCGGCTGCCTGGTTCACGTGCGGCTCGTGGGGATCATCCGCGCGCAGCAGACGGAGCGGCGCACGACGATCCGCAACGACCGCCTGCTCGGCGCCATCGAGACGCCGGTGAACGAGGCGGCCATCCGCGATATCGGCGAGCTGTCGAAAGACGTGCTCCACGACATCGAGCATTTCTTCCGCTCCTACAACGAGGCGCAGGGACGGAAGTTCGCGATCACGGGTCGCGCGGGAGCGAAGGCTGCGGAACGCGTGCTGAAGCGCGCATCGCCCAAGGACGCGTCAGCCCGACGCCGAGGCCCGAGCGATCAAAAATAGTCCGCTCGCGGCAATGCCGACAACCGCATGTCGGGCGATTCCGCGCGCGGTTTGCTCTGTCACCGTCGCTTCGTGCTCGGATCTGCCCCGGCGACCGTGTCAACTGTACGAGACGCGCGTCCTGCAGGAACAAAGCTCTCCGGCCGGACTTCCGTGCAGCGCTCACGTGGAACGAGCGTGCTGCGCAACCCACCAATCACGGAGATCTGGCACATGAAACGCAACGGTCTGCATCGTGCACTGGGCATCCTGGCCTTGTGCGCCGTAAGTGTCGCTGCCCAGGCGCAGCAACAGAGCGGCTTCAGTCTCACGCTCATCGGCAACAACTATCCCGACGACCTGTCGCGGCAGTTCGGCGTCTCGGACATCAGCGATCGCGGCGACGTCGCCGGCGCGCGCGGCCTGCCGAACGGCGATTCGGTCGCATTCATCTGGCGCAACGGCGTGTTTCGCGAGCTCAACGGCAGACTGTCGGCCAGGTCCGCCGCAGGGGGCACCCTCAACGACAGTCTCGATATCGCCGGCTCTTTCACGGACGCGCAGTCGCAGAATCACTCGTACCTGCTGCGCGCCGCGGGACAGCTCATCGAGATTACGGAGCAGGGACGCAACATCCTGGGGCCGCTCGACATGAACAATCGCCGCCAGGTGCTGCTCATGGTGCTCGACAATGCAACGGGATTCTCCCAGGCGCTGTGGCGGCAGGGCACTGCGCTCGCGCCCCTCGAGCCGCTGCCCGGCAGCATGTCGACCACAGCCAAGCGCCTCAACGACGTCGGAGTCGTCGTGGGCACTGCCACCTTCGCCGCTCGCTCCAGCGCCGTCCTGTGGCAGAACGGCACGATCATGCCGCTGCCGCAACCCAAGGGCTCCTCCTTCGTGTCCGGCATCGACCTCAGCAACGATGGCACGGTGCTGATGAACGCAATCTTTCCGGCAGCGCCCGCGCGCAGCACGGTGGTGCTGTGGAAGAACGGCACGCTGACTGCGCTGAAGCCCTACCGCGGCCTGACGTGGGCGGACGCATCCGACATCGGCAACAACGGAGTCATCGTCGGGCGCAGCTACAACGGTCCCGGCGCTGCAGACATGACCGCGACGATCTGGCGCGCCGGCATCCCGAACGATCTCAATACGCGAGTGCTGAGCACTGACCCGCTCAAGCCGTTCGTCCACCTGCAGTGGGGTCTGCTGGTCAGCGATTGGGGCTATATCGTCGCGCGCGGCGTGGACTCGCGTTATTCGGACGGTCGCGTCGGCTTGTACCTGCTGACGCCGCATTGATCTGCAGACTTCTCCGGGACCCCGGCCATCAGGGTCCCGCGAGAACCAGGGCTGCCCACGCGAGCAACGGTGCGAGCGCTACGACCAGAGCGCTGTACGCGAGCAGTTGCCGATACAGCGAATCCCGGTCGACTCCCTGCGCGCTCGCCAGCACCAGCGCGCCGTTCGTCGAGAACGGACTGACGTCGACGATGGAGGAGGAGATGGCCAGCGCGCTGACGACGCTCACGGCGTCGATCTCTCCCCGGGTCAGCAGAGGAACTGCGAGCGGTATGATCGCGCCGAGCACGCCGACCGTCGACGCAAACGCCGAAACGATGCCGCCGACGTAGCACAGCAGCAGCGCGCCGATCAGCGGCGCGCTCATCTCCGAAACGCCGTGGCCGACGTAGTCGATGGCTCCTGCCTTCTGCAGCACCGCGATGTATGTGACGACACCGCAGATCAGCAACACGGTCGACCAGTGAACCTGCTCGACTGCGCGGCGCTGGTCCTTCGGAAACAGGATCGTCAGCACGACGGCGATCGAGATCGAGACCAGCCCGACGTTGAGCTCCAGCACCAGCGCGCAGAACGCCAGCGCCGCCAATCCGCACAGAGTCACGACCTGCTGAGGCTGCAGTGGCGCAGCAGCGCTTGCGCCGCGAGCGCTGTTTTCCATCGCATCGGCTCGTGGAGCAGCGGCGTCACGGCCGAACAGGCGGCGTCTCTCGAACGCGAAGAAGATGACGGCGGCCACCACGAGGTTGAAGCACAAGCTCGCGATGAACAGATGCATGTCGCTCGACGGCAGCGCCGCGCGCTCTACTACCTGATTGGTGATACTGCCGTAGACGCTCATCGGCGAAAAACCGCCGCCCTGCGCTCCGTGGATCACCATCAATCCCATGAGCAGCGGATGAATCCGATATTGCTGCGCGAAGCGCAGCGCGACCGGCGCGACGATGGCGACCGCGCCCGGACTCACTGCGCCGAAGCCGGTGAGCAGCGCGGTGATGAAGAACATCACCCACGGGATGGCGGCAGTTCGTCCCCGCACCAGGCGCACGGCCTGGTTGACGAGCCAGTCGACGGTGCCGTTGTTCTGCGCGATCGCGAACAGGTAGGTGATGCCGACGAGCGTGACGAACAGGTCGCCGGGAAAGCCGGCGAGCACGGCGCTGCCGGACATGCCGACGTAGACGCCGCCGACGATGAAGGCCATCACGAACGCCAGCGCGCCCATGTTGACGGGCAACGCCGTGCCGAGGACGAACAGGACGATCAGCCCGACGATGCAGGCAACTTGTGCGGACATGGGTTCGATGCCAATTCGGGTCAGCGCGCCTTGCGGCGGGTTCTTTTCCTGGGCTCGCGGCGACCTATCGTCCCGGATGCCGCGGCCCGGAGCAAGCGGCGGGCGTGAACATCAGGGCGATCTCTTCGAGCGAGAAGCGAGCCGCTCGCGCCAGCGCAATCGGCGCCATCCGCTTGACCTCGAGTGCTATCGGGTTGCACATTGCCGCCCGCGCTGCGCGAAGGCAAGCGGCCGGTTCACGGGAGACCTGAGCAATGACGACACGTCGAGAGTTTCTGCAGTCGGCGCCGCTTTCGCTCGCAGCGGCGGCGCTGCTTGGTCCGCTGTCCTGCACGTCGTTCGCGCAGGCCGCGGCCAGCGGCGCGCTGCTGAAGCGCACGATTCCTGCGAGCGGCGAAAAGGTCCCCGCGATCGGCATGGGAACCTCCGACAGCTTCGAGGTGAGCCCGGGCAGCTCCGAATACCAGGCGCTCGAGGCAGTGCTGAAGCGCTTCTTTGCCGGCGGCGCAACGCTCATCGATACGGCACCCACCTATAGCAACGCGGAGAAGGTGCTCGGGCCGCTGCTGGCGGAAGGCGGCTGGCGCAAGCAGGCGTTCATCGCGACCAAGCTGTCCGGAGTGCGCGGACGGCAAGAGGGGCTCGCGCAATTCAACCAGTCGCTGAAGGACCTGCGCACCGACAAGGTCGAGCTGCTGCAGGTTCACAACCTGGGCGACTGGCAGACGCAGATCGAGGTGGCGCGCGAACTGAAGAAGCAGGGCAAGACGAAGTACGTCGGCGTCACTCACTATCGCGAGCCGGCACAGGACGAGCTGGCCGACGTCGTCGCGCAGACCAGGCCGGATTTTCTGCAGATCAACTACTCGGTGACGGCGCGCGGCGCCGAGAAGCGGCTGTTGCCGATGGCGAAGGACCTGGGCGTCGCCGTCCTGGCGAATCGCAACTTCAATGACGGCGCGCTGTTCAATCGCGTGCGCAACGTGGCGCTGCCGGGGTGGGCGAAAGAGATCGGCGTGACGTCGTGGGCGCAGATGTTCCTGAAATTCGCGCTGAGCAACGACGCGGTCACCGCCGTCATTCCGGCGACCGGCAAGCCGGAGCGCCAGAGCGACAATCTGCAGGCTGGATTCGGCCCGCTGCTCGATGCGAAGCAGAAGGCGGAGCTGATCGCATTGCTCGCGTAGCGGCGCGGGCTGGCGCAGGAAGCAACAACAACCCGGGGAGATCGTCGTGCGGCTATCGTTCGTCGTGAGTTTCCAAGCGATCGTTGCGGCTGTGCTCTGCGCGACCGGCGCACGCGTAGCCGGGGCGGACACGCCGCTGCCGCCGCCGGATCCCGCCACGGTCAACTTCCAGTGGGGCGTGAAGATCCCGCTGCGTGACGGTGTCAAGTTGAACGCAACCGTGTACACACCGCGCGACCAGAAAGAGCCCGCGCCCTGCGCATTCACGCTGACGCCGTACATCTCGCAGAGCTATCACGACCGCGGGATCTACTTCGCAGCGAACGGCTATCCTTTCCTGACCGTCGACGTCCGTGGCCGCGGCAACTCGGAAGGCGAGTTCCGCCCGCTGATCCAGGAGGCGCGCGACGGCCACGACGTGGTGGAATGGCTCGCACAGCAGCCATACTGCAACGGCAAGGTGACGATGTGGGGCGGCTCGTATGCGGGCTACGACCAGTGGGTCACCGCCAAGGAATTTCCGCCGCACCTCGCGACCATCGTCCCGGTTGCTTCGCCGTACGTCGGCGTCGACTTTCCTACGCGCGGCAACATCGCTGCGCCCTACCTGGTGCAATGGCTGACGTTCACCAGCGGCAATGCGTCGCAAGCCGCTATCTTCGGCGACGAAGCGTTCTGGCGCGCGAAGAATCGCCAGTGGCTGGAGTCGGGCGCGCCGTTCAAGCAGTTCGACACGCTGCTCGGCAACCCGTCGGCGACGTTCCAGGAATGGATGGCGCATCCGTCGATCGATGCGTACTGGGACAGCTACAACCCGACCGCCGAGCAGTACGCGAAGCTGTCGATTCCGATCCTGACGATCACCGGCAGCTACGACGGCGATCAGCCCGGCGCGATCGAGCACTATCGCCAGTACATGAAGAACACCAGCGCCGCAGGCCGCGCGCGGCATTACCTGATCATCGGGCCGTGGGATCACGCCGGCACGCGCACGCCGCAATCGCAGTTCGGCGGCATGACGTTCGGCCCGGCAAGCCTGCTCGATCTGCCGAAGCTGCACCTGGAGTGGTACGCGTGGACGATGCAGGGCGGCCCGAAGCCGCAGTTCCTGCAGAAGAACGTGGCGTACTACGTCATGGATGCGGACAAGTGGCGCTACGCGGATACGCTCGAGGCGGTGACGGCCGAGTCGCGTCCGTACTATCTGGATTCCGTCGCCAATGCGACCGACGTGATGGCGTCCGGCTCGCTCGGCGCCGCGCGAGGCAGGGGCAAGCCGGATCGATACCTCTACGATCCGCGCGACGTGAGTCTTGCAGCGGTGGAGGCGAAGATCGATCCGGCTTCGTTGACGGATCAGACGCTCATCCACGCCGCGCGCGGCAAGCAGCTCGTCTATCACACCGCGCCGTTCGAGCGCGACACCGAGATCAGCGGCTTCTTCAAGCTGTCCGCGTGGCTCGCGATCGACACACCTGACACTGACTTCGCAGTCAACGTGTACGAGATTCGTCCGGACGGCAGCTCGGTGCTGCTGACCAGCGACGTCAAGCGCGCGCGCTATCGCGAGGACCTGCGCGTGCCGAAGCTGGTGACGACACGCGAGCCGCTGCGTTACGACTTCGACGGCTTCACGTTCACTTCGCGCATGCTGCGGCAGGGCAGCCGCCTGCGGCTCGTCATCGGCCCGATCAATTCCATGTACAGCCAGAAGAACTACAACGCCGGCGGCGATGTTTCCTCCGAATCGGTGCGCGACGCGCGCACCGCGACGGTGAAGCTCTATCACGATCGCGCGCACCCGAGCGCGTTGTACGTGCCATTGGGTCGACCTTAGAGGAAGTCCCAGCTTCGTCACGTTTCGGTTGACGATTCTCTAAATAGGACTACTATCGCCTGACAAGAAATTTTGGCTCTCCGTGGAGAGAAGCCAGGTCGGGCGGGGATTCATGCGAATACGCACATTGATGGCGTTGGCGGCGACGCTGCCGGCGCTGCCGGGCGGCGCTGCGCTTGCAGATGCGCCGGTCGCTCCTGAGCTCACGCGAGCCGATGCCGAGGCATGGCTCGACGGTTTCCTGCCGTACGCGCTCGGCAGCGCCGACATCGCAGGCGCGGTCGTCGTCGTGGTCAAGAACGGCGAGGTGCTGCTGCAGAAGGGGTATGGCTATGCCGACGTAGCGGCGCGCAAGCCTGTCGATCCGGCGCTCACGCTGTTCCGCCCGGGCTCGGTCTCGAAGCTGTTCACGTGGACCGCGGTGATGCAGCTGGTCGAGCAGGGCAAGCTCGATCTCGACGCCGACGTCAACGAGTACCTCGACTTCCGGATTCCCGCGCGCGACGGCAAGCCGGTCACGTTGCGCAACATCATGACCCACACCGCCGGGTTCGAAGAGCAGGTCAAAGGCTTGATGACCACCGGCAAGCCGCTGCACTCGCTCGACCAGCAGCTCAGCGACTGGGTGCCCGAGCGGATCTTCGCGCCCGGCACGACGCCGGCCTACTCGAACTACGCAACGGCGCTCGCCGGCCACATCGTGGCACGTACTTCGGGGCTCTCGTTCGACGACTACATCGAGCAGCACATCTTCGCGCCGCTCGGCATGCAGCAGGCCTCGTTCCGCCAGCCGCTGCCCGCGAAGCTCGAGCCTCACATGTCGAAGGGCTATCCGCTCGCATCCAAGGACGACAAGCCGTTCGAGATCGTGGGACCGGCGCCGGCGGGGAGCCTGTCGGCATCGGGCGCGGACATGGCGCGCTTCATGATCGCTCACCTGCAGAAAGGCGCGTTCGGCTCCGGACGCATCCTGCAGGAGACGACGGCCGAGCTGATGCACGGCACCGCGCTGACGCTCATGCCTCGCGTGCATCGCATGCTGCTCGGCTTCTACGAAGAGGACGCCAACGGCCATCGCATCATCGGTCACGCCGGCGACACGCAGTGGTTCCACAGCGACCTGCATCTGTACATCGACGACGGCGTCGGGCTGTTCTTCTCCGTCAACAGTCCCGGCAAGGAAGGCGCTGCAGGCCGCATTCGCACGGCGCTGTTCCAGCAGTTCACCGATCGCTATCTGCCGGGACCGACGCTCGACGGCAAGGTCGACGCGAAGCTTGCCGCCGAGCATGCGCAGCTGATGACCGGCACCTACGACAACTCGCGGCGCATGCAGTCGAGCTTCTTCCGCCTGATGGGCCTCGCCGGCGGCGTCAAGGTCTCGGTGAACGAGGACGGCACGCTCAACGTGCCGATGGCCCGCAACATCGCGGGCGTGCCGATCAAGTGGCGCGAGATCGAGCCGTTCGTGTGGCGCGAGGTCAACGGCAACAGCCTGCTCGCGGCGCAGGTGCAGGACGGCCGTGTCGTGCAGTTCAGCTTCGGCGGCCTGTCGCCGTTCATGGTGTTCGAGCCCAGCCCGGCTACGACTTCGGCGAGCTGGCTGCTGCCGGTGCTGCTCGCGGGCGTCGCCGCGCTGGTGCTCACCACTCTTGCCTGGCCGATTTCTGCGCTGGTACGGCGCCACTACGGCGCGCCGTATCGCCTGAGCGGCCGCGACGCGCAGGCGCATCGCTGGATCCGCATCGTTTCGAGCGTCGTGATCGTCGTGTTGCTCGCGTGGGTCGTCACCATCGCGAAGATGATGGGCGACCTCAACCTGCTGACGGCGCGCCTCGACGGCTGGCTGTGGGTGCTGCACCTGCTGTCCGCCGTGGTCTTCGTCGGCGCGGCGATCGCCGGCGTGTGGAACGCGCTGGTCGTGGTGCGCGGCGCGCGCAAGTGGTACGCGAAGCTCTGGGCGGTGGTGCTGGCGCTGGCGCTGCTCGTGGTCCTGTGGGTGGCGTTCGCCTTCAACCTGGTCGCGTTCAACGTGAATTACTGAGCATGTGAATCACTGACATCACAGGGGGAGAGTCACGATGAGCGATTTGAGCAAAGACCTGCGCAACATCCTCGCCCGCGCTGGCTCGATCGGTGCCGGCTCCGCCGGCGCGCTCGTACTGCTGCTGGGCGCGAGCGAGGCGCGAGCCGCGGAGGGCCGCACGATCGAGGAAGTCATCGTGACTGCGCAGAAGCGCTCCGAAGCGCTGATCGACGTGCCGCAATCGGTGAGCGTCGTCGACGGCAGCGTGCTCGAGCGCCACCACGCGGCCAACTTCCAGGATTATCTGAAGCTGGTGCCCGGCCTGCAGCTCAGCCAGAGCACGCCTGGCTCCGGCCGCCTCGTCATGCGCGGCGTCAACACCGGCGGTGTCGCCTCGACCGTTGCGGTGTACGTCGACGAAACGCCGTTCGGCTCCAGCAGCGGCCTGGTCAACGGCGCGGTTCTCGCCGGCGACTTCGATCCGTTCGACATGCAGCGCATCGAAGTGCTGCGCGGCCCGCAGGGCACGTTGTATGGCGCCAGCTCGCTCGGCGGCGTGCTCAAGTTCTCGACCAATCCGCCGCAGCTGGACAAGGCCGAGGCGCGCGTGCGCTTCAGCGCGGAGAACGTCGCCGACGGCGAGATGGGCTACTCGGGCACCGGCATGGTGAACGTGCCGCTCGGTGATTCGTTCGCGGTCCGCGCGACCGGTTATTACCGCGACCAGGGCGGGTTCATCGACTCGATCGGCACCGCGGGCTCCGACGTCGCGAAGGACATCAACGGCTCGAAGAGCTACGGCGGCCGCTTCTCGGCGCTGCTCGCGCCCGGCGATGCGTTCTCGGCACGCGTGAGTGCAGTCATCCAGAACATCCGCAACGAGGCGGGCGGCGATATCGAGAGCAACGCCAACACGCTCGACACGCTGTACGGCCGGCTGTCGCAATCGCAGTTCGTGCCGGAGTTCACGGATATCGACTACCGCGTCTACAACGCCACCCTCGACTTCGACCTCGGCTTCGCGACGCTCACGTCGGCGACCAGCTACAACGAGCTGGAGGAGCCGTTCCGCTCCGACCTGACGTCGCAGTTCAGCGCGCTGCTGGTCGCGGCGCTCGGCTTCCCGCCGAACGAGCTGCTGCAGGATCAGATCACCAAGTACGACAAGGTCACGCAGGAGCTGCGGCTGGCGTCGCCGTCGAATGACGAGTTCGAGTGGCTGGCCGGCGCCTACTACACCAAGGAGAAGGGCGACATCATCCAGCACGTCGAAGCCGTCGTGCCGGGGACGCTCACGCCGCTGCCGCAGCCGCAGCTCGCCGACGGCACGCTGCACTCGGAGTACGAGGAGAAAGCCGCGTTCACCAGCGGCACTATTCACTTCACGGAGCGCTTCGACCTGACGCTGGGCGCGCGCTACAGCGAGAACGACCAGCACGCGACGCAGGTCTCGGGCGGCGCGCTCGCCGGCGGTCCGACGCGCACGTTCCCCAAGGCGGTTTCGTCGGAGAGCGTGTTCACCTACTCGGCGGCGCCGAAGTGGAAGTTCGACGAGCACACGGCGATCTACCTGCGCGTCGCCAGCGGCTTCCGCCCGGGCGGCCCGAACGTGCTGCCGCCGGGGGCGCCGGACACCGTGCCGCGCCTGTACGACTCGGACGAGCTGACCAGCTACGAAATCGGGCTCAAGGTCGAATCCGACGACCGCGCCTACACGCTGGATCTCGCCGCCTTCCACATTGCGTGGCAGGACATTCAGCTGTTCGCGCGCGTGAACAACTTCGGCGTCAACGTCAACGGCGGCGACGCCCGCAGCGACGGCGTCGAGTTCACGGCGACCGCGGCGCTGGGCGACGGCTTCGACGTGTCGTTGAACGGCGCGATCACGGATGCCGAGCTGGAGGACGACACGCCCGCCCTGTCCGGCGGCCGCAAAGGCGATGCGCTGCCGTTCACTCCCGAGTGGAGCGCGAGCCTGAACGCCAACTACGAATGGTCGGTCGGCGCGAACGCGACGGCTTATGTCGGCGGCTCGCTGCGCTGGCTGTCGGATCAGACCGGGTCCTACGACGCGGCGTTCCGCGCCGCCAACGGCCGCCAGCGCGAGATCGAAGCGTACGAGGTGCTGGATCTGCAGGCCGGCGTGGACTTCGGCCGCTACGTGATCGAGCTGTACGCGAAGAATCTCACGGACAGCGACGGCAAGACCTCGTCGGGCACGGTCGGCGCGGTGCCGAACGGCGCGATCGCGACTGGCGTGATCCGGCCGCGCACTGTCGGTTTGACCGTGGGCTTCTCGTTCTGACCCGAACCGATGACGCGCAACCCGCCCGCGGCAGATCTGACTCAGCTGGATCTGCCGCAGCCCTACCTGCTGTTCCTCGGCGACGTTACGGAAGCCGGTTACGCCAAGACGGCGTTCGGCCTGCGCGACTGGGCGCGCGAGCAGTGCGTCGGCGAGCTGTCGTGCGCGCCGAATGCGATCAGCGTCGGACTGCCGCGGCTGACGCCGGCAGAGGCGAAGGCGCGCGGCGCACGGTCGATGGTGATCGGCGTCGCCAACGTCGGAGGTCTTATCCTCGACAACTGGTTGCCATCGCTGCTCGATGCGCTCGCTGCCGGCCTCGACATAGTGAGCGGCATGCATGCGCGGCTCGCTGCCACGCCGGGGCTGGCGGCCGCGGCAGAGCGTTACAACCGTCGCTTGATCGACGTGCGCACGCCGCCGCAGGATATTCCGATCGCGACCGGTCGCAAACGCAGCGGCCAGCGGCTGCTCGCGGTCGGCACCGATTGCGCGCTGGGCAAGAAGTACACCGCGCTCGCCCTCGCGCGAGCGTTCGGGCAACGCGGCGTCGACGTGGATTTCCGCGCGACGGGCCAGACCGGCATCATGATCGCCGGCAGCGGCATGCCGATGGACGCGGTCGTCGCGGACTTCGAGGCCGGCGCGGCGGAGCTGCTTTCGCCGGACGCAGCGCCGGATCACTGGGACGTGATCGAAGGGCAGGGCTCGCTGTTTCACCCCGCGTATGCGGGCGTATCGCTCGGTCTGCTGCACGGCAGCCAGCCCGACGTCATCGTCGTCTGCCATCAACCCGGTCGCACGCACGTGCTCGGTCATCCGCACTTTGCGCTGCCGGGCATCGAAGAGACCATCGATCTCAACCTGCGGCTCGGCCGGCGCACCAATCCCGCGATTCGCTGCGGCGGTGTCAGCCTGAATACGTCGCAGCTGCCGGCCGACGCTGCGCGGCAGTTGATCGCCGAGCAGAGCCGACGCTTGCAATTGCCGGTCGCCGATCCGATCCGCGGCGGCGCAGAATTCGAGCGGCTGGTCGATCGCTGCCTGGAGAGTAAATGAAGCTCATCGTCGCGCTGCTTCTCGTCGCCGTGTCGTGCCCGCTCGCAGCGGCGCCGCCGGCGGATTTCGACGCACGCGTCGAAAGCCTGCGCACGAAGACCGGCGTGCCCGGTCTCGCCATCGCGATCGTCGAGAGCGGCGCGACGACGCTGGCGCGCGGCTATGGCGTGAGGAAGGCGGGCGCGCCGGAGCGCGTCGATGCCGACACGATCTTCCCGACCGGCTCGACGGGCAAGGCATTCACCGTCGCGGCGCTGGCCACGCTGGTCGATGCGGGCAAGCTCGGCTGGGACGACAAGGTCACCGATCGTCTGCCCGGATTCCAGATGTACGACCCGTGGGTGACGCGCGAGAT
>DATEJG010000126.1:0-72533 GCA_035278165.1 Steroidobacteraceae bacterium
ATGGTGGCCAGGGTCGGAATCGAACCAACGACACGCGGATTTTCAGTCCGCTGCTCTACCAACTGAGCTACCTGGCCACTCGGGGACGGAGTAGACCCTAAAATGGGTCTACGAAGGGGACGCGTATTAAATCGGCGGACCCCCGGCCCGTCAAGGCAAAGGGCCTCCCTCATTCCGCTCTGCGCCCCGCGCCCCGGTCATCCGACCGGGACGAAAACCTGCCACGGACCGTCACATATCAGTGGTTGACTGCACGTCCCGCACGCATCCCCGGAGCGCTGCACCTCGTAGAGACGACCACAGCCGGTCGGGCAAGGCCGGTAAGACCTGCCCTGCAACCAATACCTTCGGGCAACTTTTGCGCGCCTGCAGACGTTGGAACAATGGCGGTGCCTCGTCCTCCGCAACGCGAACGAACAAGGAGTCCCGATGGCGGCCCCGCAACCCGTTCTAGTCCTGCCGGAAGCCCGTCCTGCCGAGGCTCTTGCCGCCCGCTTTGCGCACGTCCGTCGCGTTTCGCTGGAGATCTGCGCGCCGCTCGAGACGGAGGACTTCGTCGTGCAGAGCATGCCGGACACGAGCCCGGCGAAGTGGCACCTCGCGCACACGAGCTGGTTCTTCGAGCAGTTCCTGCTGCAGCCGCTGCTCGCCGGGTACCGCGCGTTTCATCCTGATTTCGAATACCTGTTCAACTCCTACTACCAGTCGGTCGGCCGCATGCACGAGCGGCCGCAGCGCGGTCTGCTGACGCGCCCGACGGTGCAGGAGGTCATGAGCTACCGGCAGCACGTCGACGAGCACATGCAAAAGCTGCTGCGCGCGCGCCCCGAGGACGAAACACTGTTGTCGGTCGGCACGCTGGGCCTCAATCACGAGCAGCAGCACCAGGAATTGATGCTGACGGACATCAAGCACCTGTTCTCGCGCAATCCGCTGCTGCCGGCATATCGACCGGGCACGGACGATTCGAGCGACGCGGCGGCGCCGATGCACTTCATCGCGTTCGATGGCGGCGTGCGCGAGATCGGCGCGACCGGGCAGCACTTCTGTTTCGACAACGAGCTGCCGCGGCATCGCACGCTCGTCGAGCCGTATGCGCTCGCCGATCGCCTCGCGACCAACGGCGAGTATCTCGAATTCATCCGCGACGGCGGCTATCGGCGTCCGGAGTTCTGGCTCTCCGACGGCTGGAGCACTGTCGGCCGCGAGGGCTGGACCCGGCCGATCTACTGGTCGGAGTCGCTCGACAGCGAATTCACGCTGCACGGCGTGCAGCCGCTGCAAGCCGGCGCGCCCGTGTGCCACGTCAGTTTCTACGAGGCCGACGCGTTCGCGCGCTGGGCCGGCGCACGCCTGCCGACCGAAGCCGAGTGGGAGCTCGCCGCCGAATCGCTGCCGGTGATCGGCAACCTGCTCAACACCGGGGCACTGCACCCGACCTCGAGCGGCGTGCAACCGGGGCTCAAGCAGATGTTCGGCGACGTGTGGGAATGGACCGCCTCGCCGTACATCGCGTACCCGGGCTACCAGCCGACCGGCGGCGCGCTCGGCGAGTACAACGGCAAGTTCATGTGCAACCAGCTGGTGCTGCGCGGCGGCTCGTGTGTCACGCCCGCCGATCACATCCGCGCCAGCTACCGCAACTTCTTCTACGCAGACGCACGCTGGCAGTTCATGGGCGTGCGGCTCGCGCGCAATCTGTGACAAAGGAAGATCCATGGCCAAGCATCCGAGCACGATCCCTGCCCCGTCGCGCACCGACGCACTCACCAACGGAGTGCTCGATGGCATGCGCAAGCAACCGCGCCAGCTCTCGCCGGTGTGGTTCTACGACGAGCTGGGCTCGTTCCTGTTCGACAGCATCTGCGAGCTGCCGGAGTACTACCTCACGCGCACCGAGCTGCAGATCATGCGCACGTATGCTGCGGACATGGCGCATCACATCGGTCCGGACGCGGCGATCATCGAGCTCGGCAGCGGCACCAGCATGAAGACGCGCGAGCTGCTCAATCATCTCGACAAGGCGGCCGCGTATGTGCCCGTCGATATCGCGCGGGATCACCTGCTGACTGCCGCCAGCGCGATCTCGCGCGATTACCAGACGCTGCGCGTGATCCCGATCTGCGCGGATTTCACCCAGCCGTTCGACCTGCCGGTTTCCGTGTACGCAGCGCACCGCCGCGTGGTCTATTTCCCGGGATCGACGCTCGGCAACTTCGATCCGGAGCATGCGCTCAGCCTGCTGCAGCGGATGCGCCAGATCATCGGCAGCAACGGCGCGGTGCTGATCGGCATCGATCTCAAGAAGGACCCTCGCGTGCTGGAGCGTGCGTACAACGATCGCGCCGGCGTCACGGCGGAGTTCAACGTCAACGCGCTGCGGCACCTGAACCGCGAGCTCGGCACGGACTTCGATCTAGACGCGTTCGAGCACCAGGCGGTGTGGGTCGAGGACCTGAGCCGCGTCGAGATGCACCTGGTGAGCAAGCGCGAGCAGGAGGTGCACGTCGGCGAGGAGACCGTGCACATCGGCAAGGGCGAGCACCTGACGACCGAGTTCTGCCACAAGTACACGCTCGAGAGCTTCGCGGACCTCGCCGCCGCCGCCGGGCTGTCGGTCAGCCGCGTGTGGATGGATCCCGCGAAGCTGTTCAGCGTGCAGCTGCTGGAGCCGCGCTCCCTGCAGTAGGTCGGGCTTCGGCCCGACAGCAGCGCCGAGTCGCACCTTGCCCTACATATATATGTGGGGCCAAACTCGCGGCCGGATCATTGCGACAGCGGGGCGGCCATGTCGAACAACAATCTCGCCAGCTTCTACGCGCGCCTGGCACAGCTGCTGAACCTGCTGCAGGCGCCATTCGCGCTGCTCGTGCGGATCTACGTCAGCTGGGTGTTCCTGAAGTCGGGCTGGCTCAAGATCAGCGACTGGGGTCAGACACTGGGATTGTTCGAGTCCGAGTACCGCGTGCCGCTGCTGCCGCCGCATGCGGCAGCCGTCGCCGGCACTGCGGGCGAGCTGGTGTTCTCCGTGCTCGTGATCATCGGGCTGTGGGGACGATTGAGTGCGATCGGCCTGTTCGCCGTCAACGCGCTCGCAGTCATCTCGTACGCACACGTGCTGTTCCAGGAAGGCTTCGAGGCCGCCATCGGCCAGCACTACCTCTGGGGCTTCATGCTGCTGGTAATCGTCGTCTACGGGCCGGGAGCGTGGTCGCTCGACGGAGTGCTCGCGAGGCGCGTCACGCGCGGTTCTTATTGACGATCGCCGCGAGGATCAGCAGGTACGAGAACAGCCGCACCGTGTAGATCAGCGGATTGCCCTCGTTGGGATGATCGAGGAACAGGAACGCAAGGCGGTTGACGCCCTCGATCGCGAACGCGGCGGCGAACAGCAGGAACAGCTTGTCGTGCGTCTGCCGCCAGAATTTCAGGAAGAACGCGCTCGCCACGAGCGAGGCGGTCACGATCACACCGAGCAGGAATCCTTCGAACATGCGTCAATCGCTCTCGAATATCAGCCCGTAGAGCAGCAACAGCATCGAGCCTGCGGCAATCGCGAGCCTCCAGGTATACAGGCTGATCTCCGCCGGCACGACGGCCAGGTCGAAGAACAGCACTGCGTTCGAAACCGCCAGCCCGGCGAAGCACAAGCCGCTCCACAGCAGCAGGCGCTGCCGCACTCGCGCATAGCCGCGCAGCAGCAGGAAGGCACATAAGCCGGCCATTAGCGTGCCCAGTGCATTGACGATGGCAAGCATCGGTTCACCTGTCTTTCTTCAGATCGAACGCGCGTGCGAACTCGCGCACCGCGGTCGAGGCGCGAGAGTGAATGAACGTTGCAAGCTGGACAAGATGGCGGCTGTAAGCCGATGCGACTTCCGGCATCACCTCGCCGCTCGGATCCCACTGCGGGTTGTACCGATACTGCGCGCCCTGCGCGGGCTCGGTCACGACGAGCTGTTGTCGCTGCAGCGCCTGCAGGATCTGCGCCGCGACCGCGCGCGAGACGTAGATGCGTGCCGCGACATGCTCATCGGACCAGGACCGCTGCGGGTTCTCCCACAGCAGCAGCAAGGCCTCCAGCTGCGGCACCGTATCGATGCGCTCTGCGAGGAATTGCAGAACGCGTGCTGGGATATCCGGTGACGTCATCGTCGCATCGATACGGTCTTCTCATGCGGCGCGCGCACCTGTGCACCGCTCGTGAGCGTGACGTTTTACTATAGGCGCCTGTCGCGAGTCGAGGCTGCCGGGACATTTCGGGTTCGGAAGCGCATACGAATGACAACGAAGCTCGCCGAGCGCGCACGACTCGCGCGCTGCACGCCGCACGATCCCGCGTGGAAAAAGTGGGGCCCGTATCTCAGCGAGCGCCAGTGGGGCACCGTGCGCGAGGACTACAGCGCGAACGGCGACGTTTGGGGCTACTTTCCGCACGATCACGCGCGCAGCCGCGCGTACCGCTGGGGCGAGGACGGGCTCGCGGGCTTCTGCGACCACGAGCAGCGGCTGTGCCTGTCGCTGGCGCTGTGGAACGGCCGCGATCCGATCCTGAAGGAGCGGCTGTTCGGGCTCACCAACAGCGAGGGCAATCACGGCGAAGACGTCAAGGAGCTGTACTACTACCTCGACGCCACGCCGGCGCACTCGTATCTCAAGATGCTCTACAAGTATCCGCAGCGCGAGTATCCGTACGCCGCGCTCGTCGCGGAGAACGAGCGTCGCACGCGCGAGCAGACGGAGTACGAGCTGCTGGATACCGGCGTGTTCGCCGAGAACCGCTACTTCGACGTGTTCGTGGAGTACGCGCAGAACGACATCGACGACGTGCTGATGCGTGTCACCGTGCACAACCGCGGGCCGGAGCGCGCAACGCTGCACGTGCTGCCGCAGCTGTTTTTCCGTAACACATGGAGTTGGCGCAACGGCGCAGCGAAGCCGCGCCTGTCGATGCAGGACGGGCACGTGCTCGTACATCACGACGTGCTCGGCGAATACCACTGGTACTCATGCGGCACGCACGACGCCGACGTCCTGTTCACGGACAACGAGACCAACACGCAGCGTCTCTACGACATTGCGAACGCGGGCTACGTCAAAGACGCATTCCATGAGCGCGTCGTGCACGAGCGCATCGACGCGACCAATCCCGCGCAAACCGGTACGAAGGTCGCCGCGTGGTATCGCCTCGACGTGCCGGCCGGCGGCTCGGCGGAGATCCGCACGCGACTTTCGAAGCAGCCGCAGCTGCAGCCGTTTGCGGAGCTCGCGGCAACGTTCGCCGCGCGCGTGCGCGAAGCGGATGAGTTCTACGAGGACGTTCAGCACGATCTGCCCGACGCCGATCGGCGCCTGGTGCAGCGCCAGGCGTTCGCGGGAATGATCTGGAGCAAGCAGTTCTTCCACTTCGACGTGCCGCAGTGGCTGAAGGGCGACGAGACGCAGGTCGCGCCGCCGGCGAGCCGCAAGCACGGCCGCAACTGGGAATGGGAGCACCTCAACAATGCCGACATCATCTCGATGCCGGACAAGTGGGAGTACCCGTGGTACGCGTCATGGGATCTCGCGTTCCACACGCTGCCGCTGGCGCTGCTCGACGCCGAGTTCGCCAAGGAGCAGCTCGTGCTGCTGACGCGCGAGTGGTACATGCATCCGAACGGCCAGATTCCCGCGTACGAGTGGGCGTTCGGCGACGTGAATCCGCCGGTGCACGCGTGGGCGACCTGGCGCGTGTTCCAGATCGACCGCAAGCAGCGCGGCGACGACGGCGACCTGAAGTTCCTCGAGCGCGTGTTCCACAAGCTGCTGCTGAACTTCACCTGGTGGGTGAATCGCAAGGACGCCGAAGGCCGCAACGTGTTCCAGGGCGGCTTTCTCGGGCTCGACAACATCGGTGTGTTCGATCGCAGCTCGACGCTGCCGAGCGGCGATCGCCTCGACCAGGCGGACGGCACCAGCTGGATGGCGATGTATGCGCTGAACCTGATGCGCATCGCGCTCGAGCTCGCCCGGCACAACGACGTCTACGAGGACGTGGCCACCAAGTTCTTCGAGCACTTCCTGCACATCGCCGAGGCGATCAGCACCTTCGGCGAGGGCGACGTCGGGCTCTGGGACGACGCGGACAAGTTCTTCTACGACGTGCTGCGCACGCCGGACGGCCGCAACACGCCGCTCAAGGTGCGCTCGATGATCGGGCTGATCCCGCTGTTCGCGGTCGAGACGCTCGAGCCCGAGCTGCTGGAGCGCGTGCCGGAATTCGCGGCGCGCCTCGAATGGTTTCTCAACTACCGGCCCGATCTCGCGCAGCTGGTCTCGCACTGGGATCAGCCGGGCCGCGGCAGGCGCCGCCTGCTGTCGCTGCTGCGCGGCCATCGCATGAAGAAGCTGCTGGTGCGCATGCTCGATCCGGCCGAGTTCCTCTCCGACTTCGGCGTGCGCGCGCTGTCCAAAGTGCACCAGCGCGAGCCGTACGTGCTGCGGGTGAACGGCTGCGATCTCACGGTGCGCTACGTCTCGGCGGAATCGGACTCGCCGCTGTTCGGCGGCAACTCCAACTGGCGCGGCCCGATCTGGTTCCCGGTGAACTTCCTGATCATCGAGTCGCTGCAGCGCTTCCATCACTACTACGGCGACGATTTCCTGGTCGAGTGCCCGACCGGCTCCGGCCAGCTGCGCACTCTCAACCAGATCGCCGACGAGCTCGCGACGCGCCTGGAACGCTTGTTTCTACGGGACGAGCGCGGGCTGCGGCCGGTGCACGGCCAGTATCCGCAGCAGCAGCGCGATCCGCATTTCCGCGACTACGTGCTCTTCTACGAATACTTCTGCGGCGATACAGGTCGCGGCGTCGGCGCCGGACACCAGACCGGCTGGACGGGCCTGGTCGCGAAGCTGCTGAAACCGCGTGAAGCAGCTCACGGTGACCGCCGGCGCGCGCGACGCGGCGACTGACTCCAGAGTATGCTCGGGATCATGAAAACCCCAGGCGCGACGGCAGCAGCGTGCATTCTTCTGAGCCTTCCCGGCGCGGCGTGGGCCGACTCGATGCGTTGCGGCAAGTGGGTGGTGAGCGAGCAGAGCTCCCCGGCCGAGATCCACGACAAATGCGGCGAGCCGCAGCAGAAGGACGTGTCGCACGAGGACGTGCTCGGCAGGAACGCGCTCGGCAATCCGATCAAGCTCGGGGTCAAGGTCACGGAGCGCTGGCGCTATCAGCGCAGCACCAGTGCTTTGCCGATGCTGGTGACGGTCGTCGATGGCAAGGTCGTCAGCATCGAGCGCACGCAATAGCAGCCCGCGCTCCTCGCGCAAGGCTCACCAGATCTTCCACCACGGCTTCGCAGAGCCTTCGTGGCGCAGCTCCATGACGCGTCCCGTGTTGCCGTACGTCGACTGCGTGAACACCACGCGAATCTTCTCCCGCGCGTCCTGACCGATCGTGTCGCGATCCTTGATCACCGGGCCGTGCTCCAGCAGGTAGCGCGCCAGCTCCTGGAATCTCTCGCGCAGCTCGCTAGGCTTCTGCGGCCAGTCGTGCGCCTCCAGCTCCATGTGTCCCAGAGCTGCCATGCCGGTGGTGAAGCCGGCGCTGGTCTTGCCGGTGCGCCAGCCGACGCGACAGTCCACCCAGATATCGAGCGGCGGCCCGTGCGGCAACATCTTCTCGGCGTATTCCACGAACAGCGCCTTCGGCACGAGCAGCGTCGCATTGCCCCAGTACACGCCGATGGCGTCGTCGCACGCTGCCAGCACAGCGGTGGTCGCCTGGGTCAACAGGATCGATTGCTCGACCTCCTTGCGACCGCTGAGCACGGTGACGATGAGATGCGCGCGATGCGTCTGCACCTCGTCCGATGCGTTCTGCCAGAGCACGCTGGTGGCGCACGGGCCTTCGAGGTCGGACCACGGGATCGGTGCGGGCATGCAGGCAACGACGATGTCGCCGTTGCTGACCTTGAACGATGCGCTGCCGCCTTCGTCCGAGGTGGTGCTGGGCGCGAGGTGCGGATAGCGCGTCCCCAGCTCCTGCTCGACACGGCGCGCTGGCGCGCCCGTCGCTTCGCGCAACAGCACCATCGAGATCATCAGGCTTGCAGCGGCGCCGTGTCGGCGTGCAGGAACCAGCGATTCAGCACTACGTTTCGCGTGAACCACTGCGTCTGCATCAGAGAGCGCGCGAGCGCGAGCTTCCAGGACTCCGGCAGCGAGCTCGCCAGCGACGCGCCGTTGTTGCGCACACCGAAGCGCGCCTGGAGCTGCCTTTCGTATTCGGCCAGGCGCTGCTTGCTGTAGTCGCCGCGCGCGTTCGCGACGATGCGCGCTGCCATGAGCCCCGACTCGATCGCCGGCCGGATGCCCTCGCCGCTCTCCGGATACGCAAGACCGGCCGCATCGCCGATGATCAGCACGCCATCGCCGACGACGGGCCGCTTCGCGTGCGAGTACAGCAGGTACGCGTGGCCCTTGAAGCGCGCGGGCGCATCGGCCGGCACTTTGCCCTGCGACTGCAGCCAGCGGCTGAACGCATGCACCTGCTCGGCCAGGCCCTTGTTGCCTTCGCGACCGAGGCCGACGTTGAGGAAGTTGCCCTTGCGGAAGCACCAGCCGTAGCCCTTCAGATCGTCGCAGAAGTACAGCTCCGGCCGGTCGTGCTCGACGCCGCAGCGCTGTGCCTGGGCGTCGCTCATCTCGAACTCGATCTCCTGCGCGCAGATCGCGCGCTCGTCCTTGCCGAGATTCGCGCCGAGGAAGCGCACTACCGGGCAGAAGTGCCCGCCCGCGCCGATCACCAGCGCTGCATCGATGGCGCCGTTCACGAGCCAGCGGCCGTCGCTACGCTCCATCGATTCCCACGCTTCGCCCAGCCGCAGCCGCGCACCGCAGCGCTGCAGGAGATAATTGTCGAACTCGCAGCGGCGGATGCCGTAGCTCACGGTCTTCCGGTAGTGCACGGGCTTCGCGGCGCGCTCGCCCATGCCGGTGATGAAGCTCGTGATCGGTTGCAGCACGCAGCTGCGAGCGTAGTCCCGCGTGTCGATCTGCAGCTCATCGACGACCTGCGGCGTAATCCAGCCCGCGCACACCTTGTCGCGGGGGAACTCGCTCTTGTCGAGGATCAGCACGTCGAGACCGGCGCGCCGCAGCTCGCGGGCACACGAGGATCCGGCCGGCCCGCCGCCGACGATCAGCACGTCGCAGGTTTCGTGCGTGCTCATCGGCCCGTCATCGCTGATAGATGTCGCTGCGCGTCCAGGGAATCTGGTTGTTGCGACCCGGCGCGAACACCACCTGGAACAGCTGCAGCTCGCCGGTCGTGAACGCGGCCTGCGAGCCGAGCAGGTACAGGCGCCACATGCGCACGAAGCGCTCGTCGAACATCTTCGTCACCCGATCCACGGCGCTCTCGTACAGGCCATGCCACCACTCGAGCGTCTTCGCGTAATGCAGCCGGATGTTCTCGACGTCCAGCACCGAGAAGTTGCAGCCCTCGAAGATGTCCATCATCTCCCGCAGCGAGGGCGGCTGCGCGCCGGGGAAGATGCGCCGGTCGATCCAGCGGTGCATCTGCTTGGCGCGGTTACGGCCGATCGAGTGAATCAGGCCGAGGCCGGTCTGCTTGAGCGAGCCCAGCACGACGCGCCCGAGCTCCGGATAGTGCTCGACGCCGACGTGCTCCAGCATGCCGACCGAGACGAACTTGTCGTACTGGCCGCTGATGTTGCGATAATCGTCCTCGACGAACTCGACCTCGTTGCTCAGGCCCTGCTCCCTGGCGCGCTCGCGCGCATACGCGATCTGCTCGCGCGAAATGTTGAACGCACGCACCTTCACGCCGTAATGGCGCGCCATGTGCAGCGCCAGCGCGCCCCAGCCGCAACCCGCTTCGACCACGCGCTCGCCGCGATTCAGCCGCACCTTGCGCGACACGTGATCCATCTTCGCGATCTGCGCCTGGTCGAGCGTCGCCGACGGCGTCGGGAAGTAGGCGCACGTGTACGCCATCGTCCGGCCGAGCCACAGCGAGTAGAACTCGTTGCCGATGTCGTAGTGATGGTGAATGTTCTCGCGCGAGCCGGTCAGCGTGTTGCGCGCTCGCCGATGGCGCCATTGAGCCAGGCGGCGGCGCAACGAGATCGGCGTGTCGGCCTGCGCTGCACCGAGATACAGCTCCTCGATCATGCGCAGGATGCTGCCTTCGACGTCGATCTTGCCGGCGCTGTACAGCTCGCCGAACTGCAGGTCCGGGTCCGTGCACAGGCGCAGCAGGGTGCGGCGGTCGCCGATGTGCAGCGTCGCGACGGGCGCCGAGCCGAGCGGCGCGATCCGCTCGCCGTTCCACAGCGCGAAGGCGATCGGCGGGTTGCCGAAGGCATGCAGCAGCGTGCGGATCAGCCGCGTTTCCAGCGAGTAGCGCGCGTCGTCGGCCACCGCAGGCTGCGGCTCGTACGTGGGCTCACGTATGGGCGGAGCCGGCGTCGGTCGACCTTCATTCGCCGTCTGCACGGGTCTGCTCCCCTTGAAGCTGCGAAAGCGCTCGATTGTAGGGGTTGTACCGGCCGGGCGGAATATCGATCATCATCGTCGGTAACGTCCTGCTCTCCATAAAGGTCCTGGCATGTATACCCGCCTCGCTGCCTGCTGCCTGGCGCTCGTCGCGCTGCCCGCCACTGCCCAGACGGGCGGAATCACCAGCGCCCGGCTCGACGCCGCCGCCAAGGCGATCGAGCCGAAGACCATCGAATGGCGTCGCGACTTGCACTCGCATCCGGAGCTCAGCAATCGCGAAACGCGCACGGCAGAACAAATTGCAAAGCGGCTGCGCGCGCTCGGCCTCGAAGTGAAGACCGGCATCGGCCCGACCGGCGTGGTCGGCCTGCTGCGCGGCGCACAGCCCGGGCGGACGGTCGGCCTGCGCGCCGACATGGACGCGCTGCCGGTGACCGAGCAGACGGACGTGCCGTTCAAGTCGAAAGCCACGGCGCAGTTTCGCGGCGAGACCGTCGGCGTGATGCACGCATGCGGCCATGACTCGCACGTGGCCATCCTGCTCGGCGTGGCCGAAGTGCTCGCGGGCATGCGGCAGCAGCTCGCCGGGCAAGTGCTGTTCGTGTTTCAGCCGGCGGAGGAAGGTCCGCCCGAAGGCGAGCGCGGCGGCGCCGAGCTGATGCTGGAACAGGGCGCGTTCGCCATGGCCAGGCCGGACGTGATGTATGGCTTGCACGTGATGGCGTCGCTCCCCACGGGCGTGATCGGCTATCGCGCCGGTCCGCTGATGGCAGGCGCGGACAGCTTCACGATCGTCGTCAAGGGCCGCCAGACGCACGGCTCCCGGCCGTGGGCCGGCGTGGATCCGGTCGTCACCGCCGGACAGATCCTGGTCGGCTTGCAGACCATCGTCAGCCGGCAGCTGGACATCACCGCGCTGCCGGCCGTCGTGACGGTCGGCGCGATCAAGGGCGGCATCCGCTTCAACATCATTCCGGACCAGGTGGAGATGGTGGGCACGGTGCGCACGTTCAGCACCGACATGCGCAACGACATCGTGCGCCGGATGCAGGCAACTGCGAGCGGCATCGCGCAGGCGAACGGTGCGACCGCGACGGTGCGCTTCAAGGATCTCTCGAAGCCGCAATCCGCGGACGAAGTCACCGTGCCGACCGTGATCAACGATGCCGCCGTCACTGCCGCGGCACTGCCCGTGTTCGAAAGGCTGGTCGGCAAGGACAATGTGCGCGAGATCGGTCTGCAGACCACCGCGGACGACTTCGCTGTCTTTGCCCAGCAGGTGCCGGCGCTGTACTTCTGGATCGGCATCACGCCGCCGGACCGCGACCCGCAGACGGCTGCGTTCAACCACTCGCCGCTGTTCTATCTCGACGAGGCCGGCATGAATACCGGCGTGCGCGCATTGCTGGCACTCACGACAGAATATCTGGCCAACCCACCCAACCGAGGAACGAAATGAGCTCGACAAGAACAATCCTCTGCGCAGCCGCGCTGACACTGCTTGCCGGTGTCCCCGCTGGCGCGCAGACCGCGCAGCCGGCCGTCTACATTCACGCCGGCGCGCTGCTCGACCGCCCGGGCCAGGCGCCGCGCGGCGCTTCGACGATCATCGTGCGCGAAGGTCGCGTGGAGGCCGTGCGCGAAGGCCTGGTCGCGCCGGAAGGCGGCGCGCGGCTGGTGGATCTCAGCAAGCAGTTCGTGCTGCCGGGCCTGATCGACCTGCACGTCCACATGTTCAACGACGACGACAAGATGCGCGCGCGGCTGGAGCAGAACAATCGCGACATCGAAGACAACCTGCTGATCGGTGTCGACAACGTGCGGCGCACGCTCGAAGCGGGCTTCACGACCGTGCGCGATCTCGGTTCCGAGATACGCAGCGTCACCGCGCTGCGCGACGCCATCAACGCCGGCGCGGTGCCGGGGCCCACGATCCTGGCCGCGGGCCGCGCAATCTCGATCACCGGCGGTCACGGCGACGGCTCGAACAACGCCAATCGCGACATCACCGAGATCGTGCGGGCACGCGCCACCAACAACTGCAATGGTGCCGACGATTGCCGTCGCGCGGTGCGCGAGCAGATCTCGCAAGGCGCCGACGTGATCAAGTTCGCGGCGACCGGCGGCGTGAACAGCAACATCGCCGGCGGCCTCAACCAGCAGATGTTCGCGGACGAGATGAAAGCCATCATCGACACCGCGCACATGTTCGGTCGCAAAGTCGCCGCGCACGCGCATGGGCAGAACGGCATCAAGACTGCGCTCGAATCAGGAGTCGACACCATCGAGCACGGCACGTACACCGACGCACAGACCAACGCGCTGTTCAAGAAGAACGGCGCGTGGCTCGTCCCGACGATGATCGCGCCGCACGCCGCGCTCGCGCAGGCGAAGGCCGGTGCGCGGTCGAAGGCAACCCTGGCGAAAGCGGAGGAAGCTGCCGCTGCCCACGCGAAGAACATCGGCGCTGCGATCCGCGATGGAGTGAAGATCGCCTTCGGCACCGACACCGGCGTTTCGGATCACGGCAAGAACGCGCAGGAGTTCGCGTTGCTGGTGAAAGCAGGAATGACGCCGGCGGCAGCAATTCGTGCAGCCACGCTCGACGCCGCGACGGTGCTCGACCGCGCCGATCGTCTCGGCACGATCGAGGCCGGCAAGGACGCCGACATCATCGCGGTCGCGACCAGCCCGCTGAACGATGTGACGGAGCTGGAGCGCGTGCAGTTCGTGATGCGCAAAGGTGTCGTGCACAAGCTCGACGGCGCGCGACAGGCTTTTCCGCCGCAATGAAGAGTCAGGCTGAAGCCCAAATGCGACCTGCGTCACAGCCGCAGGCGAAAGTTTCCGCGCACCCTGCCGCTGTTGCATAACAGGGCGAAACAGCCCGTTCATGGCAGGACAATGTCGAAGAATCTCCTGGGAGTCATAGCCGGGCAGGCGTCCATTGTGGCGATCCTGATGCTCGTGCTGCTCCTGTCGGTCGTCGGCGCGCCGCTGCTGCAACATAAGAAGATCGTGGCGCAGCACCTGGGCGCCGACGTCGCCATTGCCAAGGCTGTCGCCGTCACCGAAGCGATGCTCGCCGGCGATCGGCCGCGAGAGTCGCTCGACACGCACACGTCGTCGTTCACGTCCACGCACCTGGAGCACGCGCTCGCATCGAGCGCCGCCGACCTGCCCGCCGGCACGCAGGCGTCGAGCGCCGCGGCCGCCTTGAGCGCTCATCCCGACCAGCCCTACGTGCACTTCGAGACCGTCGCCGGCACGCCGCATCTCTTCTATGCGGTGAAGGACCGCGCCGACGGGCTGTTGCTGCTCGACCTGCCGCTCGACCGCGAGCGCGCCACGATCGGCCGGTTCTTCGGCCAGTCGTACCTGTCCGCGAACGCCGTCGGCTACTTCATGATGGGGCTCCTGCTGTTCGGCGCGTTCAGCCTGCGCTACTACCTGCGCGACCTGATCCGCATGCCCGAAGACGAGCGGCGCGAGGTCATCCTCAAGGGCCTGGGCGGCGACCTGCACGCGCGCCGCAATCTGCTTCCCTGGTTGCTGGTGCTGTGTGCGGCGATCTTCGCCGTCGACGTCGCAAACGTCCTCGACTCCGCCGTCGGTATCGGCTACCTGCTCGCCGTCGTGCTCGCGCTGTCGTCGAGCCGGCACTGGCACATCACGCTGATCGCGGGGATCGGCGCGTTGCTGATGCTGATCGCACCGGTGCTCTCGCCTTACGACGGCAACTGGTGGGCGTACCTGGAGAGCCATTCGGTGGCGGTGTTCGCGATCTTCGCGACCGGCTTCTTCGGCTCCGCCAACATGCGCAAGTCGCAGGCCGAGGCGCTGGCGCTGGCGGAAGCCGTGCGCTCGCGCGCCGAGACCGCCGATCTGCGCGAAGCGCTGGAGCGCGCCGAGTCGGCGGAAGAGTCGAATCGCCGCATGGTCGACCGCATCCGCATGGCCAACGACGCCGGCGGACTGTCGGTGTGGGAATGGGACATCCAGAACGACGTCGTGCGCATCGACCCGAACAGCCCGTTCCTCGAGCGCCTCGGCGCGCCGCGCGAGTTCAAGGGCACGGACTACACCGCGAAGTACGTGCATCCCGACGATCGCGAGGGCTGGGAAACGCACTTCCGCAAAGTCCTGACCGGCAACGACCGGCTGTTCTCGTATCGCTATCGCGCGCTGCTCGCGGACGGCACGATCGGCTACATCCAGTGTCACGCGCGCGTGATGCGCGATGCCAGGGGGCTCCCGCTCACCGTGCTCGGCATCGACTGGGACGCGACCGAGGAGGAGCTGGCGAAGCAGGAGATCGCGCGCCAGTCCGGCGATCTGCGCGAAGCGCAGGAGCGCTTCCAGCGCGCCGTGAGCGGCACGCAGGACGCGCTGTTCGAGTTCAACCTGCGCAGCGGCGAAACCTGGTACTCGCCGCGCTTCCGCCAGATGCTCGGCTACTGCGCCACCGACAACTCCGCCGACGGCAAGGTCGAGACCTTCATCCATCCCGACGACGGCGCGATCGTCGGCAAGGCGATGGGCGACCACCTGACGTTCGGCCTGCCGTACGACGTCGAATATCGCCTGCGCAAGCGCAACGGCGAGTGGCTGTGGGTGCGCTCGCGCGCCTCGGCCGAGCGCGACAGCGAGGACCGGCCGCTGTGGCTGGCCGGCTCGATCCGCGACATCACCGACGAGCGCGCCGGGCGCGAGGCGATGGTGCTGGCGAAACAGGAAGCCGAGGCCGCGAGCCGCGCCAAGAGCACGTTCCTCGCGACCATGAGCCACGAGATCCGCACGCCGATGAACGGCATCATCGGCATGACCGGCCTGATGCTGGAGACCGGCCTCGATCGCGTGCAGCGCGACTACGCCGAAACCATCCGCGCCAGCGCCGACTCGCTCCTGACGATCCTCAACGACATTCTCGACTTCTCGAAGATCGAGGCCGGCAAGCTCGACATCGAGCACCTGGAGCTCGACCTGCGCTCGAACGTCGACGACGTCGGCTCGATCATGGCGTTCCAGGCCGCCGCCAAGAGCCTGGAGCTGGTGGTGAACGTGCGGCCGGAAGTGCCGGAGCGCGTCTTCGGCGATCCGCAGCGCATCCGCCAGTGCCTGCTGAACCTGGTCGGCAACGCCATCAAGTTCACGCCCAGCGGCGAGGTCGTGCTGGAAGTGTGCTGCGTCGGGCGCCAGGACGGCCGCGCGCTGGTGCACTTCGAAGTGCGCGACACCGGCATCGGCATTCCGCAGGAATCGCTGGAGCGCCTGTTCCAGCCGTTCACGCAGGCGGACTCCTCCACTACGCGCCGCTTCGGCGGCACGGGCCTCGGCCTGTCGATCGTGCGCAAGCTGGTCGAGATGCAGGGCGGACAGGTCGGCGCGCATAGCGAGCCCGGCAAGGGCTCGACGTTCTGGTTCACGCTGCCGCTCGAGCCGGTGGTCACCAGCGACTCCGGGCCGAGCCGCGATCTGGAGTGGAAAGGCCGCCGCGTGCTGCTGGTCGACGACAGCGCCACCAATCGCCAGGTGCTCGCGAGCCAGCTGACGCATGCCGGCTATGAAGTCGAAACGACCGCCAGCGCAATGCACGCGCTGTCGATTCTGCGCGCGCCGGGGCCGCAGCCGTTCGATGCAGTCGTGCTCGACTACCAGATGCCGGACATGGACGGAGCGATGCTCGGCGAGCAGATCGTGAAAGCCCGCGACATTCCGCCGACGCGCCTCATGCTGCTGACGTCGCTCGACCGCTCCGGCGACATGCAGCGCTTCGCGAAGATCGGATTCTCCGCCTACCTCACCAAGCCCGTGCGCACGCGCGAGCTGCTCGACTGCCTGAATCGCGCGCTGTCGCACGATGCCGAGGACTGGCACATGCACAGCCAGCCGATCATCACGCGCGGCACGCTGGTCGCCAGCGAGATGAAGCGCCAGTACACGGGCCAGGTGCTGCTGGTGGAAGACAACGCGATCAATCAGCGCGTGGCACGCCGCTTCCTCGAGCGGCTCGGCTGCGAAGTGCACGTGGTCGGCGACGGCCAGCAGGCCGTCGAGGCCTACGAGCGCAACCGCTACACGTTCATCTTGATGGACATGCAGATGCCGGTCATGGACGGGCTGGAAGCGACGCGGCGCATCCGCGAGCTGGAAGGCGGCAGGCCGCGGCGCACGCCGATCGTCGCGCTCACCGCCAACGCCATGATGGGCACGCTCGAACGCTGCCTGGAGGCCGGGATGGATGACTATCTGACCAAGCCGCTCGACATTTCGCGGCTGCAGGACGTTCTCGATCGCTTCATGGGCCGCGAGGGAGAGGCGACGCCGACTGCGCGCCCGCTCGTCGCCGCGGCGGCCACGCCCGCCGGCGCGGAGAACGCCGTACGCGCGCGGCTTGCGGACGTCGCCGGAGACGACGAGGAATTCATGGTCGAGCTCGTCAACGCATTCATCGTCGGCGGCGAGGAAACTCTGCAGGAGCTGCGTGCGGCAGCGGAATTGGGCGAGGTCACCGTGATCGGTCGCGCCGCGCACAAGCTCAAGGGCGCGTGCGCCAACCTGCACATCAACGATCTGGCGAACCTGGCGCTCGACATCGAGACGCGCGCCAAGGCCGGACAAGCGGCCGCTTGGCGGGCAGAGGTGGACAAGCTTGCGGGTGAGCTGGCGCGCGTGTGCGACGGCCTGCGCAAGGAGTTCGGGCTGGAGGAGCCGGCGCGGAAAGCGGGATGACAGTCAGGCTGAAGCCTGACTCCTACTTCTCCGGCTCCACATATTCCTGCGGCCGCTGCGAGCCGCCGCCGAAGAAGAACTTCTCCATCTCCTCGACCAGGAACTTGCGCGCCTTCGGGTCGATGGGCGTCAGCCGGTACTCGTTCAGCAGCATCGTCTGGTGTTTCAGCCAGCGCTGCCAAGCTTCCTTGGAGACGTTCTCGTAGATGCGCTGCCCGAGCGCGCCGGGGTACGGCGCGTAGTCCAGCCCTTCCGCCTCGACGCCGAGCAGCACGCATTTCACTGTTCTTGCCATGCCGCCATTCAATCCTTGCGCCACACGATGCGCAAGCGGGCGGTTGCCGTCGCGACGAGCAGGCCATCTTCGTCGCGCAGCTCGCCGGTGGTCTCCGCGGTACGCGCATCGCGGGACACGAGCCGGCTGGTCGCCGTGAACATGCCGGGCTTGGCGGGCTCGAGAAACGACACGTTCAGATTCGCGGTCACCGCGGTCGTTTCCGCGGGCAAGACTGCGTACAGCGCGAGCGCAGTCACCGAGTCGAGCATCGCGCACAACAGGCCGCCCTGCACCGTGCCATGACGATTCAGGAACTCCGGCCGCGCGCGGAAGCGCAGCACAGCCCCGCCGTTCGCCTGGTCGATTTCGACGACCTCGCGGCCGAGCATCTGCGCGGCCGGCGGCACGTACGCGAGGATCTCGTCCTTGGTCATCGCACCGGCGCCCTGCTCCGCCGCAGCCATGACTCCACGACCAGCCAGTTCGGCACCCACGAAATCCATGCGACCAGCGTGTAGGCGAGCGGGAACGCCACGCCGCTGATGATCAGCAGCGGCAGCTCGATGCGCAGCGTCGCGGCGGCGAACGTCAGCGCATAGTTGCGCAGAATCCAGCGACGGTGCACCTGCACCTGGCCGGCACGGATGGCGAAGTACGCACGCGCGCCGCTGTACAGCCAGAACAGCGCGAGCGTCGTGAACCCGGCGCTGCCAACGATGCCCGCAGTGCTTTGCGGTGCGAAGTACAAACCACCCAGCCCGCCTGCGAGCACCGCGAGCAGATACACGCGCCCCATCCACACGTGCACCCGAGGCCATGTCGTGCGCAGCTTCGCGATCACCTGGAACGGGCCGATCAGGATCGCGACCGCGCCGCCCATCGTGTGCGCCCAGCCGGCCAGCGCAGTGCCGAAGAAGTGTTCCTTGATGTGCGGATTGCCGAAGCCCTTCACGACCATGAAGATCACCGCATTGCCGGCCGCGAACACGCCGCCGAGCAGCAGCAGCGTCCAGCCGATGCGTTTCCAGAGCCTGTTCGCCGTCGGAACGGCCAGCGCAGTGGTGACGCTCATAGCAGAGCACTCTGACGCGGCAAGCGCGCGGAGGGTTGCCCGGCGAGCGAACGGATCAGCTCGACCGCCGGTTTCGCAAGGCCGATTCGCGCGGGCTGTTGCGGCTCGTACCAGCGATAGCGGTCGTCGTCAGAAACGGCAGATGCCGGCGTCGCGTGTACGAGCAGCGGATGGAGCGTGAGATCGAAGTGCGTGAACGCGTGCGCGTAGGGCGGCAAGTCGACAGCACCCTCCTCTTTCCCGATCCACGACTGCGCGGCTGCGCGCTCGTCGAACTGCGGCAGCGTCCACAGTCCGCCCCAGATGCCTGCTGGCGGGCGGCGCTCGAGCAGCACCGCGCCGTCATCGCGCACCAGCAGAACGACATAGGCCGATCGCTGCGGACGAGCCTTCTTCGGGCGCGGCGCCGGCAGCGCAGACTGCCGTCCTTCGATGCGGGCAACGCAGGGCTCGGCCAGCGGACAAGCGGCGCACAGCGGACGCGATCGCACGCACAGTGTCGCGCCGAGATCCATGATCGCCTGCGTGTAGTGCGCAACGCGCTCGGCCGGGGTGCATTCGTCAGCACGCTCCCAGAGCACTTTCTCGACTTCGCGCTCGCCGGGAAATCCCTCGATGCCGAAGTAGCGCGCGAGCACGCGTTTCACGTTGCCGTCGAGAATCGGGTGCCGCTGCGAGCGCGACAACGCGAGGATCGCGCCGGCGGTCGAGCGCCCGATGCCAGGCAGAGCCTGCACTGACTCGATCGTCTGCGGAAACTCACCCGCGTATTCCGCGACGATGATCTGCGCCGCGCGATGCAGATTGCGCGCACGCGCGTAGTAGCCCAGCCCGGTCCACAGGTGCAGCACTTCGTCGCCCGGCGCGGCCGCGAGTGCGCGAACGTCAGGAAACCGCTGCATGAACCGCTCGTAATAGCCGATGACGGTCGCGACCTGCGTCTGCTGCAGCATGATCTCCGACACCCACACGCGATACGGCGTCGGATCGTGCTGCCACGGCAGGTTCTTGCGCCCGGCGCGGTCGAACCACGCCAGCAGCGGAGTCGCTACCGAAGTCATTCCCGGCACACGTGCACGCGCGTCTGGCTGAAATCGTTCACGAACGACGGCGCCAGCTCGACCATGCGGCGCGCCGTGCGCGTCAAATGCGCCTGGTCGTAGAAGCCCGTGCGCTGCGCGATCTCGGCGATCGTGCTGCGGCCGTCGACCAGCTCGAGCGCGAACATCAGCCGGCGCCACAGCACGTATTCGCGGATGCGCACGCCCAGCTCCGCCTTGAACCGCCGCATCAGCGTGTAGCCGGACAGGCCGACGCGGCGACCCAGCTCATCCGGCGTCGGCGTATCCGTGATCTCGCCACGCAGGATTTGCAACACCTCTTCGATGCGCGCGTCCAGCTCGTGAGGCGGCGCGTCGATGCCGCCGAACGCCTGCAGGATCGTGTGCGCAGCGCGCTGCGCCTCGCGGCAATCGCACGTGCCCTCGAACAGCGCGTCCCACGGGATCGACCGGCCGGCGAGCGCCGTGAAATCGAGCTTGACGATCGGCTGATCGCTCAACAGCGGCTTGATGTAGCAGAACCAGGGATGATCCGGGCCGATCAGCACCGTGACCGCGCGGCCGTTGCGGGCGTCGATGCGGTGCCACGCGTTCGGCGCGACGACTGCAGCCTGGCAGACCACCGGCCCGGCATCGCGCGACATAAGCGTGACGGGCGCATCGGGCGCGATCGTGACGATCGCCCCGAAATGACGGTGGCTGGAATTCTCGCGGCCCGGACCCGCGGAAATGACCAGCCGATCGCATGCATAGATTTGAATCTGCGCCAGTTTCATACAAGCAACGGCAATGCCGGATTGCGCACAATGCACGCGCTTCGCATAGCCGGTCTCCGGTCACGCAACCCGGGGGCAACGAGCGGCGTCCAAGTGCAGGCGTAGTTTACGGGCTTTCCACATTGGGGAGTTGAGTATGCGTTCCGTACAGAGCATGGCGGCCGCCGTCGCGGCAGTGCTGTGGGCGACCGGCGCCTCGGCCACGGCTCCGATCGATCACGTCGACAACTTCGCCCTGCTCGACCAGGCGGGCAAATACCACGACCTCTACTACCTGTCGGACGCCAAAGCCGTCGTGCTGATGACGCACGACGACGAGTGCGCCGCCGTCAGCGAAGCGCTGCCCGCGCTGGAACGGGCCAAGGCGAGCTATGGCAGCCGCGGCGTCGAGTTCCTGATGATCAACGCGCAGGACGACCGCGCTGCAGTCGCCGCCAAGGTCCAGGGCTCGAGCATCCCGGTGCTGGTCGACGATACGCACCTGGTCAGCGAGTCGCTGCAGCTCGCGCACGCCGGCGAAGTGCTGGTGATCGATCCGAAGGGCTGGAAGATCGCGTACCGCGGTCCGCTCGACAAGGCCAAGGCAGGCAACGCCCTGCTCACCGGCGCGCTCGACTCCGTGCTCGCCGGCCAGCCGGTGAAGAAGGCTCAGGTCGCCGCGCGCGGTTGCGCAGTCAAGCTCACGAAGGCGGAGAAGGCCGGTGTGAAGGTTTCGTACTCCGAGCAGATCGCGCCGCTGCTGATCGACAACTGCGTCACCTGTCACCGCACCGGCGGCATCGGCCCGTGGCAGATGTCCAGCTACGACACGATCAAGGGCTTCGCGCCGATGATCCGCGAAGTGGTGCGCACCAAGCGCATGCCGCCGTGGCATGCCGATCCGCACATCGGCGTGTGGGACGGCGATCGCTCGCTGTCGACCGCAGAGAAGCAGACGCTGGTGCACTGGATCGAAGCCGGCGCGCCGCGCGGCAAAGGTCCGGATCCGCTCGCCGACCTGCACAAGACCTGGAGCGAGTGGGCGTTCGGCAAGCCGGACATGGTCATCGAAGTGCCGGCGTACGACGTGCCCGCCACCGGCATCGTCGACTACCAGCGCTACGTGGTGAAGAACACGCTCGGCCGCGACGTGTGGGTGCGCGCGACCGACGTGATCCCCGGCGACCGCACCGTCGTGCATCACGTCATCGTGGGTGTCTACGACCCGAAGATCCCGGATGAGCGGATGCGCATGATCAAGGCGTCGAGCCCGTCGCTGGGCGCGTACGTGCCCGGCAACGGTCCGACGATGTATCCGCAGGACACGGGCGTGCTGGTGCGCGCGGACCAGTCGTTCGCGTTCCAGATGCACTACACGACCTCGGGCAAGACGGCGCACGACGTGACGCGCTTCGGCCTGTACTTCCGCGATAGCGCGCCGACCTACGAGTTCAAGACCGTCGCGCTGGCGAATCCGAACCTGAAGATTCCGCCGAACACCAAGGAGCACGCCGAGACGATCACGCAGCAGTTCCCGCGCGACATCATCATCTACCGGCTCACGCCGCACGCGCATTATCGCGGCCGCGCTTCCGAGTTCGTCGCGATCTACCCGGACGGCAACGAGGAAACGCTGCTGTCCGTGCCGAAGTACGACTTCAACTGGCAGACCACCTACACGCTGCATACGCCGAAGCAGGTGCCGGCGGGCACGAAGATCGTGCACACGACGATCTACGACAACTCCTCGCAGAACCCGGCAAACCCGGATCCGAACCGCACCGTGCCGTGGGGCGAGCAGTCGTTCGACGAGATGCTGTACGGCGTCGTGCAGTTCCGCGAGCTGACGCCGGTGGGTGCGCCGGCGCAGGTATCGTCGAACGCGGGGAAGTGAGCCCGGAGTCAGGCTGAAGGCCTGACCCACACAAACAGGTGGCCAGCAGACTCTCAGTTGCTGGCCGCTTTTTCTTGGCGATCCTTCGCCTCGATCTCGACGTTCATGAACAGGTCGCCGGTCGCATCCTCCAGTGTGCGCAGCATCCAGCGCCGGCCGAGCACCGAAGGCACCCAGAAGCCGGGCGTGATGCTGGTTCGATAGGTCACGAGCGTGCCGCCGCGCTCATCCGGCGCCAGCTGGGTGTGCGTTTCGCCGAACTTCACGTCGCTGCGGCTCGGGTCGGCCTTCGCCGCCAGCGCGAGCTGCGACTCTTCGACCCGCTCGACGCGGGTGACGTTGCGGCAGAAGAGCCCGCCGATGCACACGCGCAGCGTCGTTTCCAGCATCACGATGTTCGGCTCCGGCCGCTCCAGCACGCGCGCCTGCAAAATATGCGTGTTCAGCGCCGGGTAGTGCTCGTAGTCGCGCAGGACCGCCTCGACCTTGTCGGGCGGCGCGTCGAGCCGGACGTTCATCTCGCACTGATAGCGCCGGTCCGCGTAACGCGTTGCGCTGTGCTCGATCTCGAAGGCGCCGGCCGGTGCGGCCTGCAGCGCGGCGGTCAGCCCGGCGGCAGCGAAAATGAACCGTTGCATGGACATGGACAGGACTGGCGTCGAGCGAGGGGATTCTGCCGTACGTGCCTATCCAGACGCCGGGAGTTCAGCCAGGTTCCCTGGCTGAAGCCTGACCCACGGCTCAGCGCTTGAAAATATCCTTCAGCTTGTCGCCCAGCTTGTCCTTGATCTTCTCCTCGACCTTCTTCTTCACTTCGCCCTTGAGCAGGTTCTCGACGTCCGGCCGCACCTTCGGATCGCTCAGCGAGCCGCTGACCTTCACCGGGATCTGCGCGTCGACCATATCCTCCATCTGCGTCGTATCGGCGCCCTCGCGCGGGATCTTCAGCACCGCCGCCACGAGCCGATAGTCGAGCGCGCTGCGCGGCAGATCCACGTTCCCCTGGCCGGTCACCTTCAGGTACTGCATGGCGACGTTCAGGTCGTTGTTGGTCAGCACGCCGTCTTTCATCGTGCCCGTGCCCGTCAGCGCGCTGAACGGGGTGCGCGGCGGTCCGGCCGCGCGCTCCGGAGCCGCCTGCCGCTTGAGCAGCGCGCGGGCGCGGCGGATTTCGTACCACAGGTCAGCGCCTTCGAGCGCACCGTCGGCCACGTTGAAGTCCACGGTGCCGTCGAGCGTCTTCATCAGGTCGTCGGTGTTGCGGCCGGCGCCCGCGAGCTTGATGTTCGCGCTGCCCTTGCCGGAGACGCGTGTGGTCTCGAACAGATCCTTGAACAGCGGCGCGAAGCTCACACCGCTGACGTGCTCGTCGAGCGTGACGCGCGCGACGCTGCCCGTCGCGTCGATGCCGATGTCGCCGCGATACTGGCCGCCGTACATCGCCGCTTCCGAGGGATAGAAGCGCACCTTGCCCTCGCGCGCGTTCACGCCGAGGCGCAACTTCGTGAACGTCATGCCGGCGAAGATCGCTTCGCCGACCGACAGCTGGCCGCGCGCATTGAGCTTGCGCAGCATGTCGACCGGGATCTCGGTCGGCGGCTGCTTCGCATCCTTGGCCGCCGGCTTGTCGCTCGAGGGCGGCAGATAGCGATCGGCGTTGATGCGATCGACGTTCAGGTCGAAGCGCAGCGCCTTCGACGCGAAGTCGGCCACGCCCAGCATGCCGCGCATCGTAGTGTCGTCGAGCTTCAGCACGATGTCGCCGACTTCGGCTGACGCCTTGGTGAGCTGCACATTGCCGCTGAAGCTCAGCTGCTCGAGCACCTTCGGGTCGGTGGTCTTGGGCGCGGCAATGCCGAGCTTCGGCAGCCACTCGCGCAGCGCCAGCGGATCGAGCTTGAGCGATCCCTTCAGGCTCGGCGCATCGAGAATCTCCGCTCCGGTGAGGCTGCCAGTGACGTGCGCCCCGGCGGCGTCGGCTTCCAGGCCGGCGAGCTCCAGCGTCTGCGAGGCGAGGTTGACGTTGCAGTCCTTGGCGTTGAGCGCCAGCGGCACCCCTGCAGCCGGCAGGCCGTCGCTCTTCCACGTGGTCTTCACGGCGAGGCTGTCCAGCCGGTACAGCTCCTTGCCGATATCCGCTTCGAGCGACCTGGCCCGCACTTCCACCGGCACACCGTCCGCGGGATAGCCCTGGCCGGAAACCGTGACGTCGATCTTCGGCTCGGCGAGGCGGTGCACGTTGCGCTCGAGATCGGCGGTCACGGTGGCCGCGACCTTGACCTTCGCCGACAGCGAGCGATCCTGGTCGAGCACGAAATCGGTGCTGAAGTCGAACGGCTCGCCCGAAGCGAGGCGGCCGGTCTTCAGGTTGAAGTCGCGCACCTCGCGGCGGCTCTTCGCCTGCCGGTTCTCGATGACGACGGCGGCGTCGCTGATCTCGAGGCCGGCCACCGTCGGCACTTCGACGGCGCCGCTCTCGGCCTGCGGCTGGCTCTGCGCTGCCTCGTTCTTGCCGAGGTCGGCCCAGTTCTCGCGACCCTGCTCGTCGGTGATCAGGCGGATGCGCGCGCCGTCGAGCCGCACGTTGCCGACTTCGACCTTGCCCCGCAGCAGCGGCAGCAAGCGCACGCCGATGTGCGCCTCGCGCAGCGCGACGAACGGCTCCGGCCCGAACCCCGGCGCATCGCCCAGCGTCGCCGGCCCGCTCTCGAGCGCGATCCAGGGAAAGACCGAGAGCTTGAGATCGCCGCTCAGCGTCAGCTCGCGCCCGGTCTTGTCCTTCACCAGCTTCTGGATGTCGTCGCGATAGTCGTTGGGATCGACGAACAGCAGCACCAGCACCAGCGCGACGACGATGAGGCCAATCAATCCGGCTGCCGCGTAGGCAGCGATTCGCAACGCTCGCATGGCTGTCCTCGGAAGCTAATCCAGCGGCCGCGTGCTGACGCAGTTCCTGCCGGCCGCCTTGCTGGCATAGACGCCTTCGTCGCAGCGGCCGACGAGCGCGTCGAAGGTCGCGCCTTGCGGCACCACGTCTTTCCAGCCGGCGACGCCGAAGCTCGCGGTGACGGCCAGCCCGCCCTGGACGCCGGGAAACGGCGTGGCGGCAATGTGCGCGCGCAGGTGCTCGGCTGCGACCGCCGCGTTGGTCACGTTGGTCTCCACCAGGACGATCATGAACTCCTCGCCGCCATAGCGCGCGACCCAGTCGCTGGCGCGCACCCCGGTCTGCAGCTGCGCGACGAACCACTTCAGCACGTCGTCGCCGACCAGGTGGCCCTGCGTGTCGTTGATGCGCTTGAAGTGATCGACGTCGCACATGATCGTCGCGAGCTGCCGCCCGTAGCGCGCGGCGCGCTCGATCTCCCGCGGCAGCTGTTCCGTGAGATAGCGGCGGTTGTACGCGCCGCTCAAGGGATCGGTGATCGACAACCGCCGGTTCTCTTCGTTGGCAGCGCGCAGCGAGCGCTCCAGCGTCACGATGCGCCGCCCGGTGTTGAGCCGCGCCATCAGCTCCGGCTCGATCACGGGCTTGGTGAGATAGTCGTCGGCGCCGGACTGCAGCCCCGTCACCAGGTGCTCGATGGCGTCGCGAGCGGTCAGCAGGATCGTGTAGATGTAAGCCTTGCCAGGTGTCGAGCGCAGCTCCCGGCACAGCGCGATGCCGTCCATCTCCGGCATCTCCCAGTCGGTGATCATCAGCTGGAAGTCGCCGGCGGCGATTTTGGCGAGCGCCTCGCGGCCGTTGCCCGCCACTTCGACGCTGTAGCCGGCGCGCTTGAGGAGCCGGGCCATGATGAGCCGCTGCGTGGGCTCATCGTCAACGAGCAGGATGCGCCAGGCCTCCTGCGACGTCGCGCTCGGTGAAGCTGCGGGCTCGCTCATGTGCCATGGATCGTACCCGCAGGGCCGCAGGTCGCCAATAGCGGCGCTCAGCGGTTGCAGATCTCCACGGTGCCGTTCAGGGCCTTGATCCGGATACGGCCGTCGCCGTTGCCTTCCTTGAAGCGCAGCTCGTTGCCGGGCCCGTATTCGCGCGAGCGGCGCGGCTGCGGCCCGAAGCAGTTCTCGATGTCGCCGTTGAAGGTCTCGATGTCGAACTCGGCGTCCAGCGTGCGCGGGAAGCGGAAGCGCAGGTCGCCGTTGATGCCCTCGGCGTCGATGCGCGCGTCGCGGGTCAGCGCCGCCATGCGCATGTCCAGATTGCCGTTGGTGGTCTTGATGCGCGCCCTCGACAGCTCCTTGACGCGCACCTCCATGTCGCCGGTGACGGTGTTGAGGTCCATCTCCGAGCCGATGTCCTGCAGGCGCGCGTCGCCGCTGACGGTCGTGAGGCGCACCACGCCCTTGCCGTTGCTGCCGCGGATCGACACGTCGCCGCTGACGCTCTTGATCTCGACATCCTCGTTGTAGAGCTCCGTCTGGATCATGCCGCTCACTGCCTGCAGGCGCTGCATGCCGCGCACGTCCTTGACGATCTGGTCGGCGCTCACGGTGTTGATCGACAACGAGCTGCCGCGCGGCACGTTCACCACCAGGTCGCTCGAGGCTTCGTAGCTGCCCCGACCCTTCGGCAGCACCACCTTGATGGTGGTCCGCGCGCCGCTGCTTTCGAAATCCAGCCGCTCGACGCTCGAGGAGAGGTCGGCGCGCACCTGCACCTCGTTGCGGTCCCAGCCGTTCACCTGCACCTCGCCGGCGACGTTGCCGATGACGACCTCACCGCGCGGGTCGGCGTTTGCCTTGCGCACGACTTCGTCCGCGCCAGCCGCTTGCGCCAGGGTCAGCGCGACGGCCACCAGAACAGCCACTCTCATAGATCGGTCCTCATCGAGCCTGCGGTCGGCAGCTCGCTCACGTTGGCGAGCAACTGCAGCTCGCTCTGATAGGTGCTCATCAACAGATCCTGCAGCAGCGGATCCGACGGATGCTCGGCCAGCGTCTTGGAGATGTCGTCCGCGGCACGGCGCAGGTCGGCGAGATCGGCCTCGACCTTGGCGCGCGCGGCGGGCGGCAGCCCGGCGAGGCGTTGCTGGAAGCTCTTGTCGAGCTCGGCGCGCGCGTTCATGTAGCCGGCGCCGAGCCGCTCCGATCCGAAGCTGAAGCTCGCGGGCTGCGCGACAGCTACCGGCGCCGGCAGGGTTTGCGGTGCGGTGGTCTGCGCGACCTGCTGTTGCATCGACTGACGCGTAACGTAGTAAGTAACGAGCGAGGTGCCGACCACGAGCAGCACGGTGGCCGCGAGACGAAACCATGTCGCCTGCATGCGGCTGCGCGGCTCCTCCGCGACGATCGGCGTCGTGGCGATCTCGGCGCGGATCTGCGGCCAGAGGTCGCGCTCCGGCGCCACGTCCTTGGCGAGCGAGGCCAGCGCCTCGTCCAGCGGGTCGTGCTTTCGCTCACTCATCTGACATCTCCGGCAAACCCATGCGCTCGCGCAGCAGGCGGCGGCCGCGGTGCAACTGGGCCTTGCACGTGCCGACTGCGATGCCGAGCATCTCGGCAACTTCTTCGTGGCTGTAGCCGTACACGGTCTGCAGCACCACGACATGGCGGGAGCCGGGCGGCAGCGTCTCGAGCGCGCGCTCCACGTCCATCACTTCGCCTGCGTCGTATTCACGGTTCGTCTCGCCGGGAACGGCCTGCGCGTCCTCGACGGCCTCGCCGTCGGATTCCGCACGCGTCCCATGATTGCGCTCGTGCGTCAGCACTTCGTTGACGGCGATGCGATGCAGCCACGTGCCGAAAGCGCTGCGCCCCTCGAAGGCCGCGAGACTCCGCCAGGCACGTATGAAAGTCTGTTGCACGCAATCCTCCGCCACATCGCGCCTGCGGGTCATGCGCAGGCACAGGCCCATGACCTTGCCGCTATGAAGGCGGTACAGGCGCTCGAACGCCTTCATGTCGCCCTTGCGGGCCGCAGCCACCAACGCGCCGTCCGAAAGCGGCGAGCGATCAGCAGTCAGTGCCGAACTATGGGTTCCGGCGCCGGTCGTCAAAGTCGCCTCTCTCTCCTGTCGCGTTTGTCTTTTGGATGCAGTCCAGGGAGGGCAGGTTTAAGGCAGAAAGGGGCGGGTTGTCACGGAAATGGGGACAAGTGACACGGGTGACGGAGGTGACACAAGTGACAAAGGCCAGAAGCACTCCGGACCTGTGTCACCTATGTCACTTGTGTCACCTGTGTCACTGGCCTTGTTTCCCATTCCACTCCCGCACCGCACCCTCCAGCGCCTCCCCAGGCATCGGGCGGCCGATGAAGTAGCCCTGGGCGCGGTCGCACTCGACCGAGTCGAGGAAGTCGAGAACTTCCTGCGATTCGACGCCCTCGGCGCAGGCAGTCAGACGCAGCTTGTGCGCCAGCAGCACCATCGTATCCACCATCGTGCGCGCGTCCTCGTGCGCCAGGACGTCACGCACGAACGAGGTGTCGATCTTCAGCTCGCTGAACGGCATCAGGTACAGCTGCTTGAGCGAGGAGTAGCCGGTGCCGAAGTCGTCGATCGACAGGCCGAAGTTCTTGACGCGCATGCGGGTGAGCACGTCCATGGTCGTGCCCGGGTCGAACATCGCGGCGCTCTCGGTGACCTCGAAGATGAGGCGGCGCGCGTCGGCGCCGACCTGCGCAGCCATGCGCGCGACCTGGTCCGGGAACGACAGGTCGTTCAGGAGCTGCGGCGACAGGTTGATCGCGACCGAGAGCTCCAGCCCCGCCGCATCCCACTTGCGACATTGCGACAGCGACGTCTCGAGCACCTGCTCGGTGAGGCGGCGGATCAGCCCGTTCTTCTCGGCGAGCGGAATGAAGCGGGCCGGCGAGATGAAGCCCAGCGAAGGATGATGCCAGCGCGCCAGCGCTTCCACGCCTTCGACGATCCAGCGCTTTGCGGCGACGCGCGTCGCCTTCGGCTGGTAGTGGACCTTGATTTCCTGCGCATCGAGCGCCGCCGCGAGCACGGCGGGATTGATCGGCGAATCGGCGCGCAGGCACTGGCGCAGCGTGACCTCGAGATCCGCGAGCAGGATCGGCTTCTGCAGCGCGCCGATCATCTGCAGGCCCTGCGCCTTGCCGATCTGCTGCGCCGTGGCCAGCACGCGCTGATCCATGCCGCTCGCGACCAGCACCTGCGCCTTGCTGCCGCGCTCGCCGAGATAGCGCAGCAGCTCGATGCCGTCCGCGCCGGGCATCTGCAGGTCCAGCACCACGACGGTCGGCTGGAAATCCTGCACCGCGCGCCGGAACTGGTCGGGCTCCGTGACGGCCAGCGACTCGAAGCCGAGGCCGGTGGCGGCCTCGGAGATGAATTCGCACAGGTCCGGCTGATCGTCGATCACCAGCAGCTTGTTCGCCGGCTCAGGCAACGCGCGCCTCCCGATCCAGCACCAGACGGATGCGCGTCGCCAGATCCTCGTTCCGATAAGGCTTGGTGATCACTTCCGCGCTCGTGAGTCCGGCGGTGCCGGCGAGCGTGCTGGCGTCGGCGTACCCGGTCGTGAACAGCACTTCGATCTCCGGCCGCAGCTCGCGCGCGCGAGTCGCGAGCGCCGGGCCGAGCATGCCGCCGGGCATCATGATGTCTGTGAACAGCAGGTCGATGCGCTCCGTGCCGGAAAGAATGCGCAGCGCGGCGTTGCCGTTCGGCGCCGACAGCGCGCGATAGCCGAGTTGCGAGAGCGCGGTGACCACCGTCTCGCGCAGATCCGCGTCGTCCTCGACGACCAGGATCGTCTCGTTGCCGCCCGGTGACAGCTTGGTGGTGACGATCGTGTCCTCGCGCACCGTCTGCTCTTCCAGGCAGCGCGGCAGCAGGATCGTCACGGTCGTGCCTTCGCCGACCGTGCTCTCGATCGTGGCCACGCCGCCGGCCTGCTCCGCGAAGCTGTCGACCATCGCGAGACCGAGGCCGCTGCCGCGCCCCGATTCCTTGGTCGTGAAGAACGGCTCGAACACGCGCTTGAGCACGTCGGGCTCGATGCCGACGCCGGTGTCGCTGACGCTGATCGACACGAACTCGCCCGGCTCGATCTCCGGGTGCTCGCTGCAGAAGATCGAATCGAGGTAGACGTTGCGGGTGCGCACCGTCAGGCGGCCGCCCTCCGGCATCGCATCGCGCGCGTTGATCGCGAGATTGAGGATCGCGTTCTCGAACTGGCCGGCGTCGACGCGCGTGTGCCACATGTCGTGCGCCTGCACCATGTGCACCTCGACCGACTCGCCGAGCGTGCGCTGCATGAGCTCGGTCAGGCCCGACAGCTGCCGGTTCAGGTCGAGCACGACCGGATCGAGAATCTGCCGGCGCGCGAATGCCAGCAAGCGACGCGTCAGGTCCGCGCCGCGCACGGCCGCGCGCATCGCCGTGTGAACCTTGCGGGCCAGGGTCGGCGTCTCGGAGACGCTGCGCTCGAGCAGCTGCAGGTTGCCGATCACGACGCCGAGCAGGTTGTTGAAGTCGTGCGCGATGCCGCCCGTGAGCTGGCCGATCGCTTCCATCTTCTGCGCCTGCAGCAGGCGCGCCTCGAGGCGCCGCTGCTCGGTGAGATCGTAGATGATCGAGAAGAAGCCGAGCACGTTGCCGTTGCCGTCGACCTGCGGCACGTAATGATTCTGCCACTCGCGCATGATGCCGTGACGCATGCCGGTGTGGCGCGAATGCACGCGCTCGCCTTCCAGCACCTTGTCGACGTACGGCATCACCGTCGAGAACATGTCCGTCGGCAGCAGCTCGCGCAGGCTCTTGCCGAGCAGGTCGGAGCTCGGCCGCCCGACCCACTCCTCGAACGCGCGATTCACGTAGCTCATCGCCAGGTCGCGATTGAAATAGTTGATCGGCGTCGGCACCGCGTTCAGCGTCAGCTCGAAGAAGTCGCGCGTCTCGCGCAGCTGGCGCTCGGCGACCACGCGATCGGTGACGTCCTGCAGCGTGCCGTGCAGGCGCACGATCTTGCCGTTGCGGCGCTCCGCTTTGATGATCATGCGCACCCACAGCTGGCGGCCGCGCGCGCTGGTCAGGCGCAGATGCAGGTCGCTGCTGGCGCCGCTGTCGATCGCCTGCTGCGAGGCCTCGATCAGCTTCTTGCGATCCTCCGGCTGGAACATCTCGCGGCTCGCTTCGAGCTCGATCGGCTGCCCGAACGGCAGGTCGTGGATCGCGTACAGCGCTTCGGTCCAGTGCACCTTGCGCGTCTCGACGTCGTATTCCCAGCCGCCGATGCGCGCCGTGGTCTGCATGTCCTTCAGCAGGTTGTCGAGCCGCACGCGCTCGCCGACGTCGTGGAACACGAGCACGGTGCCGACCGTCGCGCCGTTCTCGGTGACCGGCACGATGCGGTATTCGACCGGGCGGAACTGGCCGTTCTTCCGACGCAGCAGCGCGCCGACGCCGCGCATGATGTCGGTGGTGTAGCGCACGCGGCGCACGGGGTCGGTGCGGTTCTCGTCGTCCGACTGCGTGTTGATCAGGACGCGGTAGTCGAGCCCCGGCAGCTCTTCGATGTCGTAGCCGAGCAGCTTCGCCGCAGCAGGATTCGCATAACGGACCTGGCCGACGTTGTCGAGCTCGAGCACGCCTTCGCCCGCGCCTTCGACGATCGCCTGGTTGCGGCGATTGCTGGCAACAGCGCCGCTCGCGCGCGCCGGTGTTCCTTTACTCTGGCGGGCGCGCGCCAGCAGCCATACGAGCGGAACGCCTGCGAGCAACAGGCCGGCGACGAGACCTGCGATCCCGGGAGCGGTGAGCAGGCCCTGCAGCCCCCCCGTTATTGCGTCCATCCGCGCCGCCGTATCCTTGCCATCAAGGTTTCTGTCCGGGCTCCCGGCCCGCGTACCAGTTCACCGCGTACTGCATCAGCTGCGCCGACGTGCGCAGCGACAACTTGCGCTTGATGCGCTGGCGATGCGACTCGACCGTCTTGACGCTGAGGTTGAGCGCCTCGGCAGTCTGCCGCGTCGACAGGCCCTTGCCGATCATGTGCAGCACCTGCAGCTCGCGGTTCGTCAGGCTGTCGACCGGGTTCGAGGAGATGTACGCGCCGCCGGACGCGAACTTCTCGATCATGCTGTTGCCGACCGCCTCGGACACGTAGATGCCGCCGTCGAGCACGCGGCGCAGCGCGATCAGGAACTGATCCGACGCAGCCTGTTTCATGATGTAGCCGTTCGCGCCGGCCGACAGCATGCGCTCCGCGTAGATCGCTTCGTCGTGCATGGACAGCACGAGCAGCGGCAGCGAGGGGTAATGCGCGCGCGCGTCCTTCACCAGCTCCAGGCCGTCGCCCTGCTTGAGCGACACGTCGACGATGACCGCATCGGGCTCGAGCTCGCGGATCAGCGACTTCGCTTCGCGCGCGGTCTCGGCCTCGCCGCACACCTCGAGATCGGCTTCCGCCTCGATCAGGCGGCGCAGACCCTGCCGCACGATCGGATGATCGTCGACGATCAGCACGCGCCGCTTGCGGTCCTTGGAGACGCCGCTGCTGCCGGTGCGGTGCCCAGTCTTGAACAGAGAGGGGCCAACGGTCATTGCATCACTCCTCGCAATTGGATTCCTTGTTGTACGAGCGGATCGCTCCGGTCAACCCGCCGCGCTGCTCAGCCGGCGGCGCCGGCGGGCGCGCGGCGCGCGCGCTGGTTGTGCCAGGGGTTCCAGCGGACATTCACACACGATGCGGGTGCCACGCGGCTCGGCTCGCTCGAAGCGGACTTCGCCGCCGAGTATGCGCGCTCGATATTGCATTATCTTCAGGCCCATTCCCGCTGCATCGACCGCTCCCGCCGGCATGCCAGCGCCGTCGTCGGTCACGGTGAGCCGCACCTTAGCGCGGGCGCCATGCAAGTGCAGCCGTATAGTCCGCGCGTGGCCGTGGCGGACCGCATTGCGCACTGCTTCCTGCGCAATGCGATAGAGATGGTTGGCCAGCTCGGCGCCGAGCGGGCGGATGGTCTTGACCCGATGCGTGCAGACGATCTGCACGCCGTAGAGATCCGCGGCATGCATCGCGAGGCCTTCCAGAGCGTCCTGCAGACCGCCGCGCTCGAGGTTCACGGGCGACAGGCCGCGAGCCAGCGCCCGCGTGCTCTCGATAGCGTTGTTGACCAGTCGCGTGATGCTCTCGATCTCCGGCAGGATCGGCGCGTACTCGCTGGCAAGCCGGCCGGCGACGCCGCGCAGCATCAGCGCGATGCCGGTGAGCTCCTGGCCGAGGCCGTCGTGCAGGTCGTTGCCGATCCGATACTGCTCGCGGTTCACAGCTTGCAGGATCGCGCGCTCCAGTTGTTTGCGCTCGCTCACATCCTGCAACACGACCAGGCAGTGATTGCGGCCGGCGACGTCGAACCGGGACAGCAGGCCGGCCGCCGCGAAGTGCGTGCCGTCGCTGCGCAAGCCGTCGAACTCGACGCGCATCGAGCCCTGCCCGGCCGGGTCCGACGCCAGCTGCTGCCAGCGCTCAGGTTGCTCGAACGGCCAGCCTGCGAGCGTCGTCATCGCGCGGCCGATCAGGTCGCCGCGGCGGTAGCCGAACATGGTGTCGAACGCCGGGTTGGTGATCTCGATCACCGCCTGCTCGCTGACGACCGCGACGCCTTCGAGCATCGACTCGATCATGCGGGCCTGCGTGGCGATGGCGCGCTCGGCGCGCACCTGCTCCGTAGTCTCGGACGCAATCAGCGTGATCGCGACGATCTCCTGCTGCGAGCGGATCGGGCTGATGCGGATGTCGAAGTGGCGTGCCTCGCCGTCGTCGAGCATCGCCGAGTAGCCGTCGATCTGGCCGGTCGCAAGCACGCGGTGCATCGCCGCCAGCGCCTGGGGGTGCATCTGCGGCGGGAAGAACTCCGTGACCGCCATGCCTTCCAGCTGCTGCGCGCTACGGTGGCCGACGCCGCGGTTCGCCAGCAGCACGCGCAGGCGCCGGTCGAGGACCAGCACGTAGTCGGGAACGGAAGCGATCAGCTCGCGCACCGGCTCGCTGGCCCAGGCAGCGGGGGACGACAGGTCGGTCGTCGCGACAGCGGAGCTCACCGCGTGTTTTTTGGAAGCAATGCTCAAGGGCCCGATCCCGGCACGAGGGAAGGAAAACAGGCGGCATGGTGTTGGAGGGCTCGTGTAGGGGATATCAGCTGTTCCCTTAATGTCGCAGGCGACGCGTGCGCGTTTGGGCAAACTGCGCAGCCGGTCGCGCCGGCCGCCAGCAGCCGCGCGAACTCTCAAGGGAAACAGGGAATTAAGTCAGCGCTCAGGCCGAGCCGTGGCTCACGCTGGGCGCCCCGCCGCGGTCGGCGACCCACTGGGTGGCGTAGCGGATCAGCTCGCTGGTCGAGCGCAGGTTGAGCTTCTCGCGCATGTGGCGCCGGTGCGCATCCACGGTCTTCATCGACAGGTCCAGCCGCTGCGAGATCTCGCGGGTGCTGATGCCTTCGCCGATGAGGCGGAAAACTTCCAGCTCCCGCTCGGTGAGCGCCGAGACCGGGTCTTCGTCCACTCCGGGCGCGCGGCCGCGGGCGACTTGCGTCAGCAGACGCTCGCCCATTGCGGCGCTGACGTGCTTCTGTCCCCGGGCGACTTTGCGCAGTGCACCAAGGAAATCAGTCCCGGCCACATTCTTCATTACATAACCACTGACGCCCAGCCGGAGCAGCCGCTCGGCGTAGAGGGCTTCGTCCTGCATGGACAGCACCAGGACGCGGACGGTGGGGTGCGCGCCGCGGATCCAGCGCACCAGGTCGATGCCGTCGTCCGCCCCGAGCGCGAGGTCTACGACGGCGACATCCGGCTTGTGTGTATCGATTGCGGTCCGCGCGTCCGGGATCGATGACGCCTCCGCCGCCAGCAGGAATTCGCTCTGACCCGCGAGCAATTGCTTCAAGCCCTCGCGGACGAACGGGTGGTCGTCGACGATCACGATCCGGGTCTGCTCCGCCATGCTGGTTCCTCTGGATTCCTTTGCGAACGAGTCTTGCGGTGCGATCTACCGGGGGCAATCCTCATTTTCCACAAGCGCCGCAGAGTGATAGCGTTGCCGCCGGACACGGAAGGAAGGGCTGCGACGGCATTATGAAGAAAGGTACGACCGCACCGCTGCGTTTCGTGCTGCTGGAAGACGATCCCAACGACGCCGAGCTGATCCAGTTGCAACTGGCGAAAGACGGCATCGAGGTGGAATGGCGACACGTCGTCACCGAGCGCGACTTCCGTGAGGCATTGGCCGGCGCACCGCCGGACCTGGTGCTCGCCGACTACACCTTGCCCGGCTTCGACGGCCTGGCGGCGCTGAAGATCCTGCTGCAGCACTCGCCGGACATCCCCTTCATCTTCGTTTCCGGCTCGCTTGGCGAGGAACGCGCCATCGAGGCGCTGAAGAGCGGCGCGACCGACTACGTGCTCAAGGACCGGCTGCAACGGCTGCCCGCCGTCGTCACGCGCGCGCTGATGGAAGCTCGCGAGCGCCGCGAGCGGCGCCTGGCCGAGGCAGCTCTCGAAGAGCAGCGTGTGCTGCTTGGCACGCTGATCGACAGCCTCCCGGAGATCATCTACGCGGTCGACCCGAGCAATCGCGTGACCGTCGTCAACAAGGCGCTGCTGGACACGCTGAAGCGCAGGCGCGACCAGGTGCTGGGCAAGACGCTGTCGGAGATCACGAGCGACGAGAACGTCGCCGACATCGAGGCGCAGGCCGCCACGACGATGCGGACCGGGCGCGCGCTCACCGATCAGGAGCGTGCCTGGATCTCGCCGGACGGCTCGGTGCGCTGGTTCAACTTCACGCACGTGCCGCTGCGCGACCACGGCGGCGTGTCCGGCCTGGTCTGCACGGTGCAGGAAGTCACGACGCGGCGCGAGCTCGAGCAGGAAATCCTCGAGATCTCCAATCGCGAGCAGCGCCGGCTCGGCAGCGACCTGCACGACGGCCTCGGCCAGGAGCTGACCGGGCTGTCGTTGCTGCTGAAAGGCCTGGAATTGCAGCTGTCGCGCGAAGCCCCGCAATACACGGCGCACACGACCAAGATCGCCGACCTGCTGGCGCACGCGATCCAGAGCACGCGCTCGCTGGCACGCGGCCTCGCTCCGGTGAACCTGGAGCGCGGCGGCCTGCCGGAGGCGCTCAAGCATCTGGCCGCACGCTGCACCGATATTTACAGCCTGGAATGCACGTTCGGCAACGAGAGCCCGAAGCTGCCCGACCTGGAAGAAGGCGCAGCGACGCACCTGTATCGCATCGCGCAGGAAGCGACGACGAATGCAGCTCGTTACGCACGGGCGAAGACGATCGCGATCGACCTGCGCTCCACCGGCCGCAAGCTCCAGCTCTCCATCGCCGACGATGGCATCGGGCTCTCGGCCGGACTCGCGCAGCGCAGTCCGGGAATGGGGCTGAAGATCATGGAATACCGTGCGCGCATGCTCGGCGGCACGATCAACTTCGAGGAGCCCGGCCCGGGAACGCGCATCGTGCTGTCGGCGCCGCTGCACCTGCTGCGGCAATCGAAGGACAAGCTGCGCCGGGCGGTGTAGGTCGGGCTACTTTCGCACCACCGGGACGAGCGTGTGGTCCGCGCCGTTCCACACCTGGATGAAGTTCTCGATCTCCGCGGCCGGCATCGCCGATGCGATGAAGTCGCCCTGCATGGCGTCGCACGCGCTCTGGTCGAGGAACTCGAACACTCCGGGCGTCTCGATTCCTTCCGCGCAGACGGTCAGCGACAGGTTGTGCGCGAGGTCGATGATCGCGCGCACGATCGTCCCCGCCGGCTTGGCAGTCGCGATCTCCGCGATCACCAGGCGGTCGATCTTCACTTCGCTGAACGGCATCTTGTAGAGCTGCGTCAGCGACGACGTGCCGACGCCGAAGTCGTCGAGCGAAAGGCCGACGCCCTTGACGCGCAGCCGAGTGAAGATGTCCATCACCAGCTCGGGATCGTCGAGCGAAGCCGCTTCGGTGACCTCGAGCGTGAGCTGCTCGGGCGCGACCTCGAACTCGCGCAGCGTGCGCGTCAGGCGATCCGGAAACTCCAGGTCCTGCACCAGCCGCGGCGACAGGTTGACCGCGGCGGCGAGGTCGAGCCCGCGATGCCGCCAGTGGCCGATCTGCCGGATGGCGTCGGTGAGCACGAAATCGGTGACGTTGACGATCAGGCCGGACTGCTCCGCCAGCGGCAGGAACTCGCCGGGATAGAGCAGGCCGAGCCGCGGATGGCGCCAGCGCACCAGCGCCTCGGCGCTGCGCACCTGCCAGTCGCCGCCGGCGCGCAGCACCTTCGGCTGGTAGTGGACGACGAGCTCGTGCTCTTCGATGCCGCGACGCAGCTCATCCACGGAAATCCGAGCGCCCGGCTCGAGGTGCTTTGCAAGCATGCTTTCGATCTCCTCGAGCATCGCCGGCTTCTGCAGCGTGCCGAGCATTTTCAGGCCAAGTGAATCGCCGAGCTGACGGGCGCTGGCGAGGACGCGCTGGTCCATGCCGCTCGCGAGCAGGATGCCGGACGTGACGCCCTGCCGCGCCAGGTAGCGCAGCGCCTCGATGCCGTCCATGCCGGGCATCTGCAGGTCGAGCAGGATGAGCGAAGGCTGGCGGCGCCCCACCTGGTCGCGAAAGCTCGCGGCGGTATCGGCAGTGATGACGTCGCAGCCGATTCCCTGACCGATCTGCTCGATCAGCTCCAGGAAATCGGTCTCATCATCCACCGCCAGTAACAGGTTCCTCTCGCGCCGGGACACGCTCATCCTCCTGATTGCGATCGACAGCCTACTCGCCCGGCAGCATTACGTCTGCATTCGAGGCTGCAGCAAGTGACGGAAATCACATAGGGAAAGTTACGGACGGCGGTCCCGGCGCGCGGGCCAGCCGCCATCGACCCGGATCACGCTGCTCTGACCCTAGAGCTTGTAGGCCTGCTTCGGCAGGCGATAGGCAAGGTCGGCGGCGACCTCGGCAGCTTCGTCTTCTTCGAGCCGGTGCTCGACGACCAGCCGCGCGAGGAAGCTGCAATCGACGCGGCGCGCCAGATCGTGCCGCGCCGGAATCGACAGGAACGCACGCGTGTCGTCGTTGAAGCCGACGGTGTTGTAGAAGCCGGCGCTCTCGGTGGTCTGCTCGCGGAAGCGGCGCATGCCTTCGGGGCTGTCGTGAAACCACCAGGCGGGGCCGAGCTTGAGCATCGGATAGTGCCCGGCGAGCGGCGCGAGCTCGCGGCTGTACGAGGTCTCGTCGAGCGTGAACAGGATCAACGTGAGCGCGCGCTCGTTGCCGAAACGCTCGAGCAACGGACGCAGCGCGTGCACGTATTCGGTGGCTCGCGGAATGTCGGCGCCCTTGTCGCGGCCGTAGTGCGTGAACAGCCAGCTGTTGTGGTTGCGAAACGAGCCCGGGTGCAGCTGCATGACCAGGCCGTCGTCGAGACTCATGCGCGCCATCTCGACGAGCATGGCCGCGCGGAACAGCTCCGCATCGGTCGCCGAGAAGCTTCCCGATGTGACGCGCGCAAACAGGCGCTCGGCCTCGCGGCCCGACAGATCGGCGGTCGCCGCAGTGGGGTGCCCATGATCGGTCGAGGTCGCGCCGGCCGCCGCAAAAACCGCGCGGCGCTTGCGATGCGCATCCAGGTAGCCGCGCCAGGAAAGCACGTCCTCGCCCGTGAGCTCGCCGAAGCGCTCGAGCGCGGCGCCGAATGCCTCGTGCTCGGGATCGATGACCGGATCGGGACGATAGGCGGTGACGACGCGGCCGCGCCAGCCGCTCGCCGCGATCGCCCGATGCTCATCGAGCGTGTCGACCGGCGACTCGGTAGTCGCCAGCACTTCGATGTTGAACCGTTCGAACAGCCGGCGCGGCCGGAACTCGTCCTGGGCGAGCTTCGCAGCAATGACGTCGAAGTAGTGGTCGGCTGTCTGCGCTTCGAGCCGTAGTTCGAGTTCGAACACCTTCGTAAACACGTAGTTCAGCCACAGCGCCGACGGCGTGCCGCGAAACAAGTGAAAGCGCTCCGCGAAGAGCCGCCATGCAGCGCGCGGGTCGGCGGGCGAAGGCCCGCGACGCGAGCCGACGCCGAGCGCGTCGAGCTCGACGCCCTGGCTGTAGAGCATCCGGTAGAGGTAGTGATCCGGCGCGAGCAGCAGCTCGGTCGCGTTCGTGAACGGCTCGTTGCGCGCAAACCATTGCGGATCGGTATGGCCGTGCGGGCTGATGATCGGCAGCTCCGCCACCTTGCGATACAGGCGCTGCGCGACCCCGCGCGCGGCCGGCTCTGCAGGAAACAGCCTGTCTTCGTGAAGCTGAAGTGGCGTGGGCATGGTTTCGACATCGCGGTGGTGGTGCCGGCGCGCGCTGGCCGCAGCGCCATGTCCTGACGATGGTAACCGGTGTCACGGCGGTGCGTCCATGGTGCTCCCGCGGCGGCGGCAATTCAGTCGACGTCACATCATTGCCGCGGCGGTCCGGATGACTCGCGCACTATCAGGTGCGGCAGGACAGTCGTGGCGGCGATGGCGGCTCCGCTCTCGAGACCCGAGACCTTGGCCACGAGCTTCTCCGCGGCCATCCGCCCCATGTCGCGAATCGGCTGGCGCATCGTCGTCAGGGACGGGCACAGTCGCGAAGCCAGCGGACTGTCGTCGAAGCCGATCACGGTCAGGTCGTCCGGAATTTTCAGGCCGCGCCCATAGGCGCTGCGGTACACGCCAGCTGCGGTCTCGTCGTTGGCGGCGAAGATCGCCGTCGGCCGTGGCGTTCGCGACAGCAACGCATCCGCGCAGGCCACGCTCGACTCGAACGTGTACGAGCCTTCGGCGACGAATTCCGGCGGCAGCGACCGGCCACGCGCCGCGAGCGCATCGGCAAAGCCCTCGAGGCGCTCGATCGCCGAACGGAAGCTGCGCGGGCCCATGATCATCGCGATGCGCTCGTGGCCGAGCTTCGCGAGATGCTCTGCTACTTCGGCCGCCGACTCGCGGTCCATCGACATGATCAGGTTCTTCGGGTCGTCGAGCGCCGCGGCGAGCACGCGGATATACGGGCATCCCAGCTGGCGCAGCATGTCGGCGAGCAGCGGGTTCTCCGACACCGGCGGCAGCAGCACGACGCCGTCGAGCTTCTGGCGCGCGACGAAGCGGCGGATGTCGGGGAGGAATTCCTCGCTGTGGCGGTCGCACGGATGCACCACCAGCTCGTAGCCCACGCGGCGCAGCGCGCCGAGCATGCCTTCCTGGATGTTGATCACGTACGGCGCGTTCGGGTTGTCGTAGATCAGCCCGATGAGGAACGAGCGGCGGAACGCGAGCGCGCGCGCCTGCGGGTCCGGCGTGAAGCCCGTGCGCTCGATGATCTCGGTGATGCGCGCCCGCGTTTCCTCGCGCACGAACGGCGATTCGTTGATCACGCGCGAGACGGTCTTCTTGGACACGTTGGCGAGACGCGCGATGTCGTTGATCGTGTGCTTGCGCTCTGAGTCGGCAACGTGCTCCGGCCGGCGCGCGCGCGGCTCCGGACGGGCTCTGGCCGGGACGCGGACGACTTTGCTGGACTTCTTGGGCATGCGACGCGGCCAATTCGATCATCTGACACCGGTTTCCTGCAAGGGTAAGATGTCGCGGGCCGGCTCGCGACGACACGAGGTATGTTCGAGACCATGAGTGCAACCGTCCTGTGCTTCGGGGAGATTCTGCTGCGGCTGTCCGCGCCGGATAAGGAGCTGCTGCTGCAATCCGCTCGTTTCGACGCGCACGTCGGTGGGGCCGAAGCGAATGTAGCGGTGTCGTTGAGCATGCTCGGTCATAGCGCACGGGTTGCGAGCACGCTGCCCGATTCCGCGCTCGGGCGTGCTTGCGCAGGTGAGTTGCGGCGTCACGGCGTGTACACGGAAGCGATTCAGTTCCGCACGGGCCGGATGGGTGTGTATTTCCTCACGCACGGCGCCGGCCATCGACCGGCCGAAGTGCTGTACGACCGTGCCGGATCAGCGTTCGCCGAAGCATCAGCAAGCGCCTACGACTGGAATGTGCTGCTGGATGGCTGCGATTGGCTGCACGTTTCGGGCATTACGCCCGCGGTAAGCGATGCGGCCGGCGAAGCTGCGCTGCGTGCGATGTCGGCCGCGCGCCAGCGCGGCACGAAGATCGCGTTCGATTGCAATTTTCGCTCGCGCGTCTGGGGTGAACGTGTGCAGAAGGCGCCAGCCGTGCTGCGCAAACTTTGCGAGCAGGTCGACCTCATCTTCGGCGACGAGCGCGATGTCGCGTTCATGCTGGGCAGCGCTATCGACGGCGAAGCTGCATCCGACCGGCAGCGCCGCGCCGCCGATGCTGCGTTCGAGGCATTCACTCGTCTGCAGTTCATGGCGTGCACCAGCCGCACACGTCAAAGCGCCGACGTGCAACAGCTCGCGGGCTGCCTGCAGAGCCGGCGGGACACCTACACGAGCCGTCCCTACCCGCTGTACGGCATCGTCGATCGCATCGGCGCCGGCGATGCATTTGCCGCGGGCGTTCTGCACGGCCTCATCAGCGGTTTCGATCCGCAGAAGACCATCGACTTCGCCACCGCGGCGGGCTGTCTCAAGCACTCGATTCCCGGCGATTTCAACCTGGCCGGCGTTGCCGACATCGAGCTGGTGCTGGCCGAACAGGTCACGGACGTGCGCCGCTGAGGACAGCCGCCGCAGGCCGCTTGCAGTATCATTTCGGCCCGGTTTCGTGCCGCGATCGACGCCCAGCGGAGGCCCCATGTACGACTTCAGAAAGTTCTTCATCGACGGCGCGTGGGTGAGCCCGGCGGGACGCCGCGAGCTCGACGTGATCAATCCGGCGACGGAACAGGCGGTCGGCAAGATCCTGCTCGGCACCGCCGAAGATGTGGATGCCGCCGTGAAGGCGGCGCGTGCCGCATTCGAGACGTTCTCCCAGACTTCGCGCGAAGAGCGCGTGGCACTGCTCGAGCGCATCATCGGCGCGTACAAGGCGCGCATGAAGGACGTCGCGGTCGCGATCTCCGACGAGATGGGCGCGCCGATGAAGCTCGCGTTGAACGCGCAAGCCGGCAGCGGCCTGGGTCATTTCATGAGCACGCTGAGCGTGCTCAAGGATTTCGAGTTCGAAGAGCAGGTCGGCACGACGCAGATCCGCCGCGAGCCGGTCGGCGTGTGCGGCCTGATCACGCCGTGGAACTGGCCGATCAACCAGATCAGCTGCAAGGTCGCGCCGGCGCTCGCGGCCGGCTGCACGGTCGTGCTGAAGCCGAGCGAGATCGCGCCGCTGAGCGCGCATCTGTTCGCCGAGATCCTCGCCGAGGCGGGCGTGCCGAAAGGCGTGTTCAATCTGGTGGACGGCGACGGGCCGACCGTAGGCGAGGCGATCTCGCGCCATCCCGACATCGACATGGTCTCGTTCACCGGCTCGACTCGCGCCGGCGTGCAGGTCGCGAAGGCCGCGGCGGACACGGTGAAGCGCGTTTCGCAGGAGCTCGGCGGCAAGTCCGCGAACATCATCCTCGAGGACGCCGACCTGAACGCCGCGGTGAAGAGCGGTGTGCTGTCGATGATGTCGAACACCGGGCAGTCGTGTAACGCGCCCTCGCGCATGCTGATTCCCGCGAAGCTGTACGACGAGGCCGTGAAGATCGCCAGGACGGTTGCGGAGAAACCGGTCGTCGGCGACCCGAAGGCCGAGGGCGTGACCATGGGCCCGGTGGCGAACAAGACGCAGTTCGAGAAGATCCAGCGGCTGTTGCAGAAGGGCGTGGAGGAAGGCGCGACCGTCGTCATCGGCGGGCCCGGGCGGCCGACCGGCCTCGCCAAGGGCTACTTCGTCAGGCCGACCGTGTTCGCCAACGTGAACAACGCGATGACCATCGCGCGCGAGGAGATCTTCGGACCGGTGCTGGTGATGATTCCCTATCGCGACGAAGCCGAAGCCGTGCGCATCGCCAACGACACGGTGTACGGGCTGTCGGGATACGTGTACTCGGGCAACATCGACAACGCCCGCCGCGTGGCGCGCCGGCTGCGCACCGGCATGGTCCACCTCAACGGTGCGCCGACGGACGTGAATGCGCCGTTCGGCGGTTACAAGCAATCCGGTAACGGTCGCGAATGGGGCCGCGAAGGCCTGAAGGAATTTCTCGAGACCAAGGCAGTGATGGGCTATTCCAGCGCTGCCTGATCGCCGTCAGCGACGAACCCGTCACTTCCGATACTGAACCGGACCCGCCGCCGGATCGACCGGCGGCAGCTGCACCGTCTCGCGGTCGAACACGCGCCTGATCTTCATGCCGGCGAGCTCGCTGTCGCCGGACCACTTCATCTCGTACTCGAGCTGGCCGGTCTTCGGCGCCAGCCGGAATTTCTCGACCACGTGCGGCCCCTGACGCACGGTGCGGTCGATCACGAACCACTGGCCGTCCCAGCCGACGTTGGAATCGGCCAGCTCGCCCTCGGGCATCGACACCTGGGTGCGCGAGCCGGCGACCACGCGGCGCGACTCGACCGCGGACGTGAAGTCGAGCGTCGCACCCTCCTGGCGGATCGTCAGCGTGTCCGAGATCGCCAGCATCTTGAAGACGTTTTCCATGTGGCGCTTGATCGAGGCGCGCCGTGCCGAGCTCGGCTCACGCGGCGAGCCGCCCGCATCGACGTCGATCGGCGGCACCGCGCCCGGCGGGTAGCTGCGCTCCTGCTGACGGCGCCACCGCATGTAGCGCTCGCGTTCCACGCGCTGGCGTTCCTCCAGCATGTGCTGCGCGTCGTCGCTGAGTGCGGCGTTCAGTTTCCAGCTGCCGCTCAGATCGGTACCGCGCGACGAAACTGCATCGAGCGCCAAAGCGCTGAATGCCGCGCAGCCCGACAGCGCGAATGCGAGGAAGCGGACGCGAATGGACACGAGCGGAGTTCTTGGACACGCAGGACTGGGTTGCGCGCACTCTAGCAGCGATTCCAGCCGTGCGCCCACCTTGTCACAGAGGCCCGCTGCGACGCTCAGCGCACGGTGAAAAGGATGCGGTCGACCAGCCGGCCATTCGCATCCTGAAGCTCCAGCAGATGCGAGCCGGGCTGCGGCGTCCACAGCAGCGAGCCCCCCGCCGACGCGAGCCGCTTGCCGTTGAGCTGCAGCTGCATCTTCGCAGTCGCGCCCTCGGCGCTGATCAGCACCTTCTGATGGGCAGGCGGAATGTCCGGATCGGAAGCGATCACCATCCCGTTCGCCGGCGTGACGATGCGCGCGATCTGCGCGGCACGAGCGATCGTCGCTACTGCATCCGGCTGCTGTTGCCCGGCGAGGAACCACTCGCGTCGACGGGGCTCGACTGCCGGCTCGAACGTAGCGGCCGTCGCGATCACACCTGCAGGCGGCTGCGGCGCAACCGAGGCCACGTTCTGATGCAAGGCGCTCATGATCTCGCGCCACACCGGCGCCGCACCTGTCACGCCGCTGACGTCATGCATCGCGTCGCCCTCGAAGTTGCCGACCCACACGGCGACCGTGTAGCGCGACGAGAAGCCGATGCACCAGTTGTCGCGCATGTCCTTGCTGGTGCCGGTCTTCGCCGCGCTCCAGAAGGGCGTGTTGAGATGATTGTCCATGCCGAACGTCAGGGCGCGCGCCGCAGGATCACTGAGGATGTCGCTGACGATGAACGCCGCATCCGCCGGCAGCAGGCTCGACTGCGGCTGCACGGATTCATCCGTGAGGACGCGCAACGGCGACCAGCGGCCGCCCGCCGCGAGCGCGCGATAAGCCTGCGCCTGCTGCCACAACGTCACCTCCGCCGAGCCGAGCGCCAGCGAGTAACCGTAGAAGTCGCCTGCCTCCTTGATCTGCACATACCCCAGCGCGTTCAGGCGATCGCGGAACGGCTCGACTCCGACCAGCACGAGCGTGCGCACCGCAGGGATGTTCAGCGAGCTGCCGAGCGCCGTGCGCACGCTGACCAGGCCTTTGAAGTCCTTGTCGTAGTCCTGCGGAATGTAGGCGCCCGTCGCAGTGTCGAGATGTACGGGCGAATCCTTGAGCAGCGATGCCGCGGTGATATAGCGGCGTTCCAGCGCCAGCTCGTAGAGGAACGGCTTCAGTGTCGAGCCCGCCTGGCGCAAGGCGCGAACACCGTCCACTTCGCGCGAGCGGGAGCGCGGGCCCGCCGATCCCACGTAGGCCAGCACGTCGCCAGTCGCGTTGTCTGCGACGAGCACGGCGCCGTCGCGGACATTGCGATCGTACAAGGAGCCCAGCTGCTGACCGAGAATGTCGCGCGCGAGTCGCTGCACGCCGGCGTCGAGTGTCGTCTGCACACGTTCGCCGGCAACGCGCAGCTTCGTATTCGCCAGTTGCGGGGCGAGCTGCGGCACGGGCGGCGAATCGACGCCATGAGTCAACAGCAACGTCGCTGCTGCCTGCAGCTCATCACAGCTTGCAACCATTTTCGCAGCAAGCGCCCGACCGCATGCACGCGCCGCGATGCGCTCCGGAGCGCCGTTCGGCTCCGGCAAGAGCGCCGCGATCACCAGGCTCTCCGGCAACGACAAGCCCGACGGCACCTTGCCCGCGAGCAGATGCGCTGTCGCGCCGATGCCCTGCAGCTCGCCGCGAAAATACGCGAGATTCAGATACGCCTCGAGGATCTGCTCCTTGCTCCAACGCTTCTCGATAGCCAGCGCCAGCCGTACCTGATTGCGCTTGTGCCGCCACGCCGACGGTCCTTTGCGCGAGTGCGGTCGAGACTCCAGGAGAGAGGCAACCTGCATGGTGATCGTGCTCGCGCCGCGCGCTCGCCCGCGCAGAAATCGATCACGTGCCGCGCCGGCGACGCTGCGCCAGTCGATCCCACTATGTTCGCGGAAGCGCGCGTCTTCGCCGCGTACGACTGCCGCGACGAGCGCTGGAGAAACGGCGGTCAGCGGTTGCCACTCGAAGCGCCTGACGTCGAGGTTGATGCGGCTCGTGTCCAGTACGACGCCGTTGCGGTCGAGCATGAAGGCATCGGAAGGCGTGAAGCTCGCGCGCACGGTGGCGAAGTCCGGTGCGCGCGCAGGCCACGCCAGCACGAGCACGGCCGTGATGACCGATGCCGCGAGCGAGCCAAGCGCCATTCGCATGCGTCGGCTCACGGCTGCGCCTCCACCGTGACCGCTGCGTTCGGCGACTCGCCGAACATCTCCGGCGCGTACATCGCCTCGACGCGCGTCGCCGGCAGCAGGAACTCGCCGGGATTATTGAGACGCAGCGTGTACTCGACGACCCAGCGTCCCTTGGGCACGTAGCGATAGTAAGCACGGAAAGAATCGAACCGTCGCTCCTCGAACGCGAGCCACGCGTAGCCTTCGCGACGCTCTTCGCGCGTCAGCAGCGCCGACTGGCCGCCGAGACCGCTCCCCATGACGGTCGCGCCGCCAGGGATCGGATCTTCCACTGCCACCCACGCCATGTCGGACTGCGCTTCGATCTCGAGCCTGACGCGCGCGACGTCACCGCGCGTCCAGCGACCGGCGACCTGCTGATCCACCGGCGTCACGCTGCGCGTGATCTTGTAGCCCGACGAAAGCGGCTTGCGCAGCGGCAGCGCCGCTGTGGCGCGGATCATGACCCAAGGCTGGCCCGCGCCTTCGTGGCTCACGTCGAGCGATGCCGGTCCGTCCTGCCACGGCAGATCGACTTGCTTGCTGTTGCTCTGCCGGGGCCACGTGATCCGCGTCTGCTGCGAGCCGTAGCGGATCCCGGAGGAACCGCTGACCGGCGTGGACTCGAACGCCGCCGAGAACTTCTCCATCGCCAGCACGCCGAGCGCATTGGCAACCGTCGTGTTCCAGTGCCCGCGCTGCTGCCTGCCGAGCGAGCCGCGCACCAGCCGCGGGATGTCCTCGCGCCATTGCGGCTCGTCGAGCACCGACATCAGCATGCGGTTGGCATTGGAGTCGGCGGAAATCATCAACCACCACAGCGCGTCGCTGTGCTCGGTCGAGAAGCCCATGGTGGTGCCCTGGAAGTTGAGGCGCGTGCGCAGAATCTGCAGCGCCGCCTTGCGACGATCATCGCCGCGCGCGATCCCTTTCACGCGCTTCAGGATGTCGATCCAGTCGAGCACTGCAGAGGTCGGCCATATGTCCGGTTGCAGCTGGATGCTGTCGAGCATCTGCGGCGGTGCGGCCTCGTAGCGCGCAAGCGCAGCGATGGCTGCGAGCTTGCGGATCGCCAGGTCGGCGGTTGGCAGCGCCGAGCGACGCACGATCCTGCCCGCGACGAAGCGCGTGAGTGCGTCGATCATCCGCCGCTGATCTGCTTCGGCGATCTGCCAGCCGGCTTCGTGCGCCAGCACGAGAACGTAGGCTGTAAGCGCGTCATCGCCTTCGAGACGGTCCGTCGGGAAGTATTTCAGCAGGCCGTCCGCATCCATGTATGCCGGCAGTCGCGCACTCGATGCGAGCCAGAGCGACTCATTGCGCAACGCGACTGCCTGCGACAGCCGCTGCTCGATGCACGTGAACGGATACCAGCTCATGTACTCGCGCACGCCGTCCAGCCCGTCGCCGAGCTTCGCACGCAGGGTCACTTCTAGACCGCCGCGCCCCTTCACTGCATCAGCCGGGCGCTCAGCCGGGAGCGAGAGCGGCGCGGCGAGTTGCGCAATCGTCGCCTGGTACGTGCGCACCGGGTACGCAGGGATGACCGATTGCGTGAGCCTGATCTTGTCGCCGGCAGTGCCGTTGACTTCCCGCGCAGCGACCTCCCACTTCAGCTGCTCGACTCCGACGGGCGCCGTCACGCGCCACACGACGTCGCGCGCGTGACCCGCGGGAATCTCCACGCGCTGCGGCGCCAGTGTCGGTGCGCGATCGAGTGCCAGTCGCGCCTGTGCATCGACGGTCAGCGCACGATTCGTGGTGTTGCGCAGCGTGAATGTCGCAGCATAACGGTCGCCTTCACGCACGAGCGGCGCAAGCCCCGACATGAGGATCAGGTCCTGCGTCGTATTGATCGTCGCCGAGCCTGTACCAAAGAGATGCGCTGCGCCGTTCGCCACCGCCACGATGCGGAACGACGTCAACGAGTCGTTCAACGTGACCGGCACGACCGCGTTGCCCTGGCCGTCGAGCTTCACACGTCCCTTCCACAACAGCAGGCTGTCGAACTGCTCGCGGGCGCGATCGCGCTCACGACCGCCACCGCCGCCGTGCGGCGCGGCCTTGCGTCCATAGTGACGCTTGCCCACAACTTGCATCTGCGCTGTGGAGGTCCAGACTTCCACGCCGCGCTCGCCCATCATCGCGGCCAGCAGATCCCACGAGGGATTCGGCGACAGCTCGAGCAGCGCCTCGTCCACGACCGCGACGGCGATCTCGCTGTCCGCAGGCAGCACCGCGCCGTCCTCGCGCTCGACGTGCACGTTCACCGTCGCCTTTTCCGCGACCTCGAGCACCTTCTTCTGCGGCGTCACCGTGACGTTGAGCCGATGCGGCTTCCAGCCGACATTGATCTTGGCCATGCCGAGCCGGTACGCAGGCTTGTTCAGATCCACGAGCGCCGTCACGGCTTCGCGCTGCGACTTGCCGCCCGACAGCACTCCAACCCGGCCGCGCACGGCGAGCACCGCGACGAACACGTTCGGCGCGTAGCTGTCGGCGATGGGCACTTCGATGACCGGCATCTGGCCCTTCAGCCGCGTGACGAAGCTGGACAGCACGCCCTCGCGCTCCACCGTCACGAGCGCAGTGGCCTGACGGAACGGCATGCGCACCTGAAAGCGCGCCGTCTCTCCGGCCGAGTACTCCTTCTTCTCCGGCAGCAAGTCCATGCGGTCGCCTTGCGTGCCGCCGAACCACCAGTCGTCCTTGCCCGCCACCCAGAACGATGTCGTCGCACCCGCGACGTTGTGCTCCGCGTCGACTGTTTCGGCGCGCGCCACCACTTCGCCGCTGATGCCCGGCGCGACGTCGCAGATCAGCAGGCCCTGCTCGTTCGTCTGGCCTTTGCAGGTCGCCGCGAGCCTGGTGGTCTCACGCGTCGTCTCGTACGCGTAGAAGCCGCCGATGAGACGCTTGCGATACGAATACGCGCTCGATCGGTAAAGCGCGACCTGGACCGGCTGCTGCGCGCGCGGCTTGCCGTCCAGGTCCAGCACCACGACGCGGAAGCGCAATTGCTCTTCGCTCGCCACCCAGGCTTCCGGGCGAATGCCGACGCTGAGGGCGGCGGGCACGAGTCGCACGCGACCGGTCGCAGTCAACAGCTCGCCGTTAGCGTCCTCGTATTCGAGCTCGGCGGTGAGCTGACTGGCGGCCTGCAACTGCGGCAGATCGCCGACCGTGACCCGCGCGGCGCCTTCGCCATCGAGCGTAATCGGCAGCACCTGCACTTTGCCGGGCTGCGCCGGCGGCTCGGCCGAGTCTTCGTAGAAGTAGGAGTCGTCACCGGTCACGATGCCTTCGCGCACGGCGCCGCCGCCAAATCGATAGTCGTCGTAGCCCGCGTAGGAGACCGCTGCCGGCTCGACGACAGTTCGCAGCTTGGCCGGCAAACCCGCCGCGCCGCCGCCAGACATGTAAGCGACGTGCAGATCGAGCACCGCGGACTTCTGCCGCACCAGCGGCCGCGGCGAGCCGATGACGCTGGCGCGCATCGACGGCAGCCGGAACTGCTCGACCTTGAAGCTCGCGCTCTGCCGCGGGTAGCCGTCGACGATCGACACCGAGTAGTCGCCGAGCTTCGCCTCGGCCGGAATCGTCCACTCGCTTTCAGCGATGCCGTCCGCGCCGAAGCCCGCATCGAGCTCGTACTTCTGGCCGCTCCCCAGGTGCATGATCGCGACCTTGCGAGTCGTCGGCAGCGGCTCAGGCAGCACGATCCCCGGCGACGCGTGCCGCCGCAGGAAATGCTTCATCGAGACCTTCTCGCCGGCGCGGAACAGCGCGCGGTCGAGCACGGTGTGATAGATGTCTGCGTTCCACTCGCCGCCGGTGTTCAGACCGAAGCGGTCGGGCGTGATGCCCTGGTTCCAGGACGACAGCGTGAAAGCGAAGTCTGCGTCGCGCTGCGCGAGCACGAGCAGGGGCACCACGCGATCCGACCAGCATCCATCGGCGTTGTGCGGCTCGCCGAAGGAATCGGCGATTGCGGCCAGACCGTCGGCGCCGGTTTTCCCCTGCCAGAGGATGGCGCGCCGACAATAGTCGACGATGGTGATCGCGGCGCCCGCCACGGGCTGGCCGTCGTCGAGCTGTGTCACCCATGCAGTGGAGCTCTCGCGTCCCCAGTTGAAGTGCACCGACAGGTTGGTGACGAGCGCACCGGTCGTGACGTAACGCAGCTGATCGCGACCCAGCAGCGAGCGCCCCAGCGCGCGACTGCCGATCTCGACGACGTAGAAGCCCGGCTTGCGCAGAGGGATGCCGATCACCTCGGCAGGCTTGCCGCCCGCGGGCTTCTTCAGTGTGAAGGCTGTCGTCTGATCCGCGGCTGCGAACACCGAGCTGGTGCCGGTCGCCTCGCGCCAGACAGTGCTTTGCCCGTCTTCGGCGGGCTGCTCGCCGGGCGCGGGCGCAATCCATTCTCCGGCGCTGCGATTCGCGTTCGCGACGCGCTGCAGCCAGTCGGCGATCGCAGCGGGATCGGCGTCGACGCGCAGCATCTTCGCCGGCAGATCCGGCTGCTGTCCGCCGAACTCGGCTTCGACGTTGCGCAGCGTCACCGGCAGCACGCCGCCCTGCTTCGCTTCGAGAATGCCGAAATCGGCGGCGAACCTGGCGAGCGCGGGGAATGCGTCGATGCGCAGCTCGAGCGGAAAGCGCGCCGCATTGCTCAGCGGCCGACCGGAGTCGTCGACGATGCCGGCGGGCAGCATGACGATTGCAGTCGACTCTTCGGGAAACGGCCCGCTGAACGCGACGCGCTCGAGCGTCGGCGCGGACTTCGAGTCCTTGTCTTCGGGACTGAGCACCTCGCCGTCGCTGGTCTTGATGCGGACGCCGAGCGCCAGGTCGCGAGGCACGGGCGACGCGAAGCTCACGACGACCGGTTGCGTCGGCGTACACCCAGCGCGTGCGTTGGCGCGCGTGCACTCGACCTGTACCGTGAAGGCCGGACGTACTTTGAACGCCAGCTGCTGGTCCTGTGTCGTCGCGATGCCGGAGAGCGTGGCAATGCCCGCACCCCAGTTCAGGCGCACCTGCGTCGCCGGAGGCAATCGGCGCTTGCACCGAACCACTGCGATGCTCTGCTCAGCCTGATCCAGCTCGTCGCCTCGAAGGCGTGCGTGCGTTACTGCTCCGTTCTTCCACAGCAACTGGAAGTACTGATAGCCGAGCAGGCGACGCGCCTTGAGGACTGCGGCGCGCTCCTCGCCAGAGAGCACGTCGACTCCAATCCGCTCCTCGATCCCCTGCACGACGCACTGGGCGTGCTCTTCGATGGACTGTGGGCTCGCGGCGGCGTCGAGACGCAGCAGGAAGACCTGCTCCTCGTCGATCGCTTCCCACCCTTCGCGCGGATACGAAGCCGCGATGCCGGGCCCGCCGGTGTCGAAGGAGAACTTGCGCGTGCCGGTCAACTCACCGCCTGCGGCCGTCCGCAGCTGCGGCCGCAACGTGAAGGTGCAGCGCAGTCCCGCGGGCAGGTCCTCATCGAAGTCATAGACCCAGTTGCGTGGATCGGCCCAGCGCCCCTGGCCGGGGCCGCCGGGGCATTGCACGTCGAACGGATCAGGAAGACGCGGATCGCCGAGCGTCACGATCGGCGCGGTAAAGCGCGCGGTCACCTGCCGGACCTGCCGCGCGGTACCCTGCGGAGAGAACAGCTCGACCTGCGCCGACGGGGCGCGCGCTTCCTGCGCAAGCAGCGGCAGCGCGACGAGTTGCACCAGGAGACCGATCCACAGCCCAGGGATGCGCATGATCCGCGAACCTCGAATTCTTATTCGGACTGAGGCGAAGCGTGCCTCACGCCGGGCGGCGCCGCCGTGACGCTTCCGGTCATGCCGCTGACGAATCGTGGCAATTTGTGGAGGGTGTGCCACCGCTCCGGTGGAATGGAGCGGGTGATGGGAATCGAACCCACGTTAGTAGCTTGGGAAGCTACAGTTCTACCATTGAACTACACCCGCGTTCCGGCTTGATTCTATGCAGCGCGCCGCCCAACCGGCAAGCTACGCCCCCATGAAGTTCGACTTGCGCGACCTGGAGCTGTTCGTCGCCGTCGCCGACGCCGGCAGCATCGCCCGGGCGGCCGACCGCTCGCACACAGTGGCCTCTGCAGTCAGCAAGCGCATTTCCGATCTGGAAGTGGTTTTCGGCTGCGCTCTCATCGTGCGCGCCGCCAAGGGCGTCGAGCTGACGGCCGCCGGTCACGCGCTGCTGGTCCGCGCCCGTGTGCTGCTCAACCAGGCTGCGCAGCTCGACGACGAGATGCGGCGTCATGCGAGCGGGTCGCGCGGCTACGTACGGGTCTTCGCCAACATCTCGGCGATCGTGGAATTCCTGCCGGGCGCCCTTGCCTCTTTCAACGCCGCGCATCCCGACATTCACGTGCAGCTCGAAGAGCACGTCAGCTCGGCCATCGCTGCCGCAGTCGCCGATGGGTCGGCGGACTTCGGCATCCTGAGCGAGCTGCCGCTGATCGAAGGCCTGACGACCCTGCCGTTCCGCAACGACGAGCTCGTCGTCGTGCTGCAAGCCGGTCATCCGCTCGCACGCCGCGCAGCCGTCTTCTTTGCCGAGATCGCCGATCAGCCGTTCGTCGGCCTGCATGCCGACAGCGCCCTGCACCACGTGCTCACGCGCGCCGCGACGGAGACCGGCCGCACGTTGAACTGGCGCATCAACGTGACCAGTTTCGATGCCGCCTGCGCCATGGTCGCCGCTGGCCTCGGTGTTGGCATCGTGCCACGCGCGGCGACGACGCCGTATATCCGCTCGCTTTCGCTCGCGACCATCGCCCTGAGCGATGCGTGGGCGCGGCGGCAACTGTTCCTGTGTACGCGCAAAGACGCGCCGCTCCCGTCGGCGGCGCGACTGCTGTTCGAACACCTGCTCAACCAAAAGCAAACACCGTGAGCTCTGAGAAAGATCCCGACGCTGCGCGCCGGCGCAGCGTTCGCAGCTTCGTGCTGCGGGCCGGACGCGCGACGGCTGGCCAGCAGCGCGCGCTCGCGCAATTGTGGCCGAAATACGGCGTCGAATTTTCCGCCGCGCCGCTCGACCTGCAGGCACTCTTCGGACGCGACGCGACGCGCATGGTGGAGATCGGCTTCGGCGCCGGCGAAGCGCTGCTGGAATTCGCCGCCGCGCATCGCGACGTCGACTGCATCGGCATCGAGGTGCATCGCCCCGGCGTCGGACATCTGCTGCTCGGCGCGGAAGCGCAATCGCTCGGCAATCTGCGCGTGATTTGCCACGACGCCGTGGAAGTGTTGCAACAGCAGCTCGCGCCGGCGTCGATCGCACTGGTTCACATCTTCTTTCCGGATCCGTGGCCGAAGAAGCGTCATCACAAGCGCCGGCTGATTCAGCCAGCATTCGTCGAGCTGCTCGCGCGAGTGATCGCGCCCGGCGGCACGCTGCGCCTGGCGACGGATTGGGAGCCGTACGCCGCGCACATGCGCGAGGTCATCGACGCGTCGCCCGCGTTCAGCAACGTCGCTGGCGACGCGGGTTTCGTTGCGCGATCTGCAGAACGAACGCTCACGCGTTTCGAGCGACGCGGTCAGCGTCTCGGTCATGACGTATGGGATCTCGAATATCGCAGAACGAATTGACAGCAGTGTCATCAACGCGTGCGCGCGCGACAAAGCTTGATGCTCTGCAGAAAAAATGCCTCTTGAATCCGCACGCTCACAGGACTAAAACAATTCCCGGACAAGGAACACTTGCGATCAGTCCCACGGAGTAACGCACGCATGATTTCGCCGAGTCCTGTTGTGGGTGAGTGGTATCGCCGACCCGGCGGCGCGCTGTTCGAAGTGGTGGCCATCGATCGCGACGACGCAACCGTCGAAGTGCAACACTTCGACGGCACACTGGAAGAATTCGACCTGGAATCGTGGGCCGAGCAGGAGTTCGAAGAAGCGCAGCCGCCCGAAGACTGGAGCGGCTCGGTCGACGTGGACACCGAGGACTACGAGTCCGATCGCGAAGTGAGCGCCGGCGCGGCGTGGACCGACCCGCTCACCAGTCTCGACCGCTCGGAAGCGTCCGGCTATTCGGAGTGGCCGTCGCCGCGCGACCTGTAAGAGTTGCCGTCCCGCTCAGCTGCTGCTCGCGTCGCTGCGCGAGCCGGCGGTCGCAGCTGTGCCGATCGAAGCATCGACGAAGCCCGAGCGCATCATCATCCAGAACAGGACGATTGCCGGCAGCGCGAGCACCGTCGTCAGCACATAGAAATTCACGTACCCGAATGTCTCGATCAGCGCGCCCGCGCTCGTTCCGGTCAGCACCCGGCCAACGACGCTCGCCGCGGCGGAGATGAGCGCGTACTGCGCCGCCGTGTAGCGCAGATCGCAAAGCGCAGAAAAGTACGCTACGACCGTGACGCCGCCGATGCCGCTCGCCACGTTCTCGAAACCGATCGCGCCCGCGAGCGCCCAGTTCGAATGGCCCAGCGCGGCGAGCCCGGCGAAACTCAGGTTGGAAACGGCCATCAGCACGAGGCTCAGCAGCACCGAGCGCTTCATCCCGAGGCGCGTGTACATCATCCCGCCGAGGAAGATACCGGCCAGGTAAGCCCAGAAGCCGAACCCGACGTCATACAGCGCGATCTCGTCGTTTGTGTAGTGGAGATCGTCGAACAGCAGCCGGAACGTCAGGTTCGCCAGCGTGTCGCCGATCTTGTGCAATAACACGAAGAGCAGCACGAGCAGCGCACCGCGGCGCCGAAAGAATTCGGCCAGCGGCGCAACGATCGAGTCGCCGACGGCAGCAATGCCTTTGCGCAGCGACGGATCGCGATGGCGGGAAGGCTCGCCGAGCAGCAAGCCGACCAGCATCGCCGGCAGCGCGAACGCTGCGCACACCAGGTACGCCATGTGCCAGTCGGTGCGCGCCGCGACCACCAGCGCCAACGCCCCCGCGGTCACCGAGCCGATGCGCCATCCGTACTGGCTCATGCCCGAGCCAACCCCGAGTTGGCGCGGTTCCAGCGACTCGATGCGATAAGCGTCGATGACGATGTCGTAGGTCGCGCCGGCAACAGCAACGAGGATGGCGGCAACAGCTGTGGCGGTCAGACTCGCCTTGGGATCGACGAGGGCGAGATTGATGATGCTGGCCGCGGACAGAACGCCTGCGACCAGCAGCCACGAGACGCGCTGCCCCAACCGGCCGATGACTGGCAAGCGCACACCGTCGACGACCCAGGCCCACAGCCACTTCAGGTTGTAGACGAGGAAGGCCAGCGTGAATGCGGTGACCGCCCGCTTGTTGATCCCGTCTTGCGCAAGCCGCGTCGTCAGCGTCGCGGCAATGAGCGCGTACGGCGCGCCGGAAGACACTCCGAGAAACAGCGCTGCCAGCGGTGCGGCCTCCGTGTAGGGCCGCACGCTCGCAGGAACGTACGCGCGCCACCCTTGGTCCGCAGCCGGCGGCGGGACGCTGTTCGCCGTCATCACGGCTTGAGGTCGTAGTCCATGACGAGCGGAGCGTGATCGGAGAACCGCCGCCTCTTATAGATGCTCGCGCGCAGCACGCTGCCGCGCAGCCCGGGACTCAGGATCTGGTAGTCGATGCGCCAGCCGACGTTCTTGGCCCACGCTTGGCCGCGATTCGACCACCACGTGTACTGGTCGGCGCTCGGATCGATCTCGCGGAAGCCGTCGACGTAGCCGACCTCGCCGAACAGCTGGTCGAGCCAGGCGCGCTCCTCGGGCAGGAAGCCGGAGTTCTTGCGGTTCGAGCGCCAGTTGCGCAGGTCGATCTCCTTGTGCGCGATGTTCCAATCGCCGCACAGCACGAAATCGCGCCGCTTGCGCTTCAACGCGCCCAGGTAGGGCATGAACTCGTCGAGGAAGCGGAACTTCGCGCGTTGCCGATCCTCGCCGGAGGAGCCGGACGGCAGATACAGCGAGACGACCGAGAGCCGGCCGAACTGTGCCTCGAGGTAACGACCCTCGGCATCGAACTCCTTCGAGCCGTAGCCGACGACGACGTTGTCGGGTTTGCGCTTGGCGTAGATCGCAACGCCGCTGTAGCCCTTCTTCTGCGCGTCGAAGTAGTAGCAGTGATAGCCCTTCGGCCGATACAGCGCGTCGCCGAGCTGGTGCTCCTGCGCCTTGGTCTCCTGCACGCACACGACGTCGGGCTCCTGCCGGGCGATCCAGCCGAACATGCCCTTGCTGCCCGCGGAGCGGATGCCGTTGGCGTTGAGAGTGATGATGCGCATGCCGCCATTATAGAGAGAATGTATAGAATCCCTTCATGTCCGCGTCCTTCATCGAGCTGTGCCTCGGCCTCGGCGTGCTGCGCTTCGGCGAATTCAAGCTGAAGTCCGGGCGCCTGAGCCCGTATTTCTTCAACGCTGGACTGTTCAACACCGGCCGCGCCCTCGCCGAGCTCGGGCGTCACTACGCCGCCGCGATCGAGCAGGCCGCGTGGCCGTTCGACGTGCTGTTCGGTCCGGCCTACAAGGGCATTCCCCTGGTCGCGACTGCATCGATAGCGCTCGCGGACCGCCACGGTCGCGACGTGCCGTGGGCGTTCAATCGCAAGGAGGCGAAGGACCACGGCGAGGGCGGCAACATCGTCGGCACCCCGCTGCGCGGCCGCGTGCTGATCATCGACGACGTGATCACCGCCGGGACTGCGATTCGCGAGGCCGTCGAGATCATCACCGCGGCGGGGGCGCAGCCGGTTGGCGTCGTGCTGGCGCTCGACCGGCAGGAGCGCGGCACCGGCCAGCTCTCGGCAGTTCAGGAAGTCGAGCAGACGCTGCGGCTGCCGGTGACCAGCATCCTGAAGCTCGCCGATCTCATCGACTACCTCGAGCGCTCCGGCAACGAGAGTCAGCTGGCAGCGACGCGGGCGTATCGCAGCCAGTACGGCGTCGCGTGATAGCGGGACTCGGCAAAAAGTTGACCGCCGGGGTTCCTCCGGCACAATACCCGCGAATGATGGCGGCTCGAGCCCACATGCGCGGGATTCGCAGCATCGCGACGGCGATCGTCCTCGCGGCCGCCTGCTCGACCGCACCTGCCGCGCAGAATACCCAGAAGACTCCGTCACGCGAGGCCTTCTTCCGCTGCAAGGACCGTCAGGGCCAGGTTCACTACGGCGACAGCATGCCGCAGGAATGCATCGGCCAGGACACCGAAGTGCTCAACGAGAACGGCATGCAGGTGCGGCTGATCGAAGGCGAGGCAACGCGCCTCAAACGGCTGGAGCGCGAGGCGGTCGAGGCGAAGATCCGCAAGGAACGGGATCAGCGTGACCTGCGCGACCGCACGCTCATCGAGACTTATCTCACCGTCGATGACATCGAGCGCCTGCGCGACCAGCGGCTCGAACAGCTCAACGCGCAATATCGCGTCACCGAGCAGAACATCGTCAACTTGCGGGACCGCCAGACCCGGCTGCAGACGCAGATCGCGCGGTTCAAGCCGTACAGCGACAATCCCAGCGCTCCGCCGCTCCCCGATCATCTCGCCGCGGAGATGGTCAACACCGTGAACGGCCTGCGCGTGTACGAGCAGTCGCTGACCGCGAATCGCAAGGAACAGGCGGAGCTCAACGAGGCGTTCGCCTCGGACATCAAGCGCTTCAAGGAATTGAAGGGAATCCGCTAGTCAGCCGCGGCCGGAGCTGCCGAAGCCGCCGGCGCCGCGCTGCGACTGCGCGAACTCTTCGACCACTTCGAACTCCACTTGCACGACCGGCACCACGACGAGCTGCGCGATGCGCTCGCCCGGCTGGATCGTGAATGTCGTCTGGCCGCGATTCCAGCACGAGACGAACACCTGGCCCTGGTAGTCCGAGTCGATCAGCCCGACCAGGTTGCCGAGCACGATGCCGTGCTTGTGCCCGAGACCGGAGCGCGGCAGCACGATCGCCGCGTAGCCCGCATCCTCCAGATGAATCGCGATGCCGGATGGAATGAGCTGCGTGTCGCCGGGCTTCAGCTCGAGTGGCGCGTCGATGCATGCGCGCAGATCGACGCCTGCCGAGCCTTGGGTCGCGTACTGCGGCAACGGATAGTCGCGACCGATGCGCGGATCGAGGATGCGGACTTCGAGCCGGCGTCGCGTGCCCGCCGCGGGCTGCGCGCCGTCAGCTGGCATGGACCGGGCTCTTCGCTTTCGCGGCGACCGTGCGCACTTTGTTGCTCGCCTGATAACGCTCGGCGATGACTTCGACGAGCTGCCGCGCGAGCGCGAGCTTGCTGGTGAAGGCCAGCTCCCGCTTACCGCCACCTGGCCAATACACGGTCAGCGCATTGTCGTCCTTGTCGAACGCGAGTCCGCCGCCGACCTTGTTGGCCGCGATCATGTCCAGGCCCTTGCCGCTGAGTTTCGCGAGGGCATTGCGCTCGACATTTTCGGTCTCGGCGGCAAATCCCACGAGGAACGGCGCCGACGCGGAGCGCGCGATCGTCGCCAGCACATCGGGAGCGCGCGCCAGCGACAACGACATCGTGTCGCTCGTCTTCTTGATCTTCTCGCTCGCGACCTGGCTCGAACGATAATCGGACACCGCGGCGGCAGAGATGAAGATGTCGGCGCCGGCAGTAGTGCGTTGCACCGTCGCCAGCATTTCCTCCGCGCTTTCGACGTCGATGCGCTCGACGCCGCGCGGTGTCGGAATCTGCACCGGCCCGCTCACCAGCACGACTTCCGCGCCGGCTTCGCGCGCCGCCTGCGCAACTGCGTAACCCATCTTGCCCGAGCTGCGATTGCTGATGAACCGCACGGGGTCGATCGCCTCGCGCGTCGGTCCGGCGGTGACGACGACTTTCAGACCCTGCAGCGGACCCGCGGCCCCGCGCGTCGTAAAGATTTCTTCTGCGATCTGCGTCGGTTCCAACATGCGTCCGACGCCGACTTCGCCGCAAGCCTGCTCGCCGCTGGCCGGGCCGAGCAAGCGCACGCCGCGCTCCTTCAGAATCTGCACGTTCGCTTGAGTTGCGGCATTGGCCCACATCTCACGATTCATCGCCGGCGCCAACGTGATGCGTGCGCGCGTCGCGAGACAGATCGTCGCGAGCAGATCGTCGGCAAACCCATGCGCGAGGCGCGCCATGAATTCGGCGGTTGCCGGCGCGACGACGATTTCGTCGGCCCAGCGCGCCAGCTCGATGTGGCCCATCGCCGCTTCCGCCGCCGGGTCCCACAGATCGGTGCGCACGGCACGGCCCGACACGGCCTGGAACGTCAGCGGGGTCACGAACTGCTGCGCGCCGCGCGACATGACGACCTGCACCTCCGCGCCGTGCTCCATGAGCCGACGCACGAGGTCCGGACTCTTGTAGGCGGCGATGCCGCCGGTCACGCCGAGCAGAATCTTGCGGGGCTGCGGGCTCATGGGCGAATTATGGGGGTGGGGTCCGGAAGCATCAAACGGACGCGGTCGCATACAGGTATTCCGCAACCGCATGCCCCGGCGCCGCACCCCACGCATTTCGCCGCAAACACGCGGCGAATCGCGGCAGATCGCCTACTGGCAGCGGCACAATTCAACGGCCGCTATGAATCGCCGAGGTCCAGGACAACGAATGTCGATACGCCAATGGCCCGAAGGCGAACGACCTAGGGAGAAGCTGCTCGAACTCGGCCCGAGCGTGCTGACCGAGGCCGAGCTATTGGCGATCCTCCTGCAGACCGGGGTACGCGGACATTCGGCTCTCGACGTGGCCCGGGAGCTGCTGGTGGAATTCGGCTCGCTGCGCAGCCTCCTGACAGCGGAACGCGTACGGCTGTGCGAAGCACGCGGTCTCGGCCCAGCCCGCTATGTGCTGCTGCAAGCCTCGCTGGAGCTGGCGCGACGCCACTACCAGGAGCTGATGACCAACGGCTCAACTTTGATCGATCCGCTCGCCGTCCGCACATTCCTGCAGATGCGGCTGCGCGACCTGCCATACGAGGTTTTCTGCTGCCTGTGGCTGGACACGCGACATCGCGTGATCTCGTTCGACGAGCTGTTTCGGGGCACGCTCGACGGCGCGACCGTCCATGTCCGGGAAGTGGTCAAGCAGGCCCTGGCCCGCAACGCAGCGAGCGTCATCGTCGCTCATAACCACCCCTCCGGCGTGGCCGAGCCCAGCGTCGCGGACCAGATGCTCACCGGCCGCCTGAAGGAAGCCCTGGCCCTGATGGACGTCCGGTTGCTGGACCACCTGGTGATCGGCGACGGGGTCTGCGAGTCCTTCGCCGAGCGCGGCCTGCTATAGGCCGGCATTGCGGTCCTTTTACAAGGCCAACTAAGGACTTACTTCCCTCCGGGCGCCGAGGCTGGTATAAAGCGCGACTCGTTTTCGGGCCCGCGGCCCTGCGCCCGCCGGGCATCCCTTGAGGATTGCAGCCATGTCCAGAGTCTGTCAGATCACCGGCAAGCGGCCGATGACCGGCAACACGGTCTCCCACGCCAACAACCGCCGCCGCCGCCGCTTCCTGCCCAACCTGCACGTGCAGCGCTTCTGGCTGGAGAGCGAGCGTCGTTTCGTCAGTCTGCGCGTCTCCACGCGCGGCCTGCGCACGATCGAGAAGAAGGGCATCGAGACCGTGGTGCGCGAGCTGCGCGACCAAGGCATCGAGCTCTGATCAGTCGAGGAGAGAAGCCATGCGTGAAAAGATCAAGCTGCTGAGCTCTGCCGGCACCGGCCACTTCTACACCACGACCAAGAACAAGCGGCTCCATCCGGACAAGATGGAGGTCAAGAAATTCGACCCGAAGGCCCGCAAGCACGTCGTGTACAAGGAAGCGAAGATCAAGTGATCGGTCAGGCTTCAGCCTGACAAATAAAAAGCCCGCCTGTCGGCGGGCTTTTTCTTTAGGCGTCGATTCGCGCTCAGGCGGGCTGCATCGCGTAGCCGCGCAGCGAGGCCGCGAAATCCTGCAGCACCTTGATGCGGCTCTCTTCTGCCTGAGCAATCCAGTCCTTCAGGTGCTGCACGAGCTTTTCGTTGCTCATGTTCGCGCCGCTCCACATCTGGCGCAGACGTTCCCGGAACTCGTGCACGGTGTGCAACGACGCGTTCGAAGCGAGCACTTCGCGCAGATGCGACTGCGCAGTCGTGTCCAGCAGCACCGGCTCGCGCACCAGGAGCTTGCGCACACGCCGGCTCAGCTTGCTGCCCGCGATGCTCAACTCGGCACGGAACACCGGCAGCGTCACGTGGCGCGTGTAATCGCGCAGCACGTGCATGCGATTGACGATCACGGCGCGCACTGTTTCCAGGTCGATGTGATTGCGCGGCGCGACGCGCGCCGGTGCCGGCGCGACACGGATGACCTTGGCGAGACCCAGCATCTGGAACATGCGGATGTAGAGCCAGCCGATGTCGAACTCCCAGCGATAGATCGAGAACTTCGCCGAGCTCGGGAAGGCGTGGTGATTGTTGTGCAGCTCCTCGCCGGCGACGAGGAAGGCCCACGGCACGATGTTGCGCGCGGCGTCCGGGCACTCGAAGTTGCGGTAGCCGTAGTAGTGGCCGATGCCGTTGATCACGCCCGCGGCCATCACGGGGTTTGCCATCATCTGCACGGCGAACACGATGATGCCGGGAATGCCGAACAACAGCAGGTCGATGAAGAACAGCAGCGTGATGCCGCCGTTGCGGTAGCGCGAATAGACGTTGCGCTCCATCCAGTCGTTGGGCGCGCCGCGACCGAACTTCTCCTGCGTCTCCGGATTGCGCGCCTGCACCTGGTACAGCTCGGCGCCTTCGAGCAGCACCTTCTTCAATCCGAAGATGACGGGGCTGTGCGGATCGTCCGGCGTCTCGCAGCGGGCGTGATGCTTGCGGTGAACCGCCACCCATTCCTTGGTGACGATGCCCGAGGTCAGCCACAGCCAGAAGCGGAACACGTGGCGCAGCGCCGGGTGGAGATCGTGGCTGCGATGGGTGGCGTCGCGGTGCAGGTAGAGGGTGACGCCCATGAAGGTGAACTGCACCATCAGGAACGTCACGACGACGTACGACCAGAAGTTAAGGTTCAGAATTCCATAGAGAAATTCGAGGTTCACTGCGGGGTACCTGCGGGCCCTGCCGGGCGACGTTTTAGATTACGGAAAATTAAGGCCGGGCGACTATAGCGGAGGCCCCCGGTGACCACAAATGAGCAAATCCCTGCTCCCCGCAACGGTCGTGACCTGCGGCCCGCGACGGTGGTGGATACTGTGATGGCGATCTCATCAGTATCAATGCGCCGCTGACGATTCAGGTCCTCCCCATGCCCGAGCTTCCGGAAGTCGAAACGACGCGTCGCGGCATCGAGCCGTCGATCCGCGGCCAGGTCATCCGCTCGGTCCTGGTTCGCGAGCCCCGGTTACGCTGGCGCGTGCCGCGCGAGCTGCCCCAGGAGGCCGCCGGTCAGCGCCTGCGCGAGCTGCGGCGGCGCGCGAAGTATCTGCTGTTCGATCTCGAGCGCGGGACCATGATCCTGCATCTCGGCATGTCCGGAAGCCTGCGCCTGATGCCCAGCTCGATCGCGCCGGCGCTGCACGATCACGTCGACATCGTGCTCGACTCCGGGCTGTGCGTACGGTTCAACGATCCCCGGCGCTTCGGCAGCCTGCTGTGGACGCGCGAGGATCCACTACAGCATCCGCTGCTGCGATTGCTTGCGCCCGAGCCGCTGTCAGCAGAATTCAACGGCGCCTATCTTGCTCGCGCCGCAGCGGGTCGCAGCGTGGCGATCAAACAGCTGATCATGAACAGTCAGATCGTCGTGGGCGTCGGCAACATCTACGCGAGCGAAGCGCTGTTCCGCGCCGGCATCCGGCCACGCCGGCCGGCGAACCGGATCACGCGCGCAGAGTTCAATGCACTCGCGAAATCCATCAAGGTCGTGCTGCGCGCCGCGATCCGCGCTGGCGGTACGACCTTGCGCGACTACGTCAATCCCGAGGGAGCGCCGGGATACTTCCGGCAGAAGCTGTTCGTCTACGAGCGCACGCGCGAGCCGTGTCGCGTGTGCCGCACGCCGATCAAGCATTTCGTCCAGGGACAGCGCTCGACGTACTTCTGCCCGAAGTGTCAGAGATAGCCAGAGTCAGGCTGACGCCTGACACCTTCCTAGTACACGACGCCGACGCCGACGCCGCGCGGATCCGACACCGCTTTCACTTCGCCGCTGCGGTAATCCCACGTGACGATCTGCGCATTGCCGGGCATGCGCGACTCGCGCAGCGTGTGGCCGTACTTCTGCAGCGTCTGCTTCTCGTCTTCGGTGAGCGCGCCGGGCTCGTACGTGATCGTGTCCGGCATGTACTGGTGGTGAAAGCGCCCTTTCTTGACGAAGTCCTCGGGCGGCGTGCCGTCCATCCAGTCGAGAATCGACAGCAGCACGACCGTCATGATGACGCTGCCGCCGGGCGAGCCGACGATCATCAGGCCGTCCGGCTTTTCGATGAACGTCGGCGTCATGCTGGACAGCGGCCGCTTGCCCGGCGCGATCGCGTTGGCGTCGGCGCCGACGAGACGGAAGCCGTTCGGCACGCCGGCCTTGGCGACGAAGTCGTCCATCTCGTTGTTCAGCATCACGCCGGTGCCCGGCACCATCAGGCCCGAGCCGAAGAAGAAGTTGATCGACTGCGTGCCGGCGACGCGATTGCCGTCGGCGTCGATGATCGAGAAGTGCGAAGTCTCGGGACCCGGCGCCGGAGCTTCGATGCTCGGCAACATCGAGCTCGGCGTGGCGCGATCCATGCGGATCGAGGCGCGCTGCCCGTCCGCGTAGTACGCGTGCGTCAGCCGCTCGATCGGTATCTTCACGAAATCCGGATCGCCGAGGAACTCCGCGCGGTCGCGGTGCGCGCGGCGCATCGCTTCCACGATGAGATGCTTGCGCGTCGCGCTGTCGACTGCGCCGAGATCGAAACCCGACAGGATGTTGAGCGCGTCGATGATCGCCACGCCGCCCGACGACGGCGGCGGCGCAGAGGTGATGCGCGCACCGCGATACTCGCCGTGCAGCGGCTTGCGCTCGTGAACGCGATAGTCGGCGAAATCCTCCAGTGACCAGATGCCGCCGAGCTTGCGCACGCCGTCGACCATGCGCTTCGCAATTGCGCCTTTGTAGAAGCCGTCGGGGCCGCGCTCGGCGAGCGCCGTCAACGTCTGCGCGAGCTCCGGCTGCTTGATGACCGTGCCGACCGGCGGTACTTCGCCGTTCAGAAGAAAAATCTTGGCGGCGGCGCCTGCCTGGAACAGGTTGCGCTTGGCTTCGATGCCGCCGCGCAGCCGCGTGTTGAGCGGATAGCCTTCGCGCGCCAGACGGATCGCCGGCTGCAGGCTCGTCTTCAGCGGCAGTTTCCCGTATTTCGCGGCGAGGTGCGCCCAGCCTGCCGCCTCGCCGGGAATGCCGGCGGCAAGCGCCGTCGAAGTGGAGCGGCCCGGCACGACGTTGCCCTTCTCGTCCAGGAACATGTCGCGCGTCGCGGCCTTCGGTGCGACTTCGCGCGCGTCGACCATGGTTTCGAAGCCGTCCGACGCACGATGCAACAGCCAGAAGCCGCCGCCGCCGAGACCCGAGCTGCTCGGCTCCACCACCGCGAGTGCGGCACTCACTGCGACCGCTGCGTCGAACGCATTGCCTCCCTGCTGCAGAATTTCCATGCCGGCCTGGCTCGCCAGCTCGTGCTGGCTCGCGATCGCCGCCTTGGGCGGTTTCGCCGGCACGTCGGCCGTCGCGACCCACGGCGCGCACAGCGCAACGATGAAAACGAGACAGATGCGCGAACGAAGCACTGCGACCTTCATGATGAACTCGACCTTGGGCTCAGCCCTTGCGGCGCGCCCAGGCGCGTTGCAGGGCAGTTTCGACGGCGGGATGCACGAACTGGCTGACGTTGCCGCCGAAGCTGGCGATCTCGCGCACCAGCGACGACGAGATGAAGTTGAAGCGCTCGGCCGGCGTCAGGAATACGTAGTCCACCTGATTGGACAGGTGCCGGCTCATCGTCGCGAGCTGGAACTCGAACTCGAAATCGGACACGGCGCGCAGCCCGCGGACGACCACGCCCAGGCCATGCTGACGCGCGAAGTCCACCGTCAGACCGCTGTAGCCCGTGACCTCCACGTTGGGAATGTCACGCAGCACTTCGCGCGCGAGCTCGACGCGCTCGTCGACTGTGAACAGCGGCGCTTTGCCGGGATTCGCGGCAACCGCGACCAGCACGCGACCGAAGATGTCGACAGCACGGCGCACCAGGTCGTGGTGGCCGTTGGTGATCGGGTCGAACGTGCCCGGATACAGAGCGCCGCTCATGGGTGGACCTCGCTGACTGGGTCACTGGATCGCAGCAGATGATAGCCGACCTGCCCGGCGCGCTTGGTGCGCTGTACGCTCCAGCGGCCCGGCAGCGTTGCGAGCGAGCGGTCCGCCGGACATTCCACGTAAACATAGGCGCCGGGCGCGAGCCAGCCCTGCTGCAGGCGGTCGGCGATCGCCTCCAGCATGGACGAGTCGAACGGCGGGTCCAGGAACACGATGTCGAACGGCTGCGCGGGCCGCAGCAGAAATCGCTGCGCGTCCTCGACGACGACGGCGGCGTCGCGGCTGCCGAGTCGTTCCAGCGTCTGCGACAGATGCCGGCCGACCTGCGGCTCGCGATCGACGAAGGTCACGTGCGCCGCGCCGCGCGACAGTGCCTCGAGGCCGAGCGCGCCGCTGCCCGCGAACAGATCGAGGCAGCGCGCGCCGACGATCGGTTGTTGCAACCAGTTGAACAACGTCTCGCGCACGCGATCCGGCGACGGCCGGATCGCAGCGAGCGCCGGAAAAACGATGCGCGAGCCGCGCCAGCGGCCGCCGATGATGCGCAGCCGGTTCGGCGCGTGTTGCGCGGTTTTTTTTCCGACGGTTCGCGGCATCTGGCCGCTGATCATAGCTGATAGAATCCCCCGCTCCTTTTTGCGCCAGTGTGACCCGCGTAAGCGATGTTCGGGTTCAAATCCAAATCTTCCGATGACGCGCAGCAGGCGGACCGCCCGGGCCTGTTCCAACGCCTGCGCGAGAAACTCAATCGCGGCAACTCGTGGCTGACGTACGACCTTGCGAACCTGCTGCCCGCGGGCCGCATCGACGACACGGTCCTCGACGAGCTCGAAACGCGCCTGATCACGGCGGATGTCGGCGTCGAGACCACGGCGCGCATCCTCGACGAGCTGCGGCGCAAAGTCGCGCGCAAGGAGCTCGGCAATCTCGAAGCCTTGCTCACGGCCCTGCGTGACGCGCTGCTCGGTATCCTGCGCCCGACGCAGCAACCGCTGACGATCGACGGCACGGTCACGCCGTTCGCGATCCTCGTCGTCGGCGTGAACGGCGCGGGCAAGACCACGACGATCGGCAAGCTCGCGCGGCAGATGAAGCAGCAGAACATGAGCGTCATGCTCGCCGCCGGCGACACGTTCCGAGCCGCCGCCGTGGAGCAGCTGCAGGTCTGGGGCGATCGCAACGATGTGCCGGTGATCGCGCAAGCCACTGGCGCAGATCCCGCGGCTGTCGCGTTCGACGCCTTGCAGGCCGCGCGTGCGCGACGCATCGATGTACTGCTGGCCGATACTGCAGGGCGGCTGCACACGCAGTCGAACCTGATGGACGAGTTGAAGAAGGTGAAGCGCGTGATGGGCCGCGTCGACGCGCGCGCTCCGCACGAAGTCCTGCTGGTGCTCGACGCGAGCCAGGGACAGAATGCGCTCCAGCAGGCGCGACTGTTCAACGATGCGCTGGGGGTCACGGGGATCGTGCTGACCAAGCTCGACGGCACTGCGAAGGGCGGCATCGTGTTCGCGATCGCCAGCGAGCTGCGCCTGCCGATCCGCTACATCGGCATCGGCGAGAGCGCCGAGGACTTCGCGGAGTTCGACCCCGAAAGCTTCGTCGACGCGCTCCTGAAACGCGACGAATGATCCGCTTCGATCACGTCTTCAAACGCTATCCGAACGGGCGCGAGGCGCTCAGCGACCTGTCGCTGGAGATTGCCGCCGGCGAGATCGTGTTCGTCACCGGCCATTCCGGCGCCGGCAAGTCGAGCCTGCTGAAGCTCATCGCGCTGATCGAGCGCCCGAGCCGCGGGCAGCTCATCGTCAACGGCCAGAACGTGGCCGGCATCGCTCGCCGCAAGGTGCCCGCCTACCGGCGCCAGATCGGCATGGTGTTCCAGGATCACAAGCTGCTGTACGACCGCACCATCTTCGACAACGTGGCGCTGCCGCTCATCATCGCGGGCGTCGGCACGAAGGAGATCGGCAAACGGGTGCGCGCGGCGCTCGATCAGGTCGGCCTGCTCGGCCGCGAGCAGAGCGCACCGCTCGAGCTGTCGACCGGCGAGCAGCAACGCGTCGGCATCGCGCGCGCAGTGGTGAGCAAGCCCGCGATCCTCATCGCCGACGAGCCGACCGGCAATCTCGATCCGGACCTGTCGCTCGAAGTCATGAAGATCTTCCGCCGCTTCAACGAAGTCGGCGTCACGGTGCTGGTCGCGAGCCATGACGTCTACCTGCTGGAGCACTTCGCGGTGCGCCGCGTGCGGCTCGAAGGCGGTCGCATCGTCGCAGGGGCCGCAGCGGGCACGGGCGAGAAGCTGCTGGATCCGCGCAAGCTCCTGGCCGGCGACCCTGTTGATCGGGGAGCAAAGCCGTGAGCGCGTGGCTCATCCGCCATCTGCAGACATCGATCGGCTCGCTCGGCCGGCTGGCGCAGCACAAGCTCGCGACCGCGCTGACGATACTGGTGATCGGCATCGCGCTCGCGTTGCCGGCCTGCCTGCACCTGCTCGTGACGAATGCGCAGACCGCGACGGGCAACTGGAATCGCGCGGTCGATCTCACCGTGTTCCTGAAGCGCCCGACTTCTCCCGAAGAAGCCCGGCGCACGACGGACCGCATCCGGCAGCGACGCGACGTGGCAGAGACGCAGCTGATCCTCGCAGACGACGCGCTCAAGGAATTCCGGCGCGATTCCGGCTTCGGCGACGCGATCGACGCGCTCAACGAAAACCCGTTGCCGCACACGATCGTCGTGCGGCCGGCGGCGAGCTATACGAGCCCGGAGAATCTGCGGAGCCTCGCCGCGGATATTCGCGAGCTGCCCTCGGTCGACGTGGTGCAGCTCGATACGGCGTGGGTCGACCGGCTCAATGCGATCCTGGACGCGTTCCAGCGCGGACTGCTGCTCGCGGCCGGCATCCTCGGTCTCGGAGTGATGGTGATCGTCGGCAATACCATCCGGCTGGACATCCAGAACCGCCGCGACGAGATCGAGGTCACCAAGCTGGTCGGCGGCAGCGACGCCTTCGTGCGTCGGCCGTTTCTCTACAACGGTTTCTGGTACGGCCTGGGCGGGGCGGTCACTGCCTGGCTCATCACCCTGGTCGCGATCGGGGTATTGCGGGAGCCGATCGGCAGGCTCGCCGGGCTCTACGGGAGCAGCTTCCAGGTGGCCCCGCTGGACGGGCGGGCGTCGGCCATCCTGCTCATGGGCGGGATCGTCCTGGGCTGGTTGGGGTCCTATATCGCGGCCACCCGGCACCTGCGCCGGATCGAGCCGTCCTGAGGCCCGGCCGCGGGGAACTTCCGCTCCCCGGAGGTGTTCGAATCAAAGAGTTACGCGAGCGTCGCCGACGGTCTCAACCGCCTGCCGCGCCGGAACTTTTCCGCCCCTTAGCACTCCAATGACCCGACTGCTAAACTCCCCACCGATCCGCACTGGAGGCATATCTTCGAAATGAACACTGCTTTGGTCCGACCCGGTACCGATCTCGTTCTCGCCGGTCCGGTCGGAAGCCTGGAAGCCTACGTCGAACGCGTGTCGCGCATCCCCGTGCTGACGCGTGAAGAGGAGCTCGAGCTCGCGCGCCAGCTGCAGGGCAGCGGCGACCTCGACGCTGCCCGTCAGCTGGTGCTGTCGCACCTGCGCTTCGTCGTGCACATCGCGCGCGGTTACGGCGGCTACGGCCTGCCGATGGGCGATCTGATCCAGGAAGGCAACGTCGGCCTGATGAAGGCCGTGAAGCGCTTCGATCCGGACGTCGGCGTGCGTCTGGTGTCGTTTGCCGTGCACTGGATCCGCGCCGAGATCCACGAGTACGTGCTGCGCAACTGGCGCTTGGTGAAGATTGCGACGACCAAGGCGCAGCGCAAGCTGTTCTTCAACCTGCGCCGCTTCAAGAAGAATCTCGGCTGGTTGAACGAGAGCGAGACGCGCGCGATCGCCGCCGACCTCGGCGTGACGACCGCGGAAGTCACCGACATGGAGCAGCGGCTGAGCTCGCGCGATCTGTCGTTCGATCCCGCGCCGGATGCCGATGAGGAAGACGGCGCGTACTCGCCTTCGGCCTATCTGCCGCACCCCGAGGCCGACCCGTCGGTCGCGGTCGAGCGCGAGCAGTGGGACGAGGACACGGCCGACCGCCTGGCGCAGGCGATGGAGACGCTCGACGAGCGCAGCCAGAACATCCTGCGCAGCCGCTGGATGACCGACGACAAAGCGACGCTGCACGAGCTCGCCGACAAGTACGGCGTCTCGGCGGAGCGCATTCGCCAGATCGAGGCGAACGCGATCAAGAAGCTGCGCGGTCTGGTGGCGGAGCCGCTGGAAGCGTAAGCGAAGAGTCAGGCTGAAGCCTGACCGACAGCAAAATGAAAGGGCCGACTCGCAAGAGCCGGCCCTTTTTCTTTGCGGAAGATCAGCCTTGCTTGGTGACGGGCACGATCGTCAGCTCGACGCGGCGGTTCGCGGAGCGGCCCTGTTCGGTGTCGTTGGACGCGACCGGGTGACCCTCGCCGGCGCCGATCGTGATCAGGCGCTGCGTCTTCACGCCATGGCTCGACAGGTATCCCGCGACCGATTGCGCGCGGCGCTCCGACAGCGCCTGGTTGTACTGGTCGCTTCCCGAGCTGTCGGTGTGGCCGGCGACTTCGATGACGGTCTTGTCGTACTCCTTCAGCACCATCGAGACGCCGTCGAGCGCGCTGAAGAACTGACCATTGAGGTCCGCGCTGTTGAGCGCGAAGGTGATGTTGCTCGGCATGTTGAGCGTGATGTTGTCGCCCATGCGCGTGACGCTCACGCCCGTGCCTTCGAGGCGCTGGCGCAGCTTCGCTTCCTGCACGTCCATGTAGTAGCCGACGCCGCCGCCCGCGAGCGCGCCGACGCCGGCGCCGATCAGCGCGTTCTGCAGCTTGTCGCCTTTCGTGAGCAGGCCCACGACCGCACCGGCTGCTGCGCCGATGCCAGCACCCTTCGCGGCCTTGCTGGTCTGTTGCTCGCGCGTGTACGGATTGACGGTCGAGCAGGCGGCGACGCCCGCCAGCACCGCGGCCGTCACTGCAACTTTCACGAATCGATTCACCATGACTACTCCTAAAAGGGGATGCGCAGTTTGCGGTAGACGAAGCTCAGCAGCCACAACGGACCGATCAGCAGGAACTGCACATCCTTGAAGAACGACGGTCGCTTGCCCTCGTAGTGATGCCCGATGAACTGACCGATCCACGCGACCACGAACAGCGTCAGGCACAGGATCCACAGCGGCCACGGCAGCGTCTGCAGCCACAGCACGGATGCGAGCACCGCGACGACGAACAGCACCATGCCGAGCGCCAGCGACCAGGACATCGCGACGTAGTACAGCACGGCACCGACCAGCAGAACTGTGCCCCAGTTCAACAGCGGCGATATCTCGCGCAGCCCCTGCGGCACCGGCAGATACCACAGCAGGCCGATGAGGCTGACGACGATCGCCGGCACGCAGATCCAGTGCAGCAGCTTGTTGGCGCGGTTCTGGTGGCTCGCGCCGTACTCGTCGAGCCATTGATCCACCGTCTTCATGGGCGCGTAACGTACGCCCAGGCCCCTGCAGCCGACAAGAATGGCGTACAGGAAACGCAACGAAGACCGCCGCCCGGGTGCGATATCATGCGGGTCGCGAGGAGAAGCCCATGTCTGCCATTCCCAACACCGCCAAACCCACCGTCGCCGCGGAGCTCGATCCGCTCGACCTGTACAACGTCCGCAGCATGCTGAGCGACGAAGAGCGCCTGGTGCAGGACTCCGTCGGCAAGTTCGTCGACGACAAGGTCATCCCGATCATCGGCGAGTGCTTCGAGGAGGAGCGCTTCCCGCGCGAGCTGATCCCCGAGGTCGCGGAGCTCGGCCTGCTCGGCAGCTCGATCCACGGCTACGGTTGCGCCGGGCTCAATGGCGTCTCGTACGGCCTGATCTGCCAGGAGCTGGAGCGCGGCGATTCCGGCCTGCGCAGCTTCGTCTCGGTGCAGTCGAGCCTGTGCATGTATCCGATCTACGCCTTCGGCAGCGAAGAGCAGAAGCAGAAGTGGCTGCCGCGCATGGCGAAGGGCGAAGTGATCGGCTGCTTCGGCCTCACCGAGCCGCACGGCGGCTCGGATCCCGCGAACATGAAGACGGTGGCGCGCCGCCAGGGCAAGGACTGGGTGCTGAACGGCGCCAAGATGTGGATCACCAACGGCTCGATCGCCGATCTGGCGATCGTCTGGGCGAAGACCGAGGAAGGCATCCGCGGCTTCCTGGTCGAGAAGGGCTTCAAGGGATTCACCACCAACGTCATCAAGCACAAGATGAGCCTGCGTGCCTCGGTGACCTCGAGCCTGTTCTTCGACAACGTGGTCGTGCCGGAAGCCAACATGCTGCCGAACGTGTCCGGGCTGAAAGGTCCGCTGTCGTGCCTGACGCAGGCGCGCTACGGCATCACCTGGGGCGTGATCGGCGCGGCGCAGGCGTGTCTCGCCCAAGCGATCGACTACACCAAGTCGCGCGTGCTGTTCGGCAAGCCGGTCGCTGCGACGCAGGCGGCGCAGATCCGCATGGCCGAGATGGCGCGCAAGATCACGACATCGCAGCTGTTGTCATTACAGCTGGGTCGACTGAAGGACGCGGGACAGATGGCGCCGACACAGGTGTCGATGGCGAAGTGGCATAACTGTCGCGCCGCAATCGAAATCGCGCGCGACGCACGCGACCTGCTCGGCGGCGCCGGCATCAGCGTGGAGTACGTGCCGATCCGCCACGCGCTGAACCTCGAAAGCGTGATCACTTACGAGGGCACCGAGACCGTGCACCAGCTAACGGTCGGCCGCGCGCTCACCGGCA
>DATEJG010000127.1:0-28631 GCA_035278165.1 Steroidobacteraceae bacterium
GATGAGAAGATCGATACGCAGGAGGTCGCGGTGACCAAGGTGTCGCTCGCGCGCGAGTCCCCGCTCGAGTACCGGGTCAACGTCGCGGCCAGCCTGTTGCTCATCGCGACTGTCGTCGGGCTGTGGATCTACTTCCGCTGACGATCGCCGGCGAGCGGGAACCGGGCAGCTTTCCCGCCTCGCCCCATCTATAGCACTATAGGATTGACCCAGGTCGAGTCAGAGCCGATGTCCGCATCCGCGAGCAGCCAGCGTATCGCCGAGTGGGCCCGCAGCTGGAATGCAGGGTTGACCCGCTTCCTGCGTCGCCGCCTGCCCCGGCAGATCGATGCCGAAGACCTCGCGCAGGAAGTGTACGTGCGCCTGCTGCGCGTCGAGAAGCTGGAGCTGATCGCGGAGCCCCAGGCCTACCTGTACAAGGTGGCCGTGAACGTGGCCGCGGAGTGGCGCATGCGGGCCTGCCACAGCAAGCCGCACAGCGCCGACGAGCTCGACGCGCTGGTCGCCGCCACCACGCCGGAGACGGCGCTGCGCGAAGCGGATTTCGCGCGACAGCTCGACGACGCGCTGCGCACGATGACACCGATGGTCCGCGCCGTCATTTATCTGAAGTTGCGCGATGGCATGTCTCACGAGGAGATCGCGCAGCATCTCGGGATCACCACACGGATGGTGCGCCGTCTTCTCACCTCCGCCTACATGCAGCTGCGCCACTGCATCGCTCTCGACTGAGCCCGTATGTTCTCCGAAAACGAAAATCCGCTCCGCGATCCCACCGCGCTGCCGCCGGCGCAAGGCGCTGCGTACTGGCTGGCGACGCTGTCGGACGAGAGCTGCAGTGATGCCGAGCGGCAGCAGTTCTCGCAGTGGCTGCGCGCCTCGACGCGCAATGTCGAGGAATTCCTGAGATTGAGCACGCTGACGCGCACGGCGAGCAGACACGGCGATCTCTGGCCCGACAGCAGCGTCGAGTCGCTGATCGCGCAGGCGCAGGCCAGCTCGAATGTCGCCACGCTGGAGTCCCGCCGCGCCGATGCAACGCCGGCGCGTCGTGCCCTCCCCTGGCTGATCGCCGCTTCGGTTGCAGTGGTCGCCATCGGCGTGCTCATGACCCAGGGCACGAGCTGGCAATCATGGTTTGACGATACCTACCGCACCGCCGTGGGCGAGCAGCGCTCGATCACGCTCGAAGACGGCTCGGTCGTCGAGCTGAACACGAACTCGCAGCTGCGCGCGCGGTACAGCGGCTCGCTGCGGGCAGTCGAGCTGCTGGACGGCGAAGCGATCTTCCGCGTCACCAAGGACGCGCATCGCCCCTTCCGTGTGCGCACCGGAGCGACGGACATCGTCGCCGTCGGCACCGCATTCAACGTCAACGCCGATGATCAGCGAACGATCGTGACGGTGCTCGAAGGGCGCGTGCGCGTGGACAGCCGCGTGGCAACTGCTGCGGCCGGCGGCGCGCAGCTCGAGCCCATCATGCTGGACATCGGTCAGCAGCTGATCGTCGCGCCTGCAAGACCCGTGGTGCGAGTGTCGCTGCCCGGCACGGAAAAGGTGACGTCGTGGACGCAGCGCCGGCTGATGTTCGAGGACACCTCGATCGCCGACGCCGCCGCGGAATTTGCGCGATACAGCTCGCGGCAGATTCGTATCGTCGATGCAGCGATCGCTGCGCGCAGGGTGACGGGAGTATTCGACGCTGCAGATCCGGCCTCGCTGATCGAGTTCCTGCGCGCTGATGCAACGGTCGCGGTCGCTGCCACCGGCGATGGCTGGATCGTGCGCGCCAACTCGATGGCCGATCCTGCAGCCAGGCAGTAACGGATTCAGTAGCGGTACGTCACCGATCCCATGAAGGAGCGCCCGAACAGCGGCCGCGCGACATAGATCGGGCCGCTCGTGCCCGCACCCACGTCGGTGCGCGGATTGCCTTCCGTCAGCCCGACCTCGTTGGTGAGATTGTCGCCCGTGACCTGGAAGGTCCAGTGGCCGTCCATCTCGAAGGACACGCCGGCGTCGAGCTTGTCGTAGCGCGGCAGCGTGCGCGTGTTCTCGTCGTTCGAATAGCGGTCGCTGACGTGGGTCCACGTCAGGAACAGGCGGGCGCGATCTTCGAGGAAGGCATAGGTCGGAGTGACGCGCCACATGTGCTTCGGGATGCGCCGGATCGTATTGCCGGTGTTGTCGAGCATGTTGCCGGCGGCGTCGCGGAACCTGAACTCGCGATACGTCGGATCCTGCAGGGTGATGCTGAAGCGGATCGTCAGCGCGTCGAGCGGCAGCCACTCGCCCTCCACTTCGATACCGCTGGTGCGCGTTCCCGTCGTGCGCACGCGCGGCGTGCCGCTCAGGTCGATGTCGTTGAACGAGACGTTCGAGAACTGCGTGCGGAACAAGGTCGCGAACACCACCCAGCGCTCGCGCGAGATCTTGTAGCCCAGCTCGACGTTGGTCACCGGATCCTTCCTGAGCACGCCGTCGCGGACGTTGTCGAAGTGCGGCAGGCGCGCCGAATCCGTGTAGTGGCCGAAGATGGCCTGGCGGTCGCGGAACTCGTAGTTGAATCCCAGCGACCAGCCGAGATTGCCGAAGCTGGCGTCGACGGCCCTGCGGCTCGCGCCGGCCTGCGATGTGGCGTTGTCCCACGGCGTTGCCGGATCGCCGTCGAGATCGACGCTGGCCGCGTTGCTGATCGAGCCGTCGATGCTCTCGTCGTCGTAGCGCATGCCGAGGTCGACGCGCAGGCGCTCGGTCATCTGCCACTCGTCCGTCGCGTACAACGCGTATTGAGCCGCGTCGTAGTCGGCGATCAGGTTGAAGAACGAGTAGCGGGTGAATCCCTGCGGGTCGGTCACGCCGGGCAGCGACAAGCGCCGCGGCTGATCGCTCACGTCCATCAGCAGGAGGTTGCCGAGGCTCCAGCGGTCCGCCATCGAGTAGCTGGCGTAGTACATGCCCGCGGTGAGCTGGTGCGCAGCCACGGCGACGTTGATCCGCAGATCGTCCTGCAGCGCACGGTAACGCTTGTCGACTACCCAGTGCCCGTGGTTCTGCACCAGGCCGCTCGCCGCAAACGGCGCGCCGCTGGAGAGCACGGTGTAGCTCGGCGCGACTCCTGCGGCCGCCGCGAATTCGAGCCCGGTCACCGGATCCGCGCCGGGGAAAATGCCGTCGAAGCGCACTTCGCCGTCGGTGTAGCGCAGCAGGTTCGCCAGCGCGACGCGCTCGTTCAACGCCCAATCGAGCTTCGTGCCGAACGTGCCGAGCTGCGGATGAATGCCGTCGCGCAGATCGGAATCCTGCAGCCCGACTTCCGCGGCCGACGGCGGCAGGCCGGCGCGCGCGAGGTCTTCGCTCTGCAGCGCGTAGGTGCCCGGGTCGGCGCCGTTGAGCCCGCGCGGATCGGCAGGATTGCCGGTGAGCGGAATCGGCACCACGAACAGCGAGCGGTCGTCGATGTACTTCGCGAAGAACTCCGCCGAGCCGCGCTCGAAGCTGCGGCCGAGCTTGACGCGCAGCTGGCCGCCGTCGTCGGCGGTATAACCGGGATTACGCACGCCGTCCGAGCGTCGATAGTAGCCGCCGACGGCGAAGCCCCAGTCGTCGTCGATCGGACCGTTCCACGCGAGGTCCGTGCTGTACAGGTTGTAGTCGCTGAAGCCGACCTTGACGAGCGCTTGCGGCGGCGCCAGCGGCGCGCGCGTCACGAAGTTGATCGTCCCGCCCACCGCGCCGGCCGTGAAGATCGGAGCCGTACCGCCGCGCAGCGCTTCCACGCGCTCGACCGTCGCGTCCAGCCGCACGAACTGATCCGGGTTGTAGAACGACAGCTCCGACACGGGATAGATCGGAATGCCGTCTTCCATGAGGCCGACGAAGCGATAGCCGCCGTCCTGGATGATGCCGCGCGCAAACACGTTGCCCTGCGTCGTGCCCGCGGTCGACTCCACCCAGAAGCCCGGCACCGCTGCGATCAGGTCGGCGGAGCTCGCCGACGACTGCTGCGCGATGTCGCGGGCAGTGAACGTCGAGATCGCGGTGCTCGAATCGAACTTGGTGCGGTCCGCGACGGCGGTACCGGTGACGATGATTTCCTCGACGCCGAACAACGGCTGATCGATCTGCCGGACGTGCACGGCGGTAGCCTGGCCTGGCACGGCGTTCACCGCCGGCGGCTCGCTCGACTGCCTCATCTGCAGCGGCGCGGCGCTCGATGCAGCTGCAGTCGAGTCTCGTTGCAGCGCCGGCGGAGCGCTGATGGCGACCGTCTTCGAATTGACGCGCTCCGATTTCAGCCCGGTGTTGAGCAGAAGCTGCTGCAGCGCCTCCTCACGCGTCAACCTGCCCTGGACCGCCGTCGACTCGAGACCTCGGCCGACATCGGAGTAGAACACGACCTGGTCGCCGCTCTGCTGCGCATACTCGCGCAGCGCCTGCGGCACAGGCTGAGCTGCGATGCTGAACTCCTGTCTCCCGGCGCTCTGTGCAGCTGAGGCCGGGACGCTCACGGGCTGCGCATGAACTGTCGGTCCTGGGGCGGCCAGGACGAGCAACCCGAGTGACGCGAGCGCTGCGCGCATACCGCGCAAGTTTCGTCGAACTCGCAGCCGCGAGCAAACTCGGGGGCGGTGCCGAACGCTGCTCGATCACGGCGCGCACCCGCTGGCAATCGACGCGCCGCCCGCGGCATAGGTGATCGGCAGCGAGCCCGTGAGGCACTGGCCGATTGCGTTGTCCTGGACCTTGAACTCGATCTGGTACTGCACTCCCGGCGACACGGTGACGGCGCGCTCGAAGCGACCGTTCACGCGAGTCGCGGAGCGGCAATCGCCGTTCAGGCACAGATACGCAAAGCTCGCCGTCCAGCCGCGGTCGACGTGATACAGCTTGCCCGCGCCATCGATGCCGAACGGTCCGCCGGTGGGCGGCGGCGAACCCGTCGTCGTGCCGCTGACCGCGGCTGATTGCGCCGAGCAGCTGCCGGCGGAATTGCAGGCACGCACGGTATAGCTGTAGCTCGTGCCGGCGCTGAGACCGGTGTCAGCGGTCGTCGTGCCGGTGGGCGAAGCGACGATGGTTCCATTGCGATAGACGTCGTAGTGAGCCGTACCGCTCGACGCGTTCCAGCTCACGACCAGACTGCTCGTCGTTGCGCTGCCGACGGTCAGGCCGGTCGGCACGGCAGGCGCAGGCGGTGGCGGACCACCACCTGCGCACGGGCTGCTGACGGACGCACCGCCGGCTGCGTACGTGATCTGTTTCGCGCCCGTCAGGCACTGGCCACCGGGTGCAGCGCTGTCCTGGACTTTGAATTCGATCGTGTAGGAGGAGCCGGGCGTCACGCTCACTGCGCGCTCGAATCGCCCGCCGGTGCGCGTGCCGGGACGGCAGTCATCGTTGAGACACAGATAGTTGAACGAAGCGCTCCATCCTCCATCGACGTGATACAGCTTGCCCGCGCCATCGATGCCGAACGAACCGGAGCCCGACGGCGGTGCTTGCGTCGTAGCGCTTGCAGCTGTCGACAACGCCGAGCAGTTTCCGGCAGCGTCGCACGCGCGAACCGTGTAGCTGTACAGCGTGCTCGCTGCGAGACCGCTGTCCGTGTGGCTCGTGCCGCTCGGCGACGCCAGCGCGCTGCCGGATCCGTTGCGATAGATGTCGTATCTCACGACGCCGACGTTGTCGGTCGATGCGCTCCACGTCAGCGCAATGCTGCTGCTCGACGTTGCCGTAGCTTGCAGGTTGGCGGGCACAGTCGGCGCCGTCGTGTCGCCGGATCCCGAGCCGAAGCCCAGCTGACCGAACAGCGTGCCGCTGCCGCCGAGCCAGTTGTTGCTGGTGATCTCGGAGATCCAGTTGGTGCGGACCGTGCTCTGCGCCTGCACGCGCGAATCGCCCCAGTAGCCCTCGGCCGCGCCGATGCCGTCGGTCGGATTCCAGCGCCACTGGCTGTCCCAATCCGCGTTGATGTAGGCCAGCGCGCGAACGACGTCGGCGTTCGCGTTGATCACGGTGAACAGGTTCGCGAACCACTCGTTCCAGATCTGTTGCGCGGTTCGCGACTGCTTGTTCGCGCCGAACGCCGCATCCGTGCTGTAGGTGAGCGCGCCGATGTCGTAGCGCTGCGGCGTCGACTCGGCGATCAGCAACGGTTTCGCGTGCGAGCGCGCCAGCGCGATCATGTCGTTGACCTCGACCCAGCTGCAGTCCTGCGGCGCGAAGTACGACAGGCCCATCCAGTCGACGTACTGATCGCCGGGATACCAGTTCAGCGCCTGGCTCACGCTGATGCCGTCCGGACAATACGTGGCGGTCTGCCAGACCATCGCGATGTGGTTCTGCGCATTCAGCGCGCGGATGCGATTCCACACCTTGATCCAGCCGGTCTTGAACTCGCTCGCCGGATGTCCGTTCCAGGTGCCCTCCACCTCATAGCCCCAGCGCAGCAGCACCGGCCGGTTCCAGCCCTTCAGCGTGTTGATCAGCTGATCGAGATTCGCATCGTAGGCGCCGTTGGCGAACGCGACGGTCTGGCCGTTCAGCGAGACGCCGATCACTGCGATGCTGTTCTGATAGGTATTGACCAGCGTCTGCGCGTTGTTGAGGCCGGCGCCCCAATCGCCGTTGGTCGTGAGCCCGCCGAGGTCCGTGATGCCGGTGTAGCCCGTGACACCGGCGGGCGTCAGGCCGACGCTGCTCACGTAGTCGGCGATGCTGTTCACATCCTGGCCGACCACGATGAGCTTGCTGCCCGCGGGCGGCGCGAAGACCGCGGCACCCGCGGTCGACGCTGCCCCGCCCGCCAGCACCGCTGCGGCGGCCAGCACAGGCAGATTCCTCACGAATGACTGCAGGTGCATGAGCTTGCTCCTTGCCTACAGCGATTCGACGAACTTCACCACGTTCGCCCGATCGGTCGTGCTCAACGCGTTGTACTGCGTCCTCGCACTGGCCGCGGCGCCGTCGTGCTTCTGAATCGCAGCATCGACCGACGTCGCCGAGCCGTCGTGCATGTAGCGGATCGCACGGGCGTTGCGCTGCAGCAGGTCGATGTTGTGTCCGAGGCCCCACAGCGGCGCCGTCCTGAAGCTGCCGCCGTTGACGTTCCACACCTTCATGTCGGTGTACGGGCGGATCTCCAGATTGCGCAGATGCGTCGGCGCCGAGCTGCTCGTCGTCTGCACCGGCGTGTGACACGACGCGCAGCCGATCTGCGTGAACAGCACATCGCCTTGCGCCACGCCGGGCCGGTCGTATGCGCCCGGATCGCGGTTCGGCACCGTGAGCAGCTCGACGTAGGAGGTCATCAGGTCGATCGCGCGGGTCGGCACGGCCGAGACCTGCACGTGATGGTCCTGCACCAGCGCATTCTCGACCTGCTGGCGGATCGTCGGCACCGAGCCGTCCCACGTGAACCCGGCCTGCCGGCCGACGATCATGTCGAGCAGCTTCACGCCGAATACCGGCGGCGGCAGGCGCGGGCCTTTCGCCGTCTGGATGATCTCCGAGCCGCGGCCGTCGCGGAAATGGCAGCCGCCGCAGCTGCGGTCGCCGATGCGCACGTCCGGATCGTCGAACAGGCTCGAGCCGCGCTTGTTCGGATCGATGCCGTGGAAGATGTGATGGCCGACCAGGAAGTCGTCGATCAGGTCCTCGGTGTGCACCGTCACCAGCGGCTGCGTGAACACCGCGTTGTGCTCGAGGAAGTTGAAGGTGCCGGTGTCGGAGACCCACATCGTCGTGCCGGCCTTGCCCGCCGACTTCAGGCGCGGATCGCCGTAGGCGCTCCAGCCGTAGCCGACGGTGTAGTACATGAAGTCGTTGTAGGTCTGCGCGCTCTCGCGGCCGGCGATCGCGGTGATCTCGAACTGGATCACCTGGCCGTAGCTGTAGATGCCGCCGAAGCCGGGGTTCTGCTCGACCGCGAAGAAGTTCTGGCCGTTGACCGCGCCGGCGTCGTTGCGCAGCGATTCCACCCGCAGCACGTTGCCGGAGATCGCGTAGCTCAGCGCGACGTTGCCGGGTGCGTCGTTCACCCAGAGCGTGTAGCGATCGAGGTCGCGGATGCGGATCGCGTTGCTCTGGTTGTCGATCACCGCGGCAGTGATGCCGTCGTGCGAGATCGGATGGCGCGGCCGCATCCAGTTCGCCGAGCCGTCCGTGAACGACGCGCGCAGCGCCGGATCGATGCGCGAGCCTGCCGTCGTGAACAGCGCCGTGTAGATCCATTGCGTCGCCGGATTGTTGTTCAGCGCGCGCGGACCCTGGTAGCGGAAGAAGTACGTGTAGCTGCCGGCGCAGGGGATCGTCGCCGTGCCGCCGACGACGTTCACCTTCGTGAAGGTCGCGTTGTTGTTGGTGGAGCAATGCATCTCGAGACCCGAATCGCCCGGAGTGCGCACCGAGCCGGCGACGCCCGTCACGTTCTGCGCGCCCCAGCGCCACGTCAGCGTGCTGCCGACGATGTCGAACGCGAAGCCGTGCGACGTCGGGGCGAGGCCGTTGACCGGCGTCGGCAGCGCAGCCGGCACATTGGAGCGCGGCGCCGGACCGACGTTGTGATCGGAGTACGAGTTCGAGGTCGTGTCGACGTTGATCGGCACGACCGGGGTCGTGACGCTCAACGGCCCTGACTGCGCCGAGCAGTTGGTCGAGTCATCGCAGGCGCGCACGCGGAAGCTGTAGGTCACGCCCGAGCTCAACCCGGTCGCCGTGAAGGTCGTGCCGGTCGGCGAGCCCGCCAGCGCGCCGTCGCGATAGACGTCGTACTTCGCGACCACGCCGCCGCTATCGGTCGATGCAGCCCACGACAGTCCGACCGAAGTCGGATTGACCGACGTCGTCTGCAATCCCGTCGGCACGGACGGCGCAGTGGTATCGGGAACGAAGACCGGCGTACTCACGCTGACCGGCGCGGTCTGCGCCGAGCAATTGCTGGCCGCATCGCATGCGCGCACGGTGTACGTGTACGTCGTTTGCTCGGTCAGCCCGGTGTTGACGAACGACGGCGAGGTCGGCGTGCCGACCGGAGTGCCACCGCCATTGCGATACACGTCGTATCTCGCGACACCGACGTTGTCGGTCGACGCAGTCCAGGTCAGCTGCACGGCATGACCGTTCTGCGCGAGCGCCTGCAGTCCGGTCGGGACGGTCGGCGCGCTGGTATCAGGCGGCGCGCATGGCGTGCTGACGGAGGCACCGCCCGCGACGTATGTGATCGGCTTCGCGCCGGTGAGGCACTGGCCGATGGTGTTGTCCTGGACCTTGAACTCGATGTTGTAGGTGTTGCCCGCGGTCACGCTCACCGAGCGCTCGAAGCGGCCGTTGACGCGCGTGCCGGACTGGCACTGGTCGTTGATGCAGAGGTAGTTGAACGTCGCGGTCCAGCCCTGGTCGGCGTGGTAGAGCTTGCCGGCGCCGTCGATGCCGAACTGACCGCCGCCACCGCCGCCGCCACCCGCAGCACTCGTCGTGCCCGAAACGGCGGATGTCTGTGCCGAGCACCCGGTCGAGTTGCACGCACGGACGGTGTAGCTGTACGTCGTGCTCGCGCTCAGGCCGCTGTTCACGAACGACGTGCCGGTGGGCGAAGAGACGATCGAGCCGGCCCGGTACACGTCGTAGCTGGTCGCGCCGCTCGCGGCGTTCCAGGTGACGGTGAGGCTCGAGGAGGTCGGACTGCCGACCGCGAGGCCGGTCGGCACGGGAGGCGCACTACCGCCGCCGCCGCCGGCCGCGGTCGCCGTCACGTTGGTCATCGGCGAGATGTACTGGCCGGTGGCGTTGTCCTGGACCTTGATCTGAATCTGGTAGGTGTTGCCGACGGTGATCGACTGTTCGGTGATCGTGCGCTGGTAGCGCGTGCCGACCTTGCTGCCGGCGATGCAGGATTGACCGAGGCACAGGTAATTCCAGCTGCCGGTCCAGCCGCCGTCGTCCCAGTACAGGGTCGCGGTGCCGCCGTTGACCTCGATGCCCTGCCCGCCGAACGCCAGCACCGGCCAGCCCGCCAGGACTGCCAGCCATCCCGCCCAGCGGCGCGTGGCGCTCATGCCCCATCGACGAAACCTGCTCTTCGCTTGCATGGTCCCCCCTGACGATAGCCAGACACGATGTGAAAACGTTTTCCTTGCGGCCGCGTGATGTAAACGTTTTTATCGCGGACGTCAACCCGTACCTGCCGCGCGGCGGGCCGCGGCGGCCGGGCGGTTGCCGCCGCAACAACGGCTTGCAGCAGGCATTTCAGGCCATTTCGGCTGGTTCTGGCCGTTGCGCGCGCCGCCGATCGCGGCCGGAGGCGGCCGGTTCGCGCATGTAAACGGGCTTTTATGCAGTTTTTTCACACCGCCGGCGGGCGCCGCGGGTTTAAGATGCCGGCATGGTCTCCATCAAAGAAGTCGCGAAGCTCGCCGGCGTGTCGATTGCGACCGTCTCGCGCACCATCAACAACAAGGACCGGGTGAACGAGGAAACGCGCGCGCGCGTGCGCGACGCCATCGCCAAGACCGGCTATTCGCCGAACACGCTGGCGCAGAATTTCCGCCGCGGCCGCACCAACTTCATCATGGTCGTGCTGCCGACGATCGGCGATCCGTTCTTCTCCGGCGTGGTCAAGGGCATCCAGGCGATCGCGCAGCAGAAGGGCTACAGCGTGCTGTTCAGCGAGACGCAGATGAGCTCGATCTCCTCCGACGAGTTCGCCAACCTGCTGGTGTCGCGCCAGGCGGACGGCATGATCCTGCTCGCGACCATGCCGCCGTTCGGCATGGAGATCATCTCGCAGAAGAGCGAGCGGCTGCTGCCGATCGTCGTCGGCTGCGAAGCGGTCCATCCGCAGATGCGGCATCTGCCGAGCGTGCACATCGACAACGTCGCCGCCGCGCGCGAAGCGACGGCTTACCTGATCGCGCACGGTCACGAGCGCATCGGCTTCATCGCCGGCGAGAAAGCCTCGCTCCTCACCAAGGATCGCGAGGCCGGCTATCGCGCGGCCATGAAGCAGGCGAAGCTCACGGTGCAGGAGGGCTGGGTCGTGGAAGGCCGGCTGACGATCGAAGGCGCGGTGAAGGCGACGCGCGGCCTGCTCAATCATTCGACGCCGCCGACCGCGATCTTCTGCGCGAACGACGAGATGGCGATCGGCGCGCTGCACGAGATCCGCGCCGCGGGGCTCAAGGTGCCGGACGACATTTCGGTCATCGGCTTCGACGACATCCGCTATTCCCAGGCCGTCGATCCGCCGCTCACCACGATCCGCCAGCCCGCCGAGGAGATCGGCGAGAAGACGATGTACCGCATCTGCCGCGCGATCGAGGACGGCGTCATGCTGACCGCCGAGCCGGAGCTCGTGCCGCACGAGCTGGTCGTGCGCCGCTCCGTGGCACGCCGCGCCTAGCGGCTCAAGTACTGGTTCAGCAGATTCTCGTACCGCTCCTGCTTGCCGCTCGCGAGCGCCGGCTCGCCGTTCGCGGCCGCGATGTCGCGCAGCGCGACCAGGTCGAGCGTACCGCGCTCGAACGCCGCGCCCGGCCCGTCGTCGAAGCTTCGATAGCGATTCTTCCGGTCGCTCGACAGGCTCGAGCGCGTCAGCAGCGCGTGCGCGACTTCCAGGCCGCGCGCGAACGCGTCCATGCCGCCGATGTGACCGACGAACAGATCCTCGAGGTCGACCGACTCGCGCCGCACCTTGGCGTCGAAGTTCAAGCCGCCCGGCGCGATGCCGCCCTGCTCCAGCACGACCAGCATCGCCGTCGCCGTGTCGTAGAGGTCGACCGGAAACTGATCGGTGTCCCAGCCGTTCTGCGCGTCGCCGCGATTCGCATCGATGCTGCCGAGCAGCCCCGCGTTGGCGCTCACCTGCAGCTCGTGGTGGAAGCTGTGCCCGGCGAGCGTGGCGTGGTTCGCCTCGATGTTGAGCTTGAAGTCGCGCTCCAGTCCGTAGTGCCGCAGGAAGCCGACCACGGTGGCCGCATCGAAGTCGTACTGGTGCTTCATCGGCTCCATCGGCTTCGGCTCTATCAGGAACTGTCCTTTGAAGCCGATGCGACGACCATAGTCGCGCGCCATCGCGAGGAAGCGGCCCAGATGGTCGAGCTCGCGCGCCGAGTCGGTGTTCAGGAGCGAGGAGTAGCCTTCGCGCCCGCCCCAGAACACGTAGTTCTCGCCGCCGAGTGCGACGGTTGCATCCAGCGCTGCTTTGACTTGCGCGGCGGCGTGCGCGACCACCTGGAAATCCGGGTTGGTGGCCGCGCCGCACATGTAGCGCGGATGCGCGAACAGATTTGCCGTGCCCCACAGCAACCGCACGCCGGTGACCTTCTGCAGCTTGCCCGCGCGCTCGACCAGCGCCACCAGGTTGCGCTCGGATTCGGCGACCGATGCGCCCGGCGGCGCGAGGTCGCGATCGTGGAAGCAGTAGTACGGCACGCCGAGCTTCGTGAAGAACTCGAACGCCGCATCCATGCGCGCGCTCGCCGCGCGCAGCGGATCGGCCGGCGCGTCCCACGGAAACACCCGGGTGCCGACGCCGAACGGATCGGCGCCCGCGCCCAGAAAGGTGTGCCAATAGCAGGCCGCGAAGCGCAGATGCTCCTGCATCGTGCGCTCGCCGACGCGGCGTTGCGCGTCATAGTGCTTGAAGGCGAGCGGATTGTCGGAGTCGCGGCCCTCGAAGCGGATCCGGCCGATGCCCTCGAAGAATTCGGTGTCGCCGACGTAGTAGCTCGCGCTCATGCTGGATTCCCTGCTGCAGACTGGAGACTCGCGAGGTGCCGCAGGTAGCTCGCGTACACCTCCTCGTATCGTTGCGCCGCGCCCGGAGCCGGCGTGCAACTCGCCGCGGAGTCGATGGTCAGGTGCGCATCGACGAGCGACTGCAGCGATTGCCCGTCGCCGCGCGACCGCTGCCACGTCCACGCGGCCTGCAGCGCTGCGCCGAGCGCCGCTCCTTCCTGTTGTCGCAACACGATGACCGGCAGGTTGAAAATGTCGGCCACCATCTGCCGCCAGGTCGCGCTGGTCGAGCCGCCGCCGGTCACGCAGACGCTCGCGAAGCGCAGGCCCGCCGCGGCGAACGCATCGAGCCCGTAGCGCAAGCCGAATGTCGCGCCTTCCATTGCCGAGCGCAGCAGGTTCGCCGGGCTCATGTTGTGAACGTCGAGCCCGAAGATGCTCGCGCTGGCTCGCGGCAGGTTCGGCGTACGCTCGCCGTTGTAGAACGGCAGCGAGACGATGCCGCCGGCGCCGGGCGTCGTCGTTGCCAGCAGGGCCTCGGTGTCCGCGAGCGCGATGTTGGCGACCTTGCGTACCTGCTCGGTGGCGACGGTGCAATTCATCGTGCAGATCAGCGGCAACCAGCCGTCCGCGGACGAGCAGAACGCCGCGATGTCGCCGCCGTCGATGACGGGGCGATCGGCGTGCGCGAACAGCGTGCCGGAGGTTCCGAGGCTGGCCGTGAGACGGCCCGCGCAGACATTGCCCGTGCCGATCGCCGCCATCATGTTGTCGCCGCCGCCGACCGCGATCACCGCGCGTTCCGGCAGATCGAACTCCTCGGCCGCGCGCCTCGAGATGCGGCATTCGCTCGCCGCGCCGACCAGCGACGGCAGGCATTCCTGGAGGTCGCGCTGCGGATCGATGGCGCGCAACAACGGCGTGCTCCAGGTACGAGAGCGCACGTCCATCCAGCCGGTGCCGGAGGCATCGCCGCATTCCATGAAACGCTCGCCCGTGAGCGCAAAATTCACATAGTCGTGCGGCAGGAGAATCGTGCGCAGCCGCGCATAGGTTTGCGGTTGCGAGTTGCGCAGCCCGCGTACTTTCGACGCGGTGTAGCCGGGCAGGATCGGATTTCCCGCGAGCGCCACGCAGCGCTCGACGCCGCCGACGGCCGCGGTGATTTCCTCGCACTCCGCGGTCGTCGATGTGTCGCACCACAGTTTGACCGGGCACAGCACTGCGCCGGCCTCATCGAGCGCGACGAAGCCGTGCTGCTGCCCCGAGACGCCGATCGCTTTGATGCCTGCCCTGACGACCGGATCGAGCGCGCGTGTGCAGTGGCGCAAGGCTTCGATCCACCACTGCGCGAGTTGCTCGCGGGTGCCGTCCTCGCGCGCAACCAGGTCGAGGGCAGCGGCAACGCTCTGGCTGACCGCGCGTCGCTCGGCGTCATAGGCGACTACCTTGACGCTCTGGGTGCCGACGTCGATGCCCAGAAAAACAGACATGATTCAGTGTAAACGATTTCACCCGGATAGCAATCCGAGGACCTGCGCCAGTGACGGCCGGCCGCTGCCCGGTCGCCTCAAAATGGCTGCCGGGCGCCGAAAACGCTTTAGTTAAGAGAGCCTTGCGGATCCCTGGGCGGCGCCCGACGTACCGCCGGGCTCCCCGCGTTGACGGGGCAAACGTTTACACAGATACTCGCCCGGTGATTCGAAATCCCATACTGCCGGGGTTCAATCCGGATCCATCGATCTGCCGTGTCGGCGACGACTATTACATCGCCTCGTCGACCTTCGAGTGGTATCCGGGCGTGCAGATCCATCACTCCCGCAACCTCGTGGACTGGCAGCTGGTCGCCCGCCCGCTGAATCGCGCCGAGCTGCTCGACATGCGCGGCGCGCCCGACTCGTGCGGCGTATGGGCGCCGTGCCTCACCTGGCATGACGGTCTCTTCCATCTCGTCTACACCGACGTCAAGCGCTTCGACGGCAACTTCAAGGACACGCACAACTACCTGACGACCTGCGCCAGCGTGAGCGGCCGCTGGTCCGCGCCCGTCTATCTCAACAGCAGCGGCTTCGATCCCTCGCTGTTCCACGACCTGGATGGCCGCCAGTGGCTGGTGAACATGGTGTGGGACCATCGCGCCGATCGCAGCCGCTTCGGCGGCATCGTGCTGCAGGAATATTCGGCGCGGGAGCGCCGTCTGGTCGGTCCGATCCGCCGCATCTTCGGCGGCAGCGAGCTCGGTCTCACCGAAGGACCGCACCTGTATCGCTTCCGCGGCTACTACTATCTGCTGACCGCCGAAGGCGGCACGGGCTACGACCATGCTGTCTCGCTCGCGAGATCGCGCGAGATCGCGGGACCGTACGAGCTGCATCCGGATCGGCACATCGCGACCGCGCGGCACACGCCCGACGCTTATCTGCAGCGCGTCGGGCACGGCGACATCGTCGAAGCGGCAGATGGCTCGTTCTACATGACCCACCTCTGCAGCCGTCCGCTGCCGGGAACGCGGCGCAGCCCGCTCGGTCGCGAGACGGCGCTGCGCAAGCTCGTGCTCGATGCAGATGGCTGGTTTCGTCTCGCGCCCGGCGAGACGGCGACTTCACCGGCGCTCGCGAGCCCGCTGCAAGACCGCACTTACCGGTTCGACGGCGCGGTTCTGCCGCAGGATTTCCAGTGGCTGCGCTCGCCCGAGCCCGAAGCATTGTTCTCGCTGACCGAAAAGCCCGGGTGCCTGCGCCTGTTTGGCCGCGAGTCGCTCGGCAGCCTGTTTCACCAGGCACTGGTCGCGCGGCGCCAGACGCATTTCTGTTTCGACGCCGAGACCGAAGTGGCATTCGAGCCGCGGGATTTCCAGCAGGCCGCCGGTCTCGTCTGCTACTACAACGGCCACAAGCATCATTACCTCTACATCTCCTCCGACGAGCGGATCGGCAAGCATCTCGGGATCATGAGTTGCCCGGGCGACCTGAGCCTCGCCTCGAGCTTCCCGCTGGTGCGCGACCCGATTGCGATCGAATCCGGCCGCGCGATCCGGCTGCGCGCCAGCGTGCGCAACGAGCGGCTGACTTTCGCGTGGGCCTACTCCGGCGAGCACAGCTGGCGCTCCATCCCGGTCACGCTCGATGCGAGCCTGCTCAGCGACGAAGCAGGCAAAGGCGAAGGCGCGAACTTCACCGGCGCGTTCGTCGGCATGTGCTGCCAGGACCTGACGGGGCGACGACACCCGGCCGATTTCGCGCATTTCATCTACACGGAGCGCGACTCGTCCGATCGCGGGGCGCTCGCTTGAAGACGCTTGCGGCAGCGGCTGGCGCGTGCGCGCTCGCGATGTTTTTCCCGCTCTGCGCTTGTGCAGGCGCCAATCCGCCGTCTGCCGGCCGCACGCTGCTCATCGTCGGGCAGGATTTCGAGTCGATCGCGAAGTATCGCGACGAGTGCAGCGAGTGCCCGGCGCCCGGCGGCGTGACCACGTACCTGGGCTTCTACGATCTGCTCAGCCCCGATGCGCAGTTCGGCGGCCTCGGCGAAACGCCGGACGGCAAGCCTGCAGCCGACGGCGACTGGGGCGCAGGTCCCGCGAGCGCGCGACGCCTGGCAGCTGCTTTCCCCCGCTCGACGCTCGTGCTCGGAGTCGACATCTCGAACGGCCGTCGCGAGGACGGACTGGCGCAGATCGCACGCGGCGAGCACGACGACAAGATCGCGCGGCTCGCGCAGTTCTGCCGCTCGTTGCAACAGCCGGTCCATCTGCGACTCGGCTACGAGTTCGACGGCGCCTGGAATGCGGGCTACCAAGACCATCGGACGTACGTCAGCGCCTGGCGTCGCATCGTCGATCGCATGCGCGCGCAAGGAGTCAGCAACGTCGAGTACGTGTGGCAGGCTTCGGCCTCGCCTGTCGACGACGTGCTCGATGGCGGCCGGCATGACGACATCCGCGACTGGTATCCCGGCACGGACTACGTCGACTGGGTTGCGCTCTCGTGGTTCCTGCCGCCGGCGGAAGGTCCGCGCGTGGGCAGCATCCGGCCGCCGACGCAACGACAGCTTGCCGACGAAGTGCTGGCGTTCGCGCGACGCGAGCGCAAGGCGGTGATGATCGCGGAGGCCGCGCCGCAGGGATATGACATCGGTCAGCTGTCGCGCGCCAACCGCTCGCCGATCTGGGACGGCGCGGCCGGGCGCGACCGCGTCGCGAAGACGCCCGACGAGATCTGGCGCGAGTGGTACGAGCCGCTGTTCGCGTATGTCGAAGCGAATCGCGATGCGATTCGCGCGGTCGCATACATCAATGCACTGTGGGACACGCAGCCGATGTGGGCCGCGCCTTATGCGCACGGCTACTGGGGAGATTCGCGCATCCAGGCGAACGACGTCATCCGCAGCCGCTGGCTCGCGGAGATCGGCAAGCCCGCCTGGCTGCACGGCGGCAAGCAATGACGAGAGCGACATGCACAAGAGCCACCTGCTGACTGCGTACTACGCCGCGGTCGTTTCCATCGGCGGATTCCTGTTCGGCTTCGACGCCTCGGTGATCTCGGGCGTGCTCGGCTTCATCGTGCCCGAGCTGAATCTGAATGCCTGGCAGGTCGGGCTCGTCGTCGGCGCGCCGACGCTCGCGGGACTGATGGCGGCGCTGCTGAGCGGGCCGATCAGCGACTACGCCGGTCGCAAGAAAGTTCTGCTCGGCCTCGCCGTGCTGTACACGGTGTCCGCCGCGGGCTCGGCGCTCGCGCCGAACTACGAAACGCTGGTCGCGGCGCGGTTTCTCGGCGGCCTGGCGTTCACTTCGCTCGGCATCGCGCCGATGTACATCGCCGAGATCGCGCCGGCCGACAAGCGCGGGCTGTTCGTCTCGTTCAACCAGCTCAACATCATGATCGGCTTCTCGGCGGCCTACTTCGTCAACTACTTCCTGCTGCAGGCGAGCCAGGGCGACGCGGGCTGGGTGCACGCCTTGATGATCGATCGTCATCCCTGGCGCTGGATGCTCGGTGTCGGCGCGCTGCCCGCAGCAGTGTGGCTGTTCCTGCTGTTCCTCGTGCCCGAGAGCCCGCGTTGGCTCGCGTTGCAGGGCCGCATCGAGGAAGCGGGCGCGGTGCTGGCGAAACTGCGCCCCACGGAGCGCGTCGCGAACGTGCTGCAGGAGATCGCGGCGACCGTCGCGGAGCCTGCGGGATCGCTGGCCTCGCGCGTCGCGCAGCTGTTCAAGCCGGCGATGAAGCTGCCGATCGCGATCGGGCTGGCGGTCGGCATCGCGCAGCAGGTCACCGGCATCAACGCCATCTACTTCTACGCGCCGACGATCTTCGAGCAGAGCGGCGTGGGCACGAACGCGGCATTCGCGCAGGCCACGCTCATCGGCATCATCAACATCATTTTCACGATCCTGGCGATGGCGCTCATCGATCGTCTCGGCCGCCGGGCGCTGCTGCTCGCGGGGCTTGCGGGCGTGATCGTCAGTACGGCGCTCGCCGGGTACGGCTTTCGCGAGGCGCGCTATGAGCTGACGCCTGCGGCAGCAAGCACGCTGTCCGCGCAGGTCGACGCCGCCGCGCTTCAACCGATCGTCGGCATCGAATACCGCGACGACATCTCATACAAGAGCGCGCTGACAGCGGCGCTCGGCGAGCGCAGCGTGAAGGCGCACGAGGCGGAGCTGATCCGTGCGGCGGTGCGCATCAACCCGCTGCTGGTGCTGGTCGGCATTCTCGCCTTCGTCGCGTCGTTCGCGATCTCGCTCGGCCCGGTGATGTGGGTGCTGTTCTCGGAGATCTTTCCGAACCGCATCCGCGGCATCGCCATGGCGTTCGTCGGCTTCTTCAACGGCCTCGCAAGCTTCGCGGTGCAGTTCCTGTTTCCGTGGCAGCTCGCGACGCTCGGCAGCGCCGCGACGTTCTTCGGTTATGCGCTGTTCGGCATCGTCGGTCTCGCCCTGATCGCGTGGCTCCTGCCGGAAACCAAGGGTCGCACGCTCGAACAGCTCGAGGTCGATCTCGCCGGCGCCGGCCGCCCATGAGCCGGCGCGTCCGCTGGGGAATCCTGACGACGGGGCGCATCGCGCGGCAGTTCGCCGCCGACTTTCCGCAGGTCCCGAATGGCGAGCTCGTCGCGGTGGCCGCCCGGACGCAAGCAGCTGCCGCCGAGTTCGCGCATCGATATGCGATCCCGCGCAGCTATGGCAGCTACCGCGCGCTGTTCGACGACCCCGAAGTCGACGCCGTGTACGTGGCAACGCCTCACGCGATGCATCACGAGAACACTGCAGACGCGCTGCGCGCAGGCAAGGCAGTTCTCTGCGAGAAGCCGCTGACCACGAGCCTGGCGACAGCGCGATCGCTGATCGCGATCGCCCGGCAGTCGAACGGCTATCTGATGGAAGCGATGTGGACGTATTTTCTGCCCGCAGTGATCCAGGCGCGCGAATGGGTTGCCGCGGGGCGCGTCGGCCGCATCAGGCACATCAAGGCGGATTTCGGCTACCCGCTGCTGCCGTACGATGCGCAGCGTCGCGAGTACGACGCGACGCTCGGCGGCGGCGCGCTGCTCGAGATGGGAATCTATCCGATCGCGCTCGCATGGTTGTTCCTGCAACAGGATCCAGAGCGCGTACAGGTCGTCGTGCGGCGCGCGCCGAACGGCGTCGACGACGATGTCGTTGCAGTGCTCGACTACGGCGACTGCATCGCCACGCTGGCGACTTCATTTCGCTGCAAGCTGCAGAACTGGGCCTACATCGTCGGCGACGAAGGCTATATCGCAATCCCTGATTTCTGGCGCGCGAGCCGCTGTCACCTGTATCGGCTGGACGAGCGCATCGACACCTTCGACGACGCGCGCACGACGCTCGGCTTCAACTACGAGGCGCAGGCCGCAAGCGACGACATTCTGCAGGGCCGCCGCCAGTCGGCCGTCATGCCGTGGGCCAACAGCCTGAAGTTTCAGGAGCACATCGAGCGCATTCAGCGCTCTTCGACGACGCTCGAAGTCGAGAAGCAATAGCGCATGTTGCGGTAGACGCAGACATCCGTGATCGACTCGGGCGTGCCCGCCGGCATAGCACGATAGTTCGTCGACACGCGCGCCGCGCCGCGCACCGGCAGCACGCGATGCCAGGTGTGGCCGTGCAGGAACACGACCATTCCCTTGGTCGGCGTGAGCACGACTTCATCGTCGAAGCGCACTTCCGGATCGCCGGCGGGCAGCAGTCCGTGGCGGTGGGAGCCGCGCACGACGACTGTCTGCCCGCCGTCGAGGGGCCCGACATCGCTCGTGTAGACGAGCCGGTTCAGGTTGTGAATGGCCGGATCCTCCGGCGCGCAGTCCTGATGCCACGCCTGCCCTGCGGTGCCCGGCTTCGAGAACATGACCATGCAATACAGACGCTGCCAGCCGCTGCCGAGAATCGCATCGGTGAGGCCCTTGAAGCCGGCCGCAGCCTCGAGGTCGTCGAACTCCGCGACCCCTTCCTGCTGCGGGAACCAGGGAATCACCTCGGTGCGCGCCTTCGTCAGGAACTCCTCGTTGTGCCAGAACGCAGGGTCCGCGCCGAAGCGCCGGCGGATCAGCCGGTCGAGCCGATCCATGACGCTCGGGCGGAAAAAATCCTCCAGGACGAGATAGCCGTCGCGCCAGAACTGCGCAGCGAGCTGCGTCGCGTCCATCAGAAGAAGTTGAACCCGGTGCGCAGGCCGTACATCCGCGGCGTGTTGAACGCGAACGGCGTGACGCTGTCCTCGTTGGTCGGGCGGATGTTGCCGGTGGCGTACCTGGTCCCGGTCACGTTGGTCGAATAGCCCTCGACGAAGAACTTGCCGCTCGGGCTGGTGAAGCGCAGGCGCAGATCGACCAGCTCGTAGCCCTCCTGCTTGTCGCTGTTGTTGCAGACCTCGGTGCCGAGGCGCACCGACTCGTAGCATCCGGTGTTCCAGATCGACAGCCAGTAGGAGCTGTTGTAGCTGAAATCGACGCCCGCGGTCAGCGTCGCCTCGCCGAGCCGGAAGTCATGCTCGTAGACGGCGCGGAAGGTGAAGTCCGGCGCGAACGGCAGCTCGTTGCCGTCGGTCGAAGCGATGTTCGGGCAGCCGCCGACGCGATCGCTGCAGGCGAGCGAGTCGTGCAGGTTGAACGGCAGCGCGTCGGCGCGCGGATCCTTGACCTCGTTGATCAGGTTGACGGTCGCGAAACCGGACAGGCGGTCGGCCGAGGTGATGCTCCACGCGTACTCCATCTCCAGGCCCGCGATGGTCGCGTTGCCGAAGTTCACCTGCATGAGCTCGAGGAAATTCGGCATGCCGGGGCGATCGGCCAGCGGCTCGTCGACGCCGCGCGAGCCCTCCGAGCACGCCGCGATCGCCTGCTGGACCTGCGCGGGGCTCAGCTCCCAGCTCGGCTGACCGTCGACGCCGACGATGTCCGGCCGCAGCGTCGCGTTGCCGCTGTTCACCAGCGCGGCGCTGTCGGCAAAGATCGGCACGCCGCCGAGGAACTGCACGAAGTTCTCCAGGTAGCCGTCGCCGTTGAAGTCGCCGAAGGTCGAGGCGCAGAACAGGTCGCCGCCGTCGACGAACACGGACTGCTGCTTGTCCTTGTAGTCCATGTAGAACAGCGCGGTGGAGACGTTCAGGCCCTTGCCGATGTCCTTGAACTCCTCTTTCCAGCCGAGCTCGTACGACACCAGCTTCTCCGGCTCGATCACCGAGTTGATGAACTGGTGCAGGCGCGGGTGATAGAAGATTTCCTGGCTGCCGGCCTTGTGGCCGGTCGCCACGGTGCCGTACAGCAGCGAGCCCTCGCGCGGCGACCAGTCGAGCGTGACGCTCGCATCCGTGTAGCTGAACTCCTGCTCGGTGAAGAACACGCGGGGGAACGAGCCCGCCGCGCCGATGAGCGCGATCTCCTGGTTCGACGACAACAGCCGCGATATCTCGCGCAGCTGTGCGTCGGTCGTGATCGCATTCGTGAAGACGGTCGCGCCGGGCGCGGTCATCGCGGCGATGCCGGCATCGATCAGCCCGATCGGCGAGCCGGTCGCCGCGGCGAACCCGTCGGCCAGGGCCGGAACGCGCAGCGGTCCGCCATTGATGTCGGTGACCGCTCGCGGCGGCGCGCCGATGCCGGCGCACGGGCCGACTTTCAGGTTCTGACTGCACAGGAACTGCAGATCGGTCGCGCCGGCGCGATCGACGAAGACCGGCGAGCCGTACGCGTTGACCGAGCCGTCGCCCGGGAAGGAGCTGAAACGGTTCACGCCCGTATCGGTGCGCGTGTCCTGCGTGCGGCGCAGGCCCGCCGCGACGTGCCACTGGTCGTTGATGTCCCAGTCCAGACGCCCGAACAGCGCTTCCGACTCCGCCTCGCGGCTCGGCTGATTGAAGTTGATGATGCCCGAGCCGTTGGTCGGCAGGTCGATCCAGAAGTCGCGGAACGTGTCCTCCTTGAAATTGAAGTAGCCGGCCAGCCACTGCACGCTGCTGTCGTAGGTCGAGGACGCGACCAGCTCGTACGACTGCGAGTCCGTGGTCCAGTCGCGATCGTAGAAGGTCTGCTCGAAGGTCAGCGCATCCCCGGCGAGCGGGTGGGTCCGCTCCGGCGAGTAGCGCGAAGTGCCGGCGTCGAGATCGACCATGATCTCGTGCTGGTAGGTCTGGTCGCCGAACGTGCCCTTGAGCTCGACCGCGTTCGCGATCTCGTACTTGATCTCGCCGCGGAACGTCTCGATCGTCTGGTCGGTGACGTGCGGATTGCTCAGGTACGCGGTGTATTCGTGGCCGCGCACGGTGCTCGGCGCGATCGGCGAGTCGTTCGCGAACTTCTCGTACGACGCGTAGACCGAGAAATCCTCGAACGGCGTCAGCAATCCCGAAACGCGCCACGCGTTCTGGTCGAGGGCGCCCGCGCCGTCGTCGCCGGTGCCGTCGCCGAAGCGCTCGCGATACGGGCTGTCGGCAAGCGTCAGGCCTTGCGGCAGCGCCAGCACATCGTCGTTCAGCAGGTTGTAGTAAGTGTCGCGCTCCTGCCAGAACCCCGATGCGCGCAGCGCGAGGACGCCGTCGATCACCGGAACGTTGACCACTCCGCTCGCGACCCTGTTGTCGTAGTTGCCGAGCTCAGCCGTGCCGCTCGCGGCGAACTGGTCCGCGCTCGGCCGGTTGTTGACGACGTTGATCGATCCGACGGTGGAGTTGCGGCCGTACAGCGTGCCTTGCGGGCCGCGCGAGATTTCCAGGCGCTGCGCGTCGAACAGCAGGTTCAGCGCAGCCTGCGGCCGCGACATATAGACGCCGTCGACGTGAAAGCCGACGTTCGGATCGCCGATCTCGATGAAGCTCGAGTTGACGATGCCGCGCATGGAGATCTGCACCGCGCCCATGCCCTGGTTCTGCTGATCCAGGACCTTCATGTTAGGCACCAGCGTATCCAGCGCCGTGATGTTGACGACGCCGCGCGACTGCAGCTCGGCGCCGCTCAGCACGCTGATCGCGCCGGCGGTGTCCATCAGGTTCGTTTCGCGGCGCGTGGCCGTGACGATGACTTCTTCGAGCTCCGCGACCTCCGCCCGCTCTGCCGCGTGTACCGCCCAGGAACTGCCGTCGAACGCCAGGACCGTGACCAAGACGCCTGGCAATGCTTTGGTTCTGCCCACTTGAGCCCCCTGAAGTTGTCCGCGAGCGGAAATCTTGTCGTCGGAGCGGTGCCGCGGTGGCTAGATAGGTAAACGTTTTTACACCGACTGTCAAGCAATGGACCGGTCGGCGCGACGCCAGCCGCGGCGGATCGCGCTCCGTAGATATCGTGCAAATTGCTGTGGAAACAGGCGTTTGGTGCAATCCGGAGAGTGCGCGTGGATCGCGTACGCGGTCGGCGTACCGCCGCGTAACTCACCTGAAAACGGCGATTGCTTGGCTTTTACCTGAAAACGTTTACCATCTGACGCACCCAGCAAGCGGATCGCTACATCGTCATGAGTGAGGCTCTCCCTTCGGACTGGCGCGACGCGGTGCTCGTGGGCCGAGTGCAGACGCGCGCGGGTCCCTCGCCGGTGGTGGTTACCGCTGGACGCGTCCGCGATGTGTCGGGCTTCGCGCCCACGGTGTCTGAGTTGTTGAACGGCTGGAGCGGCGGCATTCCGCCGGGCGCCGACCTCGGTCCCGCGGAGCGGCTGGTCATGGTCCCCGCGTATCGCACGCCGCCCGGGCGCGCATCGGCGCAGGAAGTGCGGCTGCTCGCGCCCTTCGATCTTCAGTGCATCAAGGCGTGTGGAGTCACGTTCGCGCTCTCCGCCGTGGAACGCGTGATCGAGGAGCGTGCACGCGGCGACGCCGCGCGAGCACAGCAGATTCGCGAATCCCTGCAGCAGCGCGTCGGCGCCGACATCCGCTCGGTCCGGCCAGGCTCCGCGGAGGCGGCACGACTCAAGGAGGCGCTCATCGCAGACCAGCTGTGGTCGCAATATCTCGAGGTCGCGATCGGGCCGGATGCCGAAGTGTTCACCAAGGCGCCGGTGCTCGCGGCCGTCGGCTGGGGCGACTGGATCGGGATCCGCGCGGACTCGCACTGGAACAATCCCGAGCCGGAAATCGTGCTGGCGTGCGATTCGGGCGGCCGTGCGCTCGGCGCCGCGCTCGGCAACGACGTCAACCTGCGCGACATCGAAGGCCGCAGCGCCTTGCTGCTCGGCAAAGCGAAGGACAACAATGCATCGTGCGCGATCGGGCCCTTCATCCGCATGTTCGACGAGCGTTTCACGCTCGACGATGTTCGCTCTGCGCAAGTGACGCTGCAGGTCGAGGGCGAGGACGGCTACCGCCTCGCGGGCAGCAGCTCGATGCAGCAGATCAGCCGCGACCCGCTCGACCTCATCGCGCAGACGCTCGGCGAGCACCAGTATCCGGACGGCTTCGCGCTGTTCCTCGGCACCCTGTTCGCGCCGACCGAGGATCGCGGGGCGCCGGGCCGCGGCTTCACCCATCAGCCGAACGACGTGGTGCGCGTGCACTCGCCCCGGCTCGGCACGCTGGAGAACAAAGTCACGCGGTGCGACCTCGCGCCGCCGTGGTCGTTCGGGATCGCGCGGCTGATGCGCAACCTCGCGGCGCGAGGCTTGCTGACATGAGCACGCACGCCATCTATCCCGGCCTGCGCAACAGGCGCGTCGTCGTCACCGGCGGCGGCTCGAGCATCGGCGCTGCGATCGTCGAATCGTTCGCCGGCCAGGGCTCGCAGGTGTTCTTCATCGACATCGCCGAGGGCGAGTCGCGCGCGCTCGAACGGCGCCTGAGCGCGAGCGCGATTCCGCCCCGCTACGTCCCCTGCGACCTGACCGACGTCGCTGCCGTGCAGAGCGCGTTTCGCAGCATCCACGATGCGGCCGGCGCGACCGAGATCCTGGTCAACAACGCCGCCAACGACGATCGGCACAGTCTCGACGAGACGTCGGCCGCGTACTGGGACGAGCGCATTGCCGTGAATCTGCGCCACTACTTTTTCTGCGCGCAGGCAGTCGCAGCCGGAATGAAGGCGGCGCGCGCGGGCGCGATCGTCAACCTCGGCTCCGTGGCGTGGCACCTGGCACTGCCGGACCTTACGATCTATGAGACCGCAAAGGCGGGCATCGAGGGCATGACGCGCGGGCTCGCCCGCGACCTCGGCACGCACGGCGTGCGGGTCACCTGCGTCGTGCCGGGCGGCGTGCGTACGCCGCGACAGACCAAGCTGTGGCACACCCCGGAGGCCGAGGCGCAAATGCTCAGGCAGCAGTGTCTGAAGCAACGCGTGGAGCCGGCTGACGTGGCTGCGATGGTGCTGTTTCTCGCCTCCGACGCCGCACGCATGTGCACAGGCCACGAATACTTCGTGGACGCAGGATGGCGCTGACGGAGTGCATCTGCCCCGTCGGGGCGCAGCTGGGCGAAGGACCAGTGTGGTTGGCCGAAGCGCGCACGCTCTGGTTCGTCGACATCAAGGGGCGCCGGATCCATCGCTGCGACGAACGGGGCGGCGAGCTGCGCTCCTGGTCGACGGCCGAAGACGTGGGCTTCCTGGCGCCTGCCGCTGACGGCACTTTCGTCTGCGGCTTGCGCAGCGGACTGCACCGCTTCGACCCCCGCAGCGACACGTTCTCGCTGATCGCGCGCGTCGACTCCGATCGACCGCGCAATCGCCTCAACGATGCCTGCGTCGACGCCGCGGGACGCCTGTGGTTCGGCACGATGGATGACGACGAGCGCCGACCGAGCGGAGCGCTGTATCGGTTCGACGAGCGCGGCCTGCAGTGCTGCGATGAAGGCTACGTCATCACGAATGGACCGGCCGTGAGTCCGGACGGCCGCACGCTCTATCACGTCGATACGCTGCAACGCTCGATCTACGCGTTCGACCTGGCCCGCGACGGAGCGCTGAGCAATCGTCGCGTGTTCGCGCGCGTCGGTGTCGAGGGCGCCTGGCCCGATGGTCCCAGCGTCGATGCCGCGGGGTGCGTGTGGGTCGGCCTGTTCGGCGGCTGGGGGCTGCAGCGCTACGCGCCGGGCGGCGAGTTGCTCGAAACCGTGCGCTTGCCCGTCGCGAACTGCACCAAGGCGTGCTTCGGCGGCGAGGATCTGCGCACGCTGTACGTGACCACCGCCTGGAAGGGATTGTCGGAGCAGCAGAGAGCACAACAGCCGCTCGCAGGCGGGCTGTTCTCCATGCGTGTCGACACGCCCGGATTGCCGCAGCACCGCGTAACGGTCGTGCCATGAGCCCGCCGCGCCGCTTTCGCTCGCAACAATGGTTCGACGATCGCGAGCACATCGACCTGACCGCGCTCTATCTGGAGCGCTTCATGAACTACGGACTGACAGCCGCAGAGCTCACCAGCGGCAGGCCGGTCATCGGCATCGCGCAAAGCGGCAGCGACCTCACGCCGTGCAACCGCATTCACATCGAGCTCGCCGCACGCGTGCGCGACGGCATTCGCGACGCCGGCGGAATTCCGCTGGAGTTTCCCACGCACCCGATCTTCGAGAACTGCCGGCGGCCGACCGCGGCGCTGGATCGCAATCTCGCCTATCTCGGCCTGGTCGAGATCCTGCACGGCTATCCGCTCGATGCCGTCGTCCTGACAACCGGCTGCGACAAGACCACGCCGGCCGGCGTCATGGCGGCAGCGACAGTCGACATCCCCGCGATCGTGCTGTCGGGCGGCCCGATGCTCGACGGCTGGTTCGAAGGCGAGCTGGTCGGCTCCGGCACCGTGATCTGGAAAAGCCGGCGCCGGCTCGCCGCCGGCACGATCTCGCCGCAGCAGTTCCTCGAAGCTGCGCTCGCATCCGCGCCCTCCGCCGGACATTGCAACACCATGGGCACGGCGTCGACGATGAATGCCGTGGCCGAGACGCTCGGCTTGTCGCTGCCAGGCTGCGCTGCCATTCCAGCGCCGTATCGCGAGCGCGCGCAGATGGCGTATGCGACCGGCCGGCGCATCGTCGAAATGGCGTTCGAGGACCTGCGGCCGTCGCGGATCCTCACGCGGCCCGCGTTCCTCAACGCGATCACCACGATCGCCGCGCTCGGCGGCTCGACCAACGCGCAGCCGCACCTCACAGCCATGGCCCGTCATGCGGGCATCGAGCTCACCGCCGAAGATTGGACGACGTACGGGCGCGACGTCCCGCTGCTCGTGAACATGCAGCCCGCCGGTCGTTATCTCGGCGAGCGCTTCCATCGCGCGGGAGGCGTTCCGGCGGTGCTGCACGAGCTGCTCGAGGCCGGCAAGCTCTGCGGCGACACCTTGACGGTCACCGGCCGCACGTTGCGCGACAACGTCGCCGGTCGTGCCAGTGAGGATCGCGAAATGATCGCGTCGGCCACGACGCCGCTGCGACACAACGCCGGCTTCGTGGTCCTGCGCGGCAACCTGTTCGACTTCGCGATCATGAAGGCGAGCGTGATCGGCGAAGAGTTCCGCCGCCGGTACCTGTGCGCGAGCGGCGAGGACAATGTATTCGAGGGCCGCGCGGTGGTTTTCGAGGGGAGCGAGGACTATCGCTCGCGCATCAACGATCCGGCGCTCGCCATCGACGAGCGCTGCATCCTCGTCATTCGCGGCGCCGGGCCGCTCGGCTGGCCCGGGTCGGCGGAAGTGGTCAACATGCAGCCGCCGGACGCGCTGCTGAAGCGCGGCATCACGAGCCTGCCGACGATCGGCGACGGCAGGCAGTCGGGCACTTCGGACAGCCCGTCGATCCTCAACGCCTCGCCGGAAAGCGCCGCCGGCGGCGGGCTCGCATGGCTGCGGACCGGCGATATGCTGCGCATCGACCTCAACGCGTCGCGCTGCGACATGCTCGTCGCGAGCGACGAAATCGAGCGCCGCAAACAGTCCGGAGTGCCGCCCACGCCGCCGAGCGCGACGCCGTGGCAGGAGCTCTATCGCGCCACTGTCGGTCAGCTCGACAGCGGCGCAGTGCTGGAGCCGGCGTTGAAATATCGCAACATCGCCGCCAAGCCGCCGCGCCACAATCATTGACCGGAAATCGCGGGGTCGCGCAGACCCGCGGGAGGGCGGCCATCCCTGATTTTGCTGGATTCTCTCGGGGCCTGCGACTCATTTCACGCAATCCCACCCTGTCATCCGCTAGCGTACCGGGGCCCCAGCGAGGGGTGGTCAGCCGCCGACGCAATGATGGGTCACTCCGGTTCCGTGCTCACCCGCTTGCGGCGGCTCCATCCCGTCGCTCTCTCCATTCGCGCGCGCCTCGGACTGATCCAGTTCCTGCTGCTCGCCGCGCTCGGCACGATCGCGATCGTTGCATTCGACGGCATGGAACGCGCAAGCCGGGCCACCGCCCTGCTCTCCACTCTCAGCGACGCACAGCGCTTTCACCTCAACGCGGACATGATGCACGACG
>DATEJG010000128.1:0-22970 GCA_035278165.1 Steroidobacteraceae bacterium
CCAGCGAGAACGGCTTGGACGGCGCGAAGATCGGCGGCAGCTGGATCGTCGGCGTCGCCGGCTCCAGCGGCACCGTGAGATCGACGACGCGTATCCCGCCGCTCAGGATGCTCGCAGCAAGATCGCCGAGCAGCGCGGAGCCCTTATCGGTGGCCATGGTTCGATTCCTCTTGTCAGATGGCGTACTGCCCGCGCAGCTCCCGCAACGCTTCGACGAGCACGTCCACGTCCTCGTCGTCGTTGTAGAAGTGCAGGCAGATGCGCAGGTTGTTGTCGCGGTTCGACGTGACGATCTTACGCTTCATGAGCTCTTGCGACAGCTCTGTGCTGGCCCGCGAAGGCACACAGACCATCGCGCCGTGGCGCTCATCATGCTCCGGCGTGACGCTTGCCCAGCCGATGCCGCGCAGCTGCTCCATGCAGCGCCGCGTGAGCGCGCGCACGCGACGGTCGATTGCCGGGGTGCCGACACCGAGCAGAATTTTCAGGCCGGCCTCCGACGCGTAGCAGCTCACGACGGGCGGCGTGCCGGCTTCGAAGCGGCGCGCGGTCGATGCGGGCCGGTTCGCGGTGATGTCCATCGCAAAGATGTTTTCCTGCGCGAACCAGCCGGTGTGCGTCGGGTGCAAGGCGCGCACGAGCGAATCGCGCACGTACAGAAAGCCGATGCCCGCGGTGCCGAGCAGGTACTTCAGCATGCCGCCGACCGCGAAATCGACATCCAACGCCTTGACGTCGATGTCGACCGACCCGACCGACTGGTAGCAGTCGAGCAGCACCAGCGCGCCCTTGGCGCGCGCCAGGCGCACGATCGCCGGGATGTCGAGCCGCGCCCCGTTGCGAAAGCAGACGTGCGTGATCGCGACCAGCTTCGTCTGCTCGTCGATGTGGCTCGCGAAGGCTTCGGGCGGGATGTAGCCGGTTGCGTCGCGGGGCACGTGCACGACGCGTGCGCCACGCGGCTCCTGCCCGTGCCAGATCTGCGCGTTGGTCGGAAACTCGAAGTCGCTGATGACGACCTTGTCGCGGCCGCCGGTGAACTGCAGCGCGGTGGCGATGGCGTTCAGTCCTGCCGACGCGGAAGCCGTGACGGCGATTTCATCGGGGGACGCGCGCAGCAGCTGCGCCATCAGCGAGCGCACCGCATCGTTCTTGGTGACCCACACGTCCCAGTTCGCGCCGACTTCCAGGCGGTCCTGCAGGTAGCGGTCGAACGCGTCCTTGACGGAGTTGGTCAGCGCGCAGTACGAGCCGCTGTTCAGGTAGGTGGTGTGCTGCAGGAGCGGGAACTCCCGGCGCAGCGCTGCGAAGTCGGGTTCCATGCCGTTACCGTGGGGTCGACGCGGTCAGTATAGGGCGTCGGCTGGTCGATTCATATGCCTTTTCATGTATGTCACTCGGGCCAGTCCGGCGCCAGCAGGCGCCGCTTGCCGTCGCTCGCGAGCTGCACGCCGGGCTCATCGAGCGCCTCGCGATCCCACAGCTCGCAGGTGACTTCGCGGTGGCGCTGATCGAGCGCCTCGCAGTAGTTCGTGTACAGGCACAACCGCACCTGCTCGCCGCGCCCTGACCTGACCTTGCGGAACCAGTCCGGGTCGGCGAGCGCCTGGCGTGCAAAGCCGACGATGTCGCCGCAGCCTGCGGCCAGCGCCGCTTCCGCCTGCTCGAAACCGTAGATGCCGCCGCTCACGACGATCGGCGTCGCGAGCCCGGCGCTCCTGACGGCCGCGCGCACCGCGGCTGTCGGCAGCAGATTGCGACCGAACGGCCCGCGCTCGTCCGAGTAGTACGAAGGCATGCACTCGTAGCCGCTCGGCCCGGTGTACGGATACGCCGCCTCGCCGACCTTCGGCTGCTTCGCATCGTCGAACTTGCCGCCGCGCGAAAGCGAGATGAAATCCATCCCGGCGCGCGCAAGCGCGCTCGCATAGAAGCATGCGTCTTCGACGCCGTACCCGCCGGCGACGGTCTCCTCGGTGAGCATCCGACAGCCGACCGCGAAGTCGGCGCCGACTTCCGCGCGAACGCGCTGAAACACTTCCACGGGCAACCGGACTCGGCCCTCTGGCGATCCGCCATAGCCGTCGGCGCGCGTGTTCAATCCCGAGAGGAACGACGCCATCGTGTACGCATGTGCGTAGTGCAGCTCGACGCCGTCGAATCCCGCCTCGCGGGCACGTCGTGCAGCGGCGCCAAACAGATCCGGCAACTGCTCCGGCAGCTCGCGGATCGTCGCCAGCTCCATGTCGGTGACGCGCTCGCGCGCGCCGAAGCGCAGCGCTTCCAGCTCGGTCGCATCGAGCACGCGATCGAGGGTCGCATCGTCGAGCCCGGCGAGCGTGCGCCGCACCTGCTCTTCCGGCGCGTCGACCAGATCGAGCGCGCGTCGATGCCGCTCGCTGATCTGCAGGATCCGCTGGAAATACCTGCCTGGATCCGGGCGCCGGCGGATGCGCAGGAAGTCGATGATCTGGATGAGCAGCCGCGTCTCGCCGTCGCTCGCGCGTCGCACGACATCGACCAGCTGGCGCAGGCCCGGCAAGAAGCGATCGTCGCCGATGCGCAGCAACGGACCGCTCGGTATGTCGCGGATGCCGGTCGCTTCGACCGCGATTGCGGCCGGCCGACCGCGCGCGAAACGCTCGTACCACGCGAGAACGTTGTCGCTGACGAAGCCGTCTTCGGTCGCGCGCCAGGGAACCATCGCGGGCACCCAGGTGCGCGACGCCAGCGAAAGCGGACCGACCTGGACCGGACTGAACAGGCGCGACGCCTGCACTTCGGCGGCGCTCGGCCAGCGGCCTGCCTGCGGCGTGTAGCGGATGCGTTGCGGCGGGCGCCACATCGCCATGGGCTTACTCCTTCAGCAGCTCGCGCCCGATGATGAGCTGCTGCACTTCGGTGGCGCCTTCGTAGATTCGCAGTGCACGGATCTCGCGATACAGGCGCTCGACCACCTCACCGCGACGCACGCCGCGGCCCCCGAACATCTGTACCGCACGATCGATCACGCGTTGCGCGCCCTCGGTTGCCACCAGCTTGGCCATCGCCGCTTCCTTGGTGACGACCTTGCCGTGATCGCGCAGCCATGCCGCGCGATAGATCAGCAGCGCTGCTGCATCGACCTCGGTCGCCATGTCGGCGAGCGCGGCCTGCGTCAGCTGCAGATCCGCGAGCGTCTTGCCGAACATCGCGCGCTGGCGGGCGTGGGCCAACCCTTCGCGCAGCGCGCGGCGAGCGAATCCGAGCGCGGCGGCGGCAACGGAGGTGCGAAACACATCGAGCGTGCGCATTGCGACCTTGAAGCCCTCGCCCTCGGCGCCGATGCGCTGCGCTTCGGACACTCTGCAGTCGCGGAACCGCAAAGTCGCGAGCGGATGCGGCGCGATCACGTCGATGCGCTGCTCGATCTCGAAGCCCGGCGCATCTGCATCGACGACGAACGCAGTGATGCCCTGCGCGCCGGTCGTGCCGTCCGCCCGCTTCTGCCCCGGCGTGGTGCGCGCGAACACGCAATAGAAATCGGCGATGCCGCCGTTCGAGATCCAGGTCTTGGCGCCGTCCAGAACGTAGTGATCGCCGTCGCGGCGCGCCGAGCATTGCATCGCGGCGACGTCCGAGCCCGCCTCGGGCTCCGACAGCGCAAATGCGGCAATCGCCCGGCCGGTCGCTACCTTCGGCAGGTAGCGCGCGCGCAGCGCATCCGAGCCGGCGATCGAAATGGCGCCGCTGCCGAGGCCCTGCATCGCAAATGCGAAATCGGCAAGCCCGTCGAGCTCCGCGAGCGTTTCGCGCACCAGGCAGATTGCGCGCGCATCGAAGTCGTCCGACGTCCCGCCGTAGGCGCGCGGCACGCAATGACGCGTGAACCCCGCTTCGCCGAGAGCCGCGACCAGTTGCCGGCAGCTCGCGTCGATCGCGTCACGCGATTCGTCGTCGTGCCCGTGCAGCGAGCGCTCGGCCCAGCTGCGAATCTGCGGCGCGAGCGCCCGGTGACTGTCGTCGAAAAAAGGCCATGAGAGGTGTTGCATAGATCAGGATCGCTGTAGGTCGGGTTTCGGCCCGACAGGCTGCTCCAGCTCGCTCAACGCTGCGCGCAGCTGCTTGCCCTCCTCGTCTGCCAGCGCCGCTGTCCGCAGACGCTTGATGATGGCCGCGAGGTCGGGCTTGTCGGTCATGCGCCGCACGGCTTCGCTCACGACTCCATAGTTCTTCAGGCCGCGCTCGTGCGTGTCGCTGTAGCCTTTCACGAGTCGCTGACACTCCGCGAACTCGACCGCGGCATCGTAGCCGCCAGGCCGGGCCGCCAGCGCCTTGACTTGCGTCAGCCACGCACCGATGCGCTCCTGCTCGAGCCGATAGCGCAACGTGCCCCGACGCCAGCGACGCAGGCCCGACACGATGTACAGCAGCAGAAATCCACCGACGTGCGCCGTCTGGATGCGCCGGCCCTTGCGAAACAGCGGCCCGAACCAGCGGCGCGCACGGCTGCTGGCATGCAATCGCGCACCGAGCCCGGCCGGCAGCGTCTCGCACACTTCATCGAAGCGCGGATGCATGAACTCGGCCATGTACACGATCTGGTCTGTCTTCGCCTTCACTTCGTCGCGCACGCGGTTGAAGCGCGTGCCGCGCGTCTTGAGATCGGCGACGCGGATCGTGTCTTCGTACGACATCCACAGCGCAAGATGGCGCGCAACTGCCGCGGTCAACGCATAGCCGCCGCCGGCACCTTGCGTGCGCTGATCGGTGTCGCGGATTTCCTGCAGACGATCGAGATAGAGACTCGCGTAGCCGGCATCCTGGTAGTCCATCAGGCGCTTCACGCCTTCCTGCATCAGCCCGTGCAGGTGCGCCGGAAACTCGCTCTTGACCCGCTCGTCGAGCTTTCTGCCGGGCTCGGTCGTCGGGCTGCTGCTCGGCGGCACGAGACTCGTGTTCGGCGAGCGCGTCAACGCGCGCTCGAAGCCCGCGGCGAAGCCCGCCAGATTGGTTTGCACAGCCACACCCGACTGCGTGATCGCCTTCTCATACAGCGCACGCGGAAACGGCAGCACGCCGGACGCCGCGATCGCGCCGAAAAGAATCGAGCTGATGACGCTGCGCTGCTCGTCGGCGAGCGCCTGCATGTCGAAGCTGATCAGCCGTTTCGAGCGCGACTCGAGCGCGGCGTAGACCGCGTTGGCGTCGGCTATGCCGTCGCCCATCGCGGACTTCTCGGTGATGCCGTAGATGCGGTGCGTGGATGCAACCGTCGTCGTGCGCTCCGGCGTGACGAGCCCGCGAACGACTGCGCGACCCGCTTCCATCAGCTCGGCCGCGACGACCAGATCGACATCGCCCGGTACGGGCATCAGCGCCATCACGGGCCGCCGCTGCGGATCGCGCGGCGCCGGGCTCATCTCGACGTAGTAGACCGTGGTTCCGGTGCGTTGCGCGACGCCCGGAACGGAAGTCGCCTGCACGATCCAGCCCTGCAGCTCCGCCACTTCGACCAGCCAGTCCGACAGCACTCCGCCGCCCTGGCCGCCGAGCGCGGCAATCGCAATCGTCAGTGGGCGCGGCTCGCTTCCGGATTGCGCTCGCGCCAGCGCGTCAGAAGGCATAGCGCAGCCTGCGGCGTTCCGCGCGCCGCTGGAAGAAGCCGATGATGGCGGCACGCACCTTCTGCAATACGCGATCCATGCGTGTGGGGTTGAACACCAGCTGCGCGCGATAGAACGACGGGCACAGCACTGCGGCATGCGCCACTTCGCCGCACACGCCGCACCCTACGCACGAGTTCTCGACGTACGCGATCGGATCCTGGCGCAGCGGATCGGGGTTGGGCTTGATGGTCAGCGACGGGCAGCCGGACAGCCGGATGCACGAGTGATCGCCCGTGCACGTATCCGGATCGACGCCGAAGCGCTCGCGCACCATGCGCGCGCCGCCTGCGACGGCCTTGTTGAATGCGGGCTTCTCGCGACGCTGCCGGTTGAGCATGCACTCCGAGGCGGCGAGCACGACTTTGGGTCCCTTCTCCGGCGTCGTCATCGCCTCGCGCAGCACGTCGCGCATCTTGCCGACGTCGTAGGTGCGATCGACGACGCGCAGCCATTTCACGCCGACACCTTTCACTGCCTCGGCGATCGGATGCTTGGTGCTCTTCGAGCGGTTGTCGGCGCGCGAGGAGAGAATGTCCTGGCCACCGGTCGCGGCGGAATAGCCGTTGTCGACGACGACCAGCACGTTGTCGCTCTGGTTGAACACAGCGTTGCCGACGCCGGAAGTCAGGCCGTTGTGCCAGAAGCCGCCATCGCCCATGACGGCAATCGCGCGCTTCTTGCGCGGCGTGTTGAAAGCCGAAGCGGCAGCCGCGCCCAGGCCGTAGCCCATCGTGGTGTTGCCGATGTTGAACGGCGGCAGGATCGAGAACAGGTGACAGCCGATGTCGCAGCTGACATGCAGCTGGCCCATTTCCCGCTGCAAAAGCTTCATCGCGGTGAAGATCGGACGCTCGGGGCAGCCGGTGCAGAAGCCAGCCGGCCGGATCGGCAGGAGCGGCGCGAGCGCCTGCACTTCTTTCGGCACCTCGGCGGGCGGCGGCGGCAATAGCGGGACTGCGCGAGCCAGTTGCTCCGGCGCGTGCGCTCGCATGAATGCGCGCACGCCTCGTTGCAGGACGTCGCCGGTGTACTCCCCGGCGCGCGGAAAGACGTCCTTGCCGACGACGCGTGTTGCGACCTCCGCTTTGCGCAGGATCGAGTTGAGATTCTGCTCGAGATATTCGGGCTGGCCTTCCTCGACGATCAGCACCGCTTTCTTGCCGCGACAGAACTCGACGACCTCGGCTTCGACCAGCGGATAGGTGACGTTGAGCACGTACAGCGGCAGCTCCGTGGCGCCGGTCGAGTCGGCGAGACCGAGCAGCTCCATCGCGCGCATCAGCGTGTTGTACAGGCCGCCCTGCAGGATGATGCCGACGTCGCCTCGTGCGCCGCCGAGGAACTCGTTGAGCTTGTGGCGCACGATGTAGTCGATCGCGGCCGGCCAGCGGCGATTGATCTTCTCCTGCTCGTGCAGAAAGCTAGCCGGCGGCAGCACGATGCGGTTCACGTCGCGCACCGGATTGTCCATCGCGTCCTGGACCGTGAACGCTGGCTTGCGATTGTCCTCGGCGATGAACGAGCCGTAGACATGGCACGCGCGGATGCGCAGCTCCAGCATGACCGGCGTGTTCGACGCCTCCGACAGCTCGAAGCCGCGCTCAACCATGGCGACGATGCTCGGCAGGTTCGGCCGCGGATCGAGCAGCCACATCTGCGACTTCATCGCGAACGCGTGCGTGCGCTCCTGCATGATCGAGGAGCCTTCGCCATAGTCCTCGCCGATGATGATCAGCGCGCCGCCGGTGACGCCGCCCGATGCGACGTTCGCCAGCGCATCCGAGGCGACGTTGGTGCCGACGGTCGACTTCCAGGTGACGGCGCCGCGGATCGGGTAGTTGACCGAGGCAGCCAGCATCGCCGCCGCCGCGGCCTCCGAAGCGCTCGCTTCGAAATGGATGCCGAGCTCCTTGAGGAGCCCCTGTGCGTCGGACAGCACGTCCATCAGATGTGAAATCGGCGCGCCCTGGTAGCCGCCGACGTAACCGACGCCCGATTGCAGCAGTGCCTTGGTGACCGCGAGGATGCCCTCGCCGTGGAACTCCTGTCCGTCGCCCAGGCGCAGCTTGCCGACTTCGTGTGTGAAGGATCTTTCAGCCATTCCGCACTGTATCCTTGTGGCCCGCCGCTTCCAATACGAGGGGCCCGCCGCGCTGCGGCCGCTCTAGGGCTCGCGCCCTAAAACCCGCAAGCGCAGCCGCCGATCACTTGCGGCCGATCATCTCCAGCACTGCCGCGGCCAGCGTCGAGCCGGGATCGCCCATCGCCAGCACGGTGTCCTTGTGGTCGGCGCCGTCGAGGATCAGCAGGCGGCTCTTCACACCCTTGTCGGTCAGCCGCTTCTCGATGTCCTGCGCCGATTCGCGCATCTTTCCTTCATTCGTACCGGCCGCAACGACGGCGAGCGGCGCCGGATCGACCAGGTGCCGGCCGGGGCTCGCGCGCTCCTCCAGCTCGGCCGTCGGTGCGTAGTCCTTGTTCTCGCCCGGGCTCAGATCGTAGTCGCCGCTGATCAGCGCGACGCCTTTGATGGCGTCATGCGGCACGCCCGCCTGCTTCATCCAGCTGCGGTCGAAGCTCGCATCCGCGCTCAGCGTCGCACCGACCGAATGGCCGCTCAGGAAGATCGTGTTCGGATCGCCGCCGAACTTGCCGATGTTCTTGTGTATCCAGACGATCGCCGCCTTGGTGTCGTCGCTCTGCGCCGGATACGGCACGCCGCGCTTCGCCATGCGATAGCCGGAGACGACGGTGATGATGCCTTTCTCCGCGTACGGCCGCGCCACGTAACCGTAGTGCGCACGATCGCCCTCCATGAAACCGCCGCCGTGCAGGAACAACAGCACCGGCGCTTTCTTCACCCGCTTCTTCGGCAGATAGACATCCAGCGCCTGCTTCGGCGACTCGCCGAACGCGATGTCGAGGTGATGCGGAAAGTCCTTGCGCGTCTGCGCCGTCAGCTCATTCGCCTTCTGATAGAACGGCGCCCAGATCGTGCCGTAGCGCTCCGGGTTGTTGACCGTGTCGTACTTGGTGTAATCCTGCGCCGCCAGCGTCAGCGGCAGCGCTACGATGCACGCGGCCAAGGCGCCGCTCGAGAACTCTTTCATACTCATCTCTCGATCTGCTCCCGGTACCCAGAAACCGAAAAGAAGAATCTCCGCTCCGCATCCTCACCGCACCGGTATCTGCCCGACCCACTTCTCGCGCCCCGCGACCTGCGCATCGACTTCGTCGAGGAAGCCGAGCACGACGCGGTTAAAGGTCTCCGGATCCTCGAGCATCATCAGGTGGTCGGTGCCGGCAAGCACCTGGTGGCGCGTGTTCGGCCAGAGGCGATGGGCCTCCTTGGCGCCTTCCTTGAAGAACACGTCGGTGAGCTCGCCGACCAGCAGCAGCATCGGCTGATGCATCTGCGACATGTCGGGGAAGTCGCGGGAGTTCCACGGCCCGATGTGCATCGGCGAGGCCGAGTCGGAGCGCTGCGGATTCATCGCGACGCGCGGGCTGAACTGGTCGGCCATGCGGCTCTGGATCGCCGCCAGCTCGGGCCGCGCCTGCGCGACCCTGGTGAACGAGGACTTCTTGGCGCTCTCGCGCCCGGCGAGCGCCTGCTCCAGCGTCGGCGGCGGCCCGGCCATCGCTTTCGGCGCATTGAAGAACGCGCTGTCCCTGGTGATCGGCGCCAGCGCGATGGTGCAGTCCGCGAAGGTGATGCTGCGCACCTTCTGCGGATACAGCTTGAGGAACTGCACGATGATCGCCCCGCCGCGCGAGTTCGCAACGAAGTGCGCCTCGCGAACGCCCATGTGCACCAGCAGAGCATTCAGATCTTCGGCGTGCGCGGTTTCCGAGTAGCCGGTGATCGGGTCATCGGACATGCCGTGACCGCGGCGATCGTAAGTGACGACGAGGTGGCTCTTGCTGAAGGGCTCGAGCTGCCTGGTCCACAGCTCGTGCGAATAGCCCTCGCCGTGCACGAAAAAGACCGGCGTGCCGTTGCCCGCAACCCGGTACGCCAGCTTCACGCCGTTGACCTGCACGAATTGCAGTTGATCGACGTCGCCGGCGACAGCACGCGTGTAACCGGGGGACGAATCGGCCGCGGCCGCCGGCGCGAGCGGCGCAGCGGCAAGCAACCCTGCGCACAGCGTCAGCGCCGCAACCTTCATGGTCCGCTCCTCTGCGGCGCCTTCGCCAGGTCGTTACGGTAGACCGTACCGCCTTTCATGATCATGACGATGTTGCGCAGCGCCGAGATGTTCTTCGACGGATCGGCGGTGACGGCGAGGATGTCCGCATACTTGCCGGTCTCGATCGAGCCGATCTTCGCGTGTGCGCCGAGCATGGTCGCTGGCGCGATCGTCGCAGCGCGCAGCGCCTGCAACGGCGTCATGCCCGCTTCGACGTACGCCTCGGCCTCGCGCACCGTCGAGCTGGTGCCGTCGTTCGGCTCGAACGGCATCTGATCGGTACCGAGCGCGATCTTCACGCCCTCCTCGATCGCCGTCTTCAGCGTCACCCAGTGCTGCTTGCCGACGGACTCGCGGCGCTCCAGGTACCAGGGCGGCGAGCCGATGCGCTCGAAGTACTCGCGGCCGCCCGGATGCGTGACCATGATCGTCGGCACGTACCAGGTGCCCTGCTTCGCCATCTTCTTCAGCAGCGCGCGATCCAGGTCGTAGCCGTGCTCGACGCTGTCGAGGCCGGCGTCGACAGCGGCGCTGGTTGCAGGCGTCGAGCCGGAGTGCGCTGCGACCTTGACGCCGAAGCGATGCGACGCGTCGATGACCGCACGCATCTCTTCGGGCGTCATCAACGCCTCGGAGATGCCGCCGTCGCCGTCGGTTGCGACGCCGCCGGAGATCGCGATCTTGATCCAGTCCTGGCCCTCGCGGATCTTCATGCGCGCGGTCTTCATCATCTCGTACGGGCCGTCGTTGTAGGTCTGGCCCGGACGGCTGCCGTGACCGCCGGTCATCGTGACGCCGCCCGCGGTGTAGACCCGCGGTCCTTCATAGTCGCCGCGAGCGATCGCGTCGCGCACGGCCACGCCCGTGTTGCCTTCGGAGCCGGTCATGCGCACCGTCGTGACGCCCGCGTACAGCGATTGGCGTGCGTTGACCATCATGCGCAGGGTCAGCGCGGCAGTGCTCTCCTCGGCAAATTCAGAGCGATCCCGCCCCGGCAGCTTCAGGCCGAAGTGCACGTGCATGTTCATGAGCCCCGGCACGAGCCAGGTGCCGGCGGCGCGGATGATCTCCGCACCGGCGGGCACCGCGGTTCCCGCCGGACCGATCGACTTGATCCTGTCGCCCTCGATCAGCACGACCGCATCGTTCACCGACGGTCCGCCGTCGATGTTCACGAGCGTCGCGCCCACGATGGCCTTGAGCTGCGGCGGCGCCGCGGTCTGTGCGGCAACGGCGCCGGTCGACACCAGCGCGAGTGCCGCAGTCAGCAGTACGTTCTTCATGGCGCACCTCCCGCCTTCGCGGCTGCAACTTCCTCGGCTTTGCGTGCAAACAGCGACTCGCGCACCAGCGCCGGCGGAATCGCACCGGGCGCGAGGATGCGGTCGTACAGCTCGCTCGGCGGCGAAGGCTCGCCGTACTGTGCGATGTAGTCTTTGCGCATGGCGTCGATCTCCTGCATGCCGATCAGGTAGCCGAGCACGTACGTGGGCCGCTCGGTGTACATGTCGACGTCGAGCGCGGCGGCGTAGCGGTCGAAGCGCACCTTGTCGGCGAGGAACGTCACCGCCTCGTCGTAGCTCATCTTGCCGGTGTGCAGGCTCGAATCGAGGATCACGCGCGCGGCGCGCCACAAGCGGTTGCGCAGCTGGGTGAGCCGCACGTCGTCGCCTTGCAGGAAGCCCTGCTCGAACATCATCTCCTCGGTGTACAGGCCCCAGCCTTCGGACATGATCGATTCGCGCACCACCTTGCGCAGCAGCCGCGGGTTCTGCTTGCGCTTCAGACCGTCGACGTGATGGCCGGGATAAGCCTCGTGCACGGCGATGATCGGGATCCAGGCGTTGTGGTGCGAGCGCAGCCGGTCGTTGCGCTGCTGCGGCGTCATCCAGTCCTCGATCGGCGTCAGCACCAGCTTGCCTTCGAGCCCGTCGTCGAACGGATCGACCGACTGGAACGTGCCGAACGGCGAGGAGCGGCGCATCGCCGGCGGCGTGTCGATGGTGATCACGCGCTCGCCGGGCGGCAGCGTCACGATGCGATGCTCGACGACGAACGCCTTGGCGGCGTCGATCTTCGCCTGGTACGCCTGCTTGATGCCGTCGGCAGTCGGATGATCGTCCTTGATCTTCTCGTACACCTCGGTCCAGTGCTTCGCGCCCGGCTGGATGCGCTGCGCGACCTGCTGCGCCAGCGCTTCGGTCTCCGCGAACGCCTTCTTGCCGCGCTCGAGGATCGTGTCCGCGTCGGCGTCGAGGAACCAGCGGTGCCTCAGGATGTAGTCGTAGTTCTCCTTGCCGAGCACCCACGTACCGGTCGAGCGCGGCAGGAGATCTTCATGCAGGAACTTGCCGTAGGCCGTCAGCGCCTTCAGCGCGGTGTCCGTTGCAGCAGTCAGCGGCTTGCCGGCATCGCCTGCTTCCTTGGCGAGAGTGGGCGCACCGGAGCGCAGCAGCTTGATCGTGCCTTCCGTCTTGAAGATCGCCGATTCGGTATAGCTGCGCGGCGGCTTCACCAGGTTCTTGCGTCCCTGCTCGATGCGCGCCGGAACCTGCTCCAGCAGCTTGGTGAGCGCAGCGGCCCGCTCCTGCGGCGTGCCCGGCGCAGTGGGCTCCAGCGCGCGACCGATCTCGCCCGCCGGCACGTACTGCGAAGCGTCGTTCTCCCAGATGCGCCGCGCTTCGGCGGTGTGGATCGTCGATTCGAGCAGGCCGATCATCAGGCGCCGATCGATATCCTCCTCGCGCGACAGGCCGCCGGCGTCGATCTGCTGCACCTTCTCCAGCAGCTGGCGGCGGACCTCGATCTGCTTCTGGAAGCCTTCCAGCGAGACATCCTCGAGCGAGCCCGCCTCGTCGTCATCCGGGCGCTCGATGTCCGCGTACTGCTGGATCAGCGGCTCGAGCGCCGCCGCAGCGGCCGATGGACCGGGCTGCGCCGCGGGCGCCGGCTCCGGTTTCTTGCCGCACGCCGCGAGTCCGCCGGCGATCGCGACGAGCGCCGCTGCGATGACGATCTGCTGCTTCGCTGTCATGACAGTTGCCCTGTTGTAGTTGTGGGTCAGGCTTCAGCCTGACAACTGCAGGTCAGGCTCGAGCCTGACCCACGTCAATGCGTTCGCCAGGTGAAGCGCACTCCGTACGTCTGGTACGACGGTTGCAGCGCCATGCCCGACACGAACGCCTTCTCGTACACGTTGGTGAAATACTTCTGGTCGAACAGGTTCTCGACGTACGCCACGATGCTGAACTTGTCCGACTGCACGCCCGCCCGCAGGTTGGTGTGATCGTAGCTCGGCACCAGGAACGGGAAGCCCTCGTTGCGCCGCGCCAGCGCGGTCAGGTCGCTGTACGTCTCGTCACGATAGAACCACTCGCCGCGCACGAACCCTTCCCAGTCGCCGGTCAGCGGGAACGTGTACTGCGCATCGGCGCTCGCAGTCCACTGCGGCGCGTTCGGCATCGGCTGCTTGCTCAGGTCGAAGATCTGGCCGTCGATGAACGCGTTGGTGAACTTGTCGAACTCGCCGTGCAGGTAGCCGGCCGAGACGTTGATCAGCAACCGGTCGGTCGGCAGCAGCGAGAGCTCCGCCTCGATGCCGTAGTTGGTCGCCTCGGCGGCGTTCTGGATGCCGCTGGTGAAGACGATCGTGCCCTCGTCGTCGATGTCGGCGACGGCGAACGAAGCCTGCAGGTCGGTCCATTCCATGAGGAACGCCGCGGCGTTCAGGCGCGCCCGGCCGTCGAGGAACTCCGACTTGAGGCCGACCTCGTAATTCCAGATCGTCTCCGGATCGTAGCTGTCGCTGATCACTGCGCTCTGGGCGATCTGCACGCCGCCCGACTTGAAGCCCTTGGAGATCGTTGCGTACACCTTCGACGTGTCGCTCAGCGCGTAGCTCGCGGTGAAGCGCGGCGAGATGTCGTTGAACGTATCTTCATCGGAGATCGACAGGCGCGCGTTGCCCGCGGTGAAGGTTACTTCGGAGATCTTCACCTTGTCCTGCGTCGCGCGCACGCCGAGCAGCAGGTCGAGCCGGTCGGTGGCGTGCCACACCGCCTCGCCGAACACGGCGGCGCCGATCGTCTCGTTGTCGGCGACGTTGCGCGTCACCTCGAAACCGACCGGCAGGCCGAACGGCTGGTCGTTGCCGACCTGCGTCGCCTGGTCGATGTTGCCGCGGTCGCGGCTGTAGATCGCGCCGACCGTCCAGTCCCACGCCTGGCCTTCGATCGAGCCGAGACGGAATTCCTGGCTCAACGCATCGCGGTTGTAGGGCTTGTGCTCGTAGAACAGATCCTGGCTGCCGCCGTCGACGTCGCCGCGCAGGAACGTGTCGGATTCGAGATAGCCCGAGACGCTCGTGAGCCGCACGTTGTCCCAGCGGTACTCGCCGCGCGCAGTGATGTACTGGTACTTCGAGCCGACTTCCTGCGGCCGGTTGAAGTTGACCCGGTTGGTGTTCTGTGGCCAATAGCCGATGCCGTCCGGCGTCACCGTACCGTACAGGCTCTCGGTGAACGCGGACAGCACACCGGAGGGCACGCCTTCGCGCATCCCGACCAGCTCGTCGGAAGCGCTGGCGACGACGTCGAGCGTGAAATCCTCGTTGGGCGTGTAGCGCAGGCTCAGGCGCCCGTACTTGTACTGCGAGTCGTTGCCGCCGCCGGTCGGGTTGATGTTCTTGATGTAGCCGTCGCTCTCCTGGTACTTGACGTTGGCGCGCATCGCCAGCTTGTCCTGCACCAGCGGAATGTTGACCGTGCCGCCGACTTCATAGGTGTCGTAACGCGAAACGTCGCCCGTCACCTCGGCGAAGAAATCGTTGGTCGGCTTCTTGGTGGTGATGTTGAGCGCGCCGCCGACGGCGTTGCGGCCGAAGTACGTGCCCTGCGGCCCGCGCAACACCTCGATGCGCTCGATGTCCATCACGCCCGGATTCGAGGTCGCGGTGGCGACGCTGAAGTCGTCGATGTAGATGCCGAACGTGTTGGCGGGCACGGTCGCCTCGCCTGCCTCGGTGATGAACTCGGTGACGCCGCGGATCGAGAGCCGCTTGCGATCGCGCGAGCCTTCGGTCGTGTAGCTGACGTTCGGGGTGCGCGAGAACACGTCGTCGACGCCTTCGATACGATTGCGCTCGATGCTCTCCGCGGAGAACGCCGACACCGCGATCGGCACGTCCTGCAGCGACTCCTCGCGGCGGCGGGAAGTCACTACGACTTCTTCGAGCGTCGCACGCGCTTCCTGCGAACCGCTTTGCTGAGCGCTCGCCTGATGCGCCGGCAATGTGCCGATCACCGAAACCGCAACGCAACCCGCCAGACGCCATCGACTCGACATGATCTCTCTCCGCAAACCTGAGTTATTTCTTGACCGGGAAGCTGCGACCGTCCGCCAGCGTCAGCTTCTTGCCGTCGAACGTCGCCTGCTGCGCGAAGTCCTTCCTGTTGACAGCGGTGGTCGGCGTCGCCTCAGCCCAGCGCGTCGCATTCAGGTCGAGCCTGGTGCCGGACTGCTTGTACGTGCCGAAGCCCGTCACGACGCCCTGCTCATCGCCGTCGACCAGCACGAAGTGCCCGTCGACCAGCGCCAGCACGCCCTTTTCGAGCTGGTGGATCTGGCCGTTCGCCGGTCCGATGCGCTTGAATTTCTGCACCGTGCCGGACTCGAAGACGATCGTCATGGTGTCGCCCGAGCGCTCGACGGAGATGTCGTGTTCGGTGCTGCGACGGAAGTTGAGCTTCTTGTCCTTGCTCGGCGCCGTGCTGATGGTCTGCACGGCCGTCATGTGCACGCCCATTGGGCCCGCGCCGAACGGGCCGGCGTGAGCCATCGCGTCCTGCATCTCGAACGGCGTACCGTCGAAGATCGATTGCTGCACGAATGTGCCATCCTTGTAGAGGATCACGCCGGTGAGCGGCATGTCCTTCGGCCTGCTGCCGGCGATGAGCGCCGTGTATGCCCACAGCCCCTCTACGTTCCTGACGGCGTCGCCCTTACCCTCGGCCCCGGCAGTCGCGCCGATTGCGACCAGCATCGTGAGCGCGATGCATGCATTGGCGAAGCGGCGCAGGAATGCTCTGTTCACGTTGTTTCCCCCAGATTTACGCGAAGATGACGCGCGTCGACGCGCGTGATGCAGCGGTCACAGTGCTGCAACACATGCGTGAATTCAATTACAGGGGCTGCGAGTGTTCGTTGCTTCAACTGCAACGATCGCGCGCAACGATGCCGAGCAATACGGGCTTCACCGGAGCCTGGGCCTGGAACGGGCCAACATCCGCGGCGCTCAGACCGCGCGCCGCCGCGAGCACCCGCGCCACGTTGTCGCCGCACATGCGGCCCTGGCACATGCCCATGCCGACGCGTGTCAGCAGCTTCGCGGCATCGATCGAAGCGACGTGCGGATTCTCCTGCAGCTGACGCTCGAACTCGCCGCGCGCGACCGATTCGCAGCGGCACAGCGTCGCTGTCGCGGTCATCGTTGCGTTCGCGAGCTGTTGCGGCGGCCGCGCAAGCTCGTGCAGCAGACGAGCGAAACCGCGGATCCGCGCCAGGCGACGACGCGGCGGCTGCGCCAGGCTCCTCGCTGCAGCGTCATCGATGCGGCCGAGGCGGCGCAGAATACCGACCGCAGCGATGCGGCCTTTTTCGAGCGCAGCATCCGCGCCCGCGACACCCGTGACTTCGCCGGCAACGAACAGGTTCTCGACGCTGGACTCGAACCATTCGTCGTGATCGACCAGCCACCCGCCTGCTTCGTCGCGCCAGTGCACCGTCGCGCCGGCCTGCCGCGCCAGCTCCGACGATGCGAGAAAGCCGTGACACACGCCGACGCGATCGCAGGCGATGGTCTGTGTGCGTTGCTCGTCCGGAGTGCCGTCGGCACGCAGCATCGAGATCGTGGCGCGCTCGACCGCACTCGCGCCTTCGACACGCAGGATGCTCGCACCGAAGATGACCGGCACGCGTGCGCGTCGCAGGCGAGCAAGAATCCGTGCGGTCTCGAAGAACTGCCTGCTGTGCCCGAGCATGACCAGCGGATGTGCGAGGGCGCGCAACGCTGCGCTCCTCTCCTGCGTAAACACGACCGCCGCGACAACCCCGCCAGCGCTGAGAAGCTGGTCGGCGACGACGAGTTGCAGCGGATGACTCCCCGCAAGGACGAAGCGGTTGCCCGGCACGAGTTGCTGGCTCTTCACGAACGCCTGGATGCCGCCCGCTCCCATGACGCCTGGCAACGTCCAGCCCGGGAATGCCAGCGGCCGCTCGTAGCAACCGGCAGCAACGAGCACGGCCTGCGCGCGCAGAAAGTAATTTCCCGACGGCCCCTGGATCCACAGCTCGTGGCCGAGACGCTCGGCGCGCACGCGGAATGCCGACGGACGCAGGACGCCGAGCACGGATGAGCTCATGCGCCACTCGACATCCATGCGGTCGTCTACTGCCTGAAGCGCACCCTTCACTCGCTCGTAGAGCTTGCCCGGCAACCAGCGCCCGACCGTGAAGCTCCTCGGCGGCTGACGCAGGATCTGTCCACCTGCGCGCGGTTGCTCGTCGATCAGCGTCACGGCGACTCCGTGCTCGCGCAGTATCGCCGCAGCGCCGAGTCCTGCGGGACCCGCGCCGACGATTGCTACATCACGCAGCTCGCTCGCCGTTTCGCGATTCATTCTTGCGCAACCCTGACGCGCAGCCCGGCGCGAACCGGCGTGAGGCAGGCCCGGACGCGCAACGGTGCCTCGCCAACGCCGTCATCGATCTCGACCAGGCAGTCGAAGCACACACCCATGTTGCAGTAAGGGCTGCGTGGCCGGCCGCTCGCCGCGTGAGATGCGCTGTCGCGCGACATCGTGAGCACGCCGGCAGCGATGAGAGCAGTCGCGACGGTTTCGCCCTCGTACGCACTGATGTCCTGGCCGTTGACCTGGATCGTGACGGCGGGCGGTCGCGAGACGTTCGCTGTGATGCGCCGGCTCATCAGACCGACGCCATGAAGTTGTTCACGTGGCTGAAGCGCGCCGGGCTGTACAGGTCGATCGACGTCGACGCACGCCCATCGACGATCAGCTCGCTGATCAGCCGTGCGTACGTCGGACCGTGCGTGAACGCCGCACCTCCTGCAGCGACGTAGAAACCGGGCGCTTCCGGCACTGCTCCGAGCAGCGGCATCTGGTCCGCCGTGACACCCGTGATGCCGGTCCACGAGCGCAGCCAGTGCAGTCGGCCGAGCGCAGGCACCAACCGCGTCGCGAGCGCCAGATTCTCGATCGCGTTGCGCATCACCGGCTCGGCGCGATGCTGCAGGCTCATCGTGGAGCCGTCGCGCGCCAGCCGGCTCGGCCAGCCGCCGCCGACGAGGAAGTTGCCCGCGTCGACCTGCTTCAAGGTCAGGCGCTGGCTCGCGTGCTGGACGAGATGAGGAATGAGCGGCGCCGCCCGCTCGGTGACGTTCATGGTCAGCGGCACGGCATAGATCGGCAGGTGCAGATGCGCCATCGCGGCGATCTCGCCGGCCCAGGTCCCCGCCGCGTTCAGCACGGCCCGCGCACCCACCTCGATGACGGCACCGGCGCGATCGACTATCGCGACCTGCCACTGCGAGCCATCGCGCTCCAGCGCCGTGACGCGCGTGTAGCAGCGGATTTCGGCGCCGCGAGCCGCGGCGTTGCGCGCAAACGCGGGGGCCACGAGCCGCGGGTTGGCATGTCCCTCATGCTCCAGGTAGCCGGCTGCGATGACCGAATCCGCCAGGTACGGCGCCCTGCGCCGCACTTCGGCGGCTCCCAGGAGCTTCGAGCCGAGTCCCCATTTTTCCTGCAGCGCCTGGCGCTGCTCGAGCAGGGCGACGTCGGCGGCGGACTCGGCGACGATCAGCCCGCCGCCCATCTCCATTTCGAGCGGCGCGCCGAGCTCGGCTTCCAGACCGCGCCAGTCGCGGATCGCGACCAGGCTCAACGGGATGATCTGCGCAAACTGCGCCGCCTGCTGCTCGCCGTAGCGGATCAGGCGGTATTCGAGCTGGAAATGCAGCGAGCCGGCGTTGCGCCCGGACGCCTCCCGATTGAGGTCCGCCTGCTCGATCAGCAGCACCCGGGCGCCGGCGCGCGCCAGGTAGTAGGCCGCGGCACAGCCGACCAGGCCGCCGCCGAGCACCACCACGTCGTAGCGAGTCATCCCACCCCCTTCTTCCCGCGGCCGACTGTCCACAACCGGTGCCCCGCCGGTCAATGCGGGCGCCGTCCGAGTTCGTTGCAGGGAAAGCAACGATCCGGGCGCAAATCGCTGAATCCCCGTCAGCCGGGCCGCGGCGACCTCGGCGTTTCGCAGATTGAAATAATTTACACCCTCAACATAGACTCGACTTCGTTGCGTTTACTGCAATGTGTTGGGGGGCCTACGCATGCACGGGGAAATTCGACTGCGCTACCTCTATGAGGCGGCGCGACTGGGGACGATGCGAGCTGCCAGCGAGGAGCTCAATGTCGCCACCTCTTCCATCAGCCGGCAGATCGCCGCGCTCGAGAAGGACCTGGGCATGCGGCTGATCGAGGGCGGGCGGCGCAAGATCAAGCTCACCGAGGCGGGCGACGCCGCGTTCGAGTACTACCGCGAGATGCGGGCGCACGAGGAGGTGTTCCTGTCGCGGGTGGAGGAGCTGCGCAGCATCCGCACCGGCACCATCAATCTGGCGGTCGGCGAGGCCTTCATCAGCGACGACTTCAGCGAGGTGCTGCAGGCGTTCATGCGGCGCTTTCCGGGGATCATCGTGCGGGTGAAGATGAGCGGCAGCAACAACGCCGTCGAGCAGGTCCGCGACGACGAAGCGCACTTCGGCCTGATCTTCGACCTGCCGCGCGACCCGAAGGTGCGAGCGCGGCTGACCCTTTCGCAGCCGCTCAAGGCGATCGTCCACCCGCAGCACGAGCTGGCCGGCCGCAAGAGCGTCAAGCTCGCAGACCTCGGCAAGTACAGCATCGCCCTGCCGGAGGACTCGTTCCGCATCCGCCAGATCGTGCGCGAGGCGGAGCACGCCGAGGGCATCTTCCTCGAGCCCGGGCTGATCGCGAACTCGATGATGCTGCTCAAGGACTTCGCCAAGTGCGGCCGCGGCCTGACGTTCCTGCCGGAGTTCCTGGCGCAGCCGCAGCTCGCCGAGGGCAAGCTGATCGCGATCCCGATCGACAACCCGGTGATGAACTCGACCCACATCAGCCTGATCACGCGCACGGGGAGACAGCTGCCGAACGGCGTGTACAGGTTGATGTTGAGGATCGAGGCGCATTTGAAGAGCTTGATCAATCCGGAGAAGTGAAGCTCCGCGCGAATTTCCGCTGGACGATCGTCGCGCTGCTCTTCGCGGCCACCGCGATCAGCTACGTCGATCGTCAGGTGCTGACGGTGCTCGCGCCGACGCTGCGCGATCACCTCGGCATCAGCAACACCGGCTACGCGTCGATCCTGACGGCGTTCCTGCTCGCCTACACGTTCATGCAGCCTGTCACCGGCTGGCTGATCGATCGCGTCGGCACGCGTCTCGGCTTCGCATTGATCATGGCGTGGTGGTCGGCCGCCGCGATCCTGCATGCGTTCGGCACCAGCGTCGCGACGTTCGCTGCGTGTCGCTTCCTGCTCGGCATGGGCGAAGCCGGCAGCTGGTCCGCATGCGTCAAAGCCGTGTCCGAGTGGTTTCCGCGACGCGAGCGCGGGCTCGCCACTGGGTTGTGGAGCGCCGGTGTTTCCGCGGGCCTGGTCGTCTCGGTGCCGATCGTCGCGTGGGTCAGCCTGACGCTGGGGTGGCAGTGGGCGTTCATCCTCACCGGCATCAGCGGCTTCGTGTGGCTCGCAGTGTGGCTGTGGCTGTATCGCCTGCCGCAGGTGCATCCCGCGGTCACACCCGCCGAGCTGCGGTACATCACCGAGGATTCGACAGCCGCCGAGCTGCAAGCGGCGCGCGTTCCGTACCTGAGCCTGCTGCGATCCCGCAATGTCTGGGCCGTGATCGCAGCACGCCTGCTCGCGGATCCGTGGGTGTGGTTCTACTACTTCTGGATCCCCGAGTACCTGACGCGCAGCGCCGGCTTCACCGCCGCCGACGTGGGCAAGTACGGCTGGATTCCGTTTCTCGCGCAGGGCATCGGCATCGTGCTCGGCGGATCCCTGTCGGACATCCTGCTGCGCCGGGGCGTCCGCCCGATCGCCGCACGGCTCAGCATCATGCTGATCGGCATGCTGCTGATGGTGCCGGGCATTCTCGCGGCGTTCGATCTCGACATCGTGATCATCTTCGCCGGCATCAGCTCGGCGATGTTCGGCTTCGGCTTCTGGGCGCCGAACATGATGTCGCTGTGCGCCGATGCCTTCCCGCGCAACGCCGTCGGCTCGGTGGTCGGCTTGAGCGGCATGGGCGCCGGCGTCGGCGGCATGTTGTTCACGATGCTGGTCGGCTGGACGCTCGACCGCTACGGCTACCCGCCGGTGTTCATCGCGGCGGGTGTGATTCCGCTGGTGGCGTTCTTCGTGCTGTTCGGCTTGCTGGACCGACGGAGTCAGGCTGAAGCCTGACAGTGCAGCTACTCAGGCACCGCCGCGTCGGCTTCGATCTCCACCAGGAAATCCGGCAGCGCGAGTGAGGCGACGCCGATGAACGTGTTCGGCGCCGGCGTCGAGTTGCCGTAGAAGGCGCCGACCTCGCCAAGGATCGGGCCGAGCTTGTCGGGAGAGTGATTCACGACATAAGTGCGCAGGCGGACCACGTCGGCGGGCGTGCAGCCGGCCGCTGCCAGCACCACCTTGAGGTTCGCCAGCGCCTGGCGCGCCTGCGCCGCGTAATCGCCGGGGCCGATCACGTTCGTCTGCGCGTCCCAGGCCACCTGCCCGGCGAGATGCAAGGTCTTGCCGCCCTTCTGCAGGGTCGCATGCGAGAAGCCGAACTTGAGGCTGTCGTAGAGTTGCTTGGGATTGACGCGTTCGATGGTCATGGTGTCTCCAGTCAGGCTGAAGCCTGACCCACAGTTAATCGACGAGCTCGAGAGTATGGCCCCACGGGTCCGACACGTAGATGTTGGTCTTGCCGGCGAGCGGGCCCGAGTCCATCGCGATGCTCTCGTAGACCTTGCAGCCGCGCTGGCGCAGCCAGGCGGCGGCAGCGTTCACGTCCTTCACCAGGAACGCGATGTGATGCCCGCCGCGGTCGCAGTTGCGCGGCACTTCCTGGCGCCGGTCCGCGGGCTTGTCGTACTGGACCAGCTGGAACTTGAGGTTCGGCGCGAGCTGCAGCATCGCGAGCGTCAGGCGCGCGCCCTTCACACCGACGTGCGTCTCCATCCAGTCGCGGCCCTGCTCGTCTTTCGGAATGTCGGCAGAGTCGATCGGCCCGATGCGATACAGCACCGTGGCGCCGAAGGTCTCGGTGTAGAAGGCGATCGCGGCGTCGAGATCGGGCACCGTCCACGAGACGTGATCGACGGCGACGAAAGCGGGACGAGCTTGAGCGTTCATGCGGAGCTCCGGGGCAGTAACGGACCCATCAATTCTTGCATCTCTTGCAGCTGCGCCGACTGCCGGGTCGCAGCCAGCGAAAAGCCATGCATGCCGGCCTTGTTGCGCACCGCGGAGACCGAGCGCTTCAGCCGCGCGGCGATGATCTCGACGCCCAGCCCGGCATCGCTGAGCTCACGCAGCTGCTTCAACTCGGCAGACGACCACATCTTGGCGGCACACGGATTTGGAAAGCTTCTCATCTCGACCTATGTTCCAAAACGCACTGGAAGATACTCTCCGCAGCCTCTCTCTCGCCTCTTACGCCGGCACTAGCGCCAGCACGCGCAACGGGCTGCCCGAGCCGTTGACGATCTTCAGCGGCGGCGCGATCACGACCGCACCGGTGGCGGGCAGCTGGTCCAGGTTCATCAGGCTAGCCAGACCGAAGCGGTTCGAGCCGTGCATGATCGTGTGGCACGGGAACATCGGATCGAACGTCGCGGCCTGGCCCGCATCGGTGCCCACCGTCTCGACGCCGACGCCGAGAATGTCGCGCTCCTTCGCGAGGAACGGCACGCACTGCGGATGAAAGCCCGGCGTGTGCGGGCCGTCCGCGCCGATGTTCAGGAACTTCTCAGCGCCG
>DATEJG010000129.1:0-56073 GCA_035278165.1 Steroidobacteraceae bacterium
GGTCTCCACCACGTTCGCCTGCGTCGTCTTGAACACGTCGAGGCCGACCGCGGGGCGGCTGTCGAGATGCCGGCCCATTTCCAGCTCGCGCGCGACCAGCGCCACGTCGGCGATGTCTGCCAGGCGCACTGCGGACGTCACACGCAGGTTGCGGATGTCGTCGAGCGAGCGGAACTCGCCGATCGGGCGGATGCTGAAGCGCTGACCCTGCTCGGTGATCTCGCCGGCGCTCACCGAGAAGTTGCTCTTCTGCAGGAGCGTCGCCAGCTGCTGCACGTCGATGCTGTGTGCAGCCATGCGACCGGCGTTGATCAGGATGCGTACTTCGCGGGGCACGACGCCTTGCAGCTCGACACGCGCGACGCCGGGCACGCGCTCCAACGGCCGTTTCAGGTAGCGCTCCAGCGAGTCGTACTGGTCCGTGAGGTCCTGGTCGGCGGAAATGCGCACGACCACGACCGGCTGGTCGGCTGCATTGAACGAGAACGCAAGAATGCGATCGGCGCCGGCCGGCAGCTCCGAGCGGATCGAGTCCAGCTTGGTGCGGACGTCGAACGCCGCAGCGTCGATGTCGCGGCCCCAGTCGAACGCGATCTGGAACGTCGCCTGCTCCGCCTCGGAGCGCGAGCGCAGCTCCTTGATGCCGGCGAGCGTCGACAGCGCTTCCTCCACCGGGCGCGTGATCAGCTGCTCGACTTCCTCGGGCGTGGAGCCGGGGTAGGGGACGATCACCTGCATGCCCGGGAAGGTGACGTCCGGGAATTCTTCGAGCGGCAGCAGGTGCAGCGAGATCAATCCGACCAGGATCAGCGCGATGAACGCCATCGCGGTCGTGACCGGGCGTTTCAGCGCGGTGCTGGTGTGGAGCACGTCAGGCTCCGCTCGACGCCGGCGCGGTTGCCGTTGCGGGTGCGTAGACCTTGCGATCCATCACCGAGTACACCACCGGGATGACCAGCAGGGTCAGGAACGTCGTGAGGGTGACGCCGCCGATCACCGTGATCGCCATCGGCGCGCGCAGCTCGGCTCCTTCGCCGATGCCGGCTGCCATCGGCACCAGGCCCAGGATCGTCGTGAGCTTGGTGATCAGGATCGGACGCAGTCGAGCACGGCCCGCGGCTACGATCGCTTCGACCTTGTCGAGGCCGCGCTCGCGCGCCTGGTTCACCGCGTCGATCAGCACGATCGACTGATTGACGACGATGCCCGCGAGCATGATCAGGCCGATGTATGCGACGACGTTGACGCGCGTGCCGGTGAGCCACAACGCCCACACCGCGCCGATCACCGCCAGCGGAATCGTCAGCAGGATCACGAACGGATGCACCAGCGACTCGAACTGCGATGCCATCACCAGGTACACGAGGAACACCGCGAGGATCAGCGTGAGCTGCAGCGAGGCGAACGAGTCGCGCATCTCCTCGCTCTGTCCCGAGATGTATGCGGTCACGCCGGCAGGCATCGGGGTCGCCTGCAGGATGCCCTGCAGCCGCGCGACGCCCGTGCCGAGATCGGCGCCGACGACGTCGGCCGAGACGATTGCGACGCGCTCCTGGCCGATGCGGCGGATTTCCGCCGGTCCCGTCGCGAGCGTAACGTCCGCCACCGCTGTCAACGGCACCGGGTGCTCGCTGCCGGGATTGACGATGAGGCGGCGGATCTCCTCGATCGACGCCGCGCGCGTGTCGACGCTGCGCACCAGCACGTCGATCTTCTTGTCGTTGAGCCGATAACGCGTCGCGACTTCGCCGCGCACGCTCTGCACGACGCGATCTGCAACGTCACGCACGGCCAGCCCGAGCTGCGTGGCGCGTTCCTGGTCGAAGACGATCTGGATCTCGGGGTTGCCTGCCTCGACCGTCGAGCGCACGTCGCGGAACAGCGCAGTCGCCAGCATTCGCGTGTGCACACCGTCGGCGGCCTGCGCAAGCCGCTCCAGGTCATAGCCGGTGATCACGACTTCAACCGGCGTCGACAGCGCGAACAGGCTGGGGCGGCTGAACTGATGCTGCACGCCGGGCATCTGCTGCAGGGACGTGCGCAGTTGCGCGATCGCGCGCTCCTCGTCTGCGCGCGTCGCACCGTGCCCGAGGGCAACGCTGACGCGGCCGGTATTCTCGCCGGCGTCGACCGGATTTGCATCGAGCCGGTTGCCCGTGCCCGCGACTGCGTACGAGAGCGCGAGATCGGGCAGCTGCGCGCTCGCCATCTGCACACGGGAAACGGCCTGGTCGGTGACCTCCAGCGGCGTCCCGGCGGCAAGGCGCAGGTCGATGTTGAACTCGCCTTGTGAGATTTGTGGCACGAGCTCGCTGCCGAGTCGCGGCACGATGAGCAGCGTGACGAGGAACAACGCAGCAGCGGCGCCCAGCACTTTGATCCGGTGCGCCAGCGCCCAGCGGATCGCAGGGGGATACAGTCGCTCGCAGAAAGAGTAGAGCGACTGTGTGGCGTTCACGGCGGGGCGGAACAGGCGCTCCATCATGCGTGAGATCGCTCCCGCCGCCCGCCCGACGCCAGCGACACCTGCCGACACCGCGGACGAGAACCGGCCGAGCGGCTTGCGCGGCTCACTTCCGCCTTCATCCGCGTCTTCCGCGACGTCGCCGCCCGCGGCCAGCATCGGCACCAGCGTCAGCGCGACGGCGAGCGACAGCAGCAGCGAATAGGTGACGGTCAGCGCCTGATCCTTGAACAGCTGACCCGCGATGCCGGAGATGAAGACCATCGGAAAAAACACCGCGACCGAGGTCAGCGTCGCCGCAGTGACCGCGGTCGAAACCTCGCGCGTGCCGAGCTGTGCGGCCTCGACGCGCGAGTGACCTTGCTCGCGTTTGCGCACGATGGCTTCCAGCACGACGACGGCGTTGTCGACGAGCATGCCGACCGCCAGCGCGAGGCCGCCGAGCGACATGATGTTCAGCGACAGATCCGACATGTACATGAGCATGAACGTGCCGACGACCGAGACCGGGATCGCGACGCTGGTGATCAGCGTGGTGCGTGCATCGCGCAGAAACAGGTACAGCACGACGATCGCCAGCAAGCCGCCGAGCGCGGCTGCGAACTTGACCTCGCCGATCGCGGCGCCGATGAAGCGCGACTGGTCGTAGACGGTGACGATCTCGGCCTGCGGCGGAAACGCCTTCTCGATCTGGCTCAGCTTGCCGCGAATCCCGCCCGCAAGTTGCACGGTGTTGGCGTCGCCTTCCTTGTAGACCGCGAGTTCGATGCATTCGCGGCCGTTCACACGCGTGATCGCCTCGCGGTCCTTGTGACCATGCGCGACGCGCGCGACGTCGCGCAGGTAGACGGGTCGGCCGCCCACGGTAGCGATGATCGCGTTGGCCATCTGCTCGACCGACTGGAACTCGTTGAGCGTGCGTACCAGGAAGCGCTGCGTGCCTTGTTCGAGCCGTCCGCCGGAGAGGTTGACGTTCTCGGCGCGCACGCGGCGCGTGATCGCATCGATCGACAGTCCGAGCTGCGCCAGCTTCTGCTGGTCGACCTGGATCTGGATCTCGTCCTCGTAGCCGCCGCTGACCTTCACCGCCGCGGAGCCTTCCACGGACTCCAGCTCGGGCTTGAGCCGGTCCTCGGCGAAGCGCCGCAGATCGCGCAGCCGTGCCTGCGCCGCATCCGCGGTAGCGGCGGCAGATCGGTCCGTGAACGCCAGCCGCATCACCGGCTCGCTGGCCGGGTCGAAGCGCAGCAGCAGCGGCCGCTTCGCTTCCAGCGGCAGCTGCAACAGGTCGAGCTTCTCGCGCACGTCGATGCCGGCGAGATCCATGTCGGTGCCCCACGTGAACTCGAGCGTCACGTCGGACTGCCCGGAGCGCGACACCGAGCGCACATGGCGGACGTTGCGAATGATGCCGACCGCTTCCTCCACCGGCCGCGTGATCAGGTTCTCGACCTCGAGCGGCGCCGAGCCCGGCAGCTCGGTGCGGATCGTCAAGGTGGGATAGGACAGGTCCGGCAGCAGATCGACCTTGAGGCGCAGCAGCGACACCACGCCGAACAGCAGCAGGGCGAGCGTCAGCATCAGGATGGTGACGCGCCGGCGGATCGCGAACTCGACGATGTTCAAATCGGCTCCCCTCGAGTCAGGCTTCAGCCTGACGATCGGCTCAGCTCGCCGCGGAGCCGCGCTCGACGACCGCAGTGCGCGGCGCCGGCTCGTCGATCAGCCGGATGGAGCTGCCGGACTTCAGGCCGTTCTGCCCGACGACCACGATGCGCTCGTCGCCGCTCAGCCCGTCGATCACTTCGATCAGGCCGGCATTGGTCAGGCCGGTCCTGATGCTGCGCTGCTCGGCCTTGTCGCCGTTGGCGATGAACACGGTCGGCGCGCCCTCGGCCTCGACGATGGCGCCGCGCGGGATGCGCAGCGCGGCGCTGCGCCGCTCGAGCACGATGCCGACGCGCGCGAACATGCCGGGCTTCAGTGCGTGCTTCGGATCGAGCACTTCGATCGTCGCCTTGAACGTGCCGGTCGCAGGGTCGAGCGTTGGGCTGATGCGCTGGACGCGCCCGACGAAGTTGGCGCCGGCCAGCGCGTCCACGACGATCGTCGTTGCCTGGTCGGCGCGCAGCTTGGCGAACTCGCGCTCCGGCACGTGCACCTCGGCGATCAACGGATCGAGGTCCGTGACCTGGAAAGTGCGGTCGTTGACGTTGATGGTGTTGCCCACCTTGATGTGGCGGGCGGAGACGACGCCGGCGATCGGCGCGCGGATCTCGGTATAACCTACATTGAGCTGCGCCAGGTCGCGGGCGGCCTTCAGCCATTCCATCTCCGAGCGCGCATTGTCGACGGCAGAGGCGGCGACCAGCTTGCGGCTCAGCAGCTCGACGGTGCGCTGGTACTCGCGCTCGAGCTTGCGCAGGTTCACTTCAGTCTGCTGCAGCTCGAAGCGCAGGCGGTCGCCGTCGAGCCGCGCCAGCACCTGGCCGGCCTTCACGACGTCGCCTTCCTCCACGAGGATCTCGCGCACCTCGCCGCCGACTTTCGCGACGACAGTGGCTTCCTGGTCTGCCTGGAGCGGCGCTGTACCGGCGTATACGGAGAGCATCTCTCCGCGCGTCGGGCGGTCGACCTGCACGGGAATCGCCGCGGTAGCCTCTTCAGCGGCATCCTTGGCTGTACCCTTGTCGCAGCCGCCGAGACTCAGCGTTGCAGCCCCGATCAGCAGCGAACAGGCCGCCAATCGTCCCCAACGACGCGGCAACCGCGACGAAAGCGTTATGTCGAACATGGATAGTGCCAGGCCATCCGTGCAGCAAACCCGCTGCGAGGTAGCCGCATCGTAGGTGTGCTTGGTGTTGTAGTCAACTACAACACCAGCTCATCCATGAATCAGCCGCCCTGAGCGGGCGGCTGCAGGCCGTTCAGGGGGTTGCCGGCCGGTCGTCCGTCTTGAGGCGCGAAAGGAACACGCCTTTCATACCGCTCAGATCGGCCGCGATCTGCGTCGTCTCTGCCAGGACGGCGTCCGGAGCCTCGGCACCGTTGAGATCGGCGGGAGTGTTCAAAGGTTTCAGCCCGCGCGCGGCGCGCCGCTCGTTTTCGCGAGCCATGCGCTCTTTCTCCAGCTGCTCGCGCTCGGCAATGCGGGTCTTCAGATTCAGCGAGAGCTTCTTCTGCGTGCGCACCTTTTCGAACGAATCGAGATCGCCGAGCAGCAGGCGGAAGTCCGGATCGGTGGCGATGCGCTCCTCGTGCGAGTGCTCGAGCGCCGGCACCGCCTGGCTGAGCTGGCTCTCCCGACCGAATTCGACCGGACGGATGCGATCCCAGGGCAGGGCGCTCTCGCGCGTGCTCTCGCCGACTTCTTCGGTGCTGATCGCGGTGGGCATGGTGATGTCGGGCTGCACGCCGCGGTGCTGCGTGCTCTCACCCGTGACCCGGTAATACTTGCCGATCGTCACGGTCAGCTGGCCGAACCCCGGGTCCGGGCCGAGCGCATAGCGATCGAGCGGATACAGGTTCTGCACCGAGCCCTTGCCGTAGGTCTGCTGGCCGACGATCAGGCCGCGGCCGTAATCCTGGATCGCGCCCGCGAAGATCTCCGACGCCGAGGCGCTGAAACGGTCGACCAGCACGATCAACGGGCCGTCCCAGGCGATGGTCGGCTCGGGATCGTCGAGCACTTCGACGCGCCCGCCGGTCTCGCGCAGCTGCACGATCGGCCCGCCGGGGATGAAGAGGCCGGACAGGGCAGTGGCTTCCGTGAGGTGCCCGCCGCCGTTGCCGCGCAGATCCATGATGAGCGCGTCGATGTGATCGTTCTGGCGCAGCTCGTCGATCAGCTTGCGCACGTCGCGCGTGGTGCTGCGGTAATCCTTGGCGCCGGACGATTTCGCCTCGAAGTCCTGGTAGAAGCTCGGCACGTTGATGATGCCGATGGAGACGTCGTGATCGCCGCGCTTGATCTTGCGCACTTCCTTCTGCGCGGCCTGCGCTTCGAGGGTGACCTTGCTGCGCGTCAGCGACAGCTCGCTTTCCTGCGAGCCGGGCGCTGCGCCGGCGGGCAGGACCTGCAGGCGTACCGTCGTGCCGACCTTGCCGCGGATGATCTGCACGACGTCGTCGAGACGCCAGCCGACCACGTCGACCCACTTGCCGCTCTTGCCTTCGCCGACCGCGATGATGCGGTCGTTGGCCTTCAGCGTGCCGTCGACCGCCGCGGCGCCGCCGGGCAGGATGTTCAGCACGGTGACGTAATCGTCGACCAGGTTGAGCGAGGCGCCGATGCCCTCGTACGACAGGCTCATCTGGATGCGGTATTCCTCGGAATTGCGCGGCGAGAAATAGCTCGAGTGCGGATCGAAGACGTGCGCGAAGGAATTCATGAACACTTCGAAGATGTCGTCGCTGGTCACCTGCTCAGTGCGCTTGAGCACGCGCTCGTAGCGCTTCTGCAGGATGTCGCGCGCTTCGGGCCAGGTCTTCTCGGTGAGCATCAGCGAGACGGCGTCGTTCTTGACGCGCTTGCGCCAGATCTCGTTGAGCTCGTCGTTGGTCTTGGCCCACGGCGCCTTGGCGCGATCGAACTCGAACGACTCCTCGACGGTGAAATCGGGCTCGGTCTTCAGCAGCTGCAGCGCGTAAGCGACGCGCTCGCGATTGCGGACCTGGAAGCGGTTGAAGATGGTGAACACCGGCTCGAGCTGCCCGGCGACGACTGCGTCGTCCAGCTGATAGCGGAAGCGCTCGAAGTCGGCGATGTCGCTGGCGAGGAAGTAGCTGCGCCCGCCGTCCAGCTGCTCGATGAAGCGGTCCAGCACCAGCGCGGACACGGGATCGTTGATCGGCGACTGGCGGTAGTGAGAGCGCTCGATGACGTTGCTGACGAGCTTGCTGACGCGGCGCTGCCGCTCGGTTGGCGACAGGTCCTGCGAGTCGGCAGTCGCGACTGCCTTGGCGACCGGCGCCTGCGCCGTACCGGCGAGCAGACCGCACACCACCAGCAGGGCCGGCAGGCTGAACAGGAGCGTGGCGCGGCGCGAGCGGGCCGGGCGGGCGGATTCGGGCAGGGGCGGCTGATACACTGTTTCACATCCTCATCTGGCCGGCGGGCGTCACCGATGCAGGGCCGATATAGAGATTTCGGCGCGTACCGGCAGGTTCCCGAATTCACCGTCAAAGTGTTCCATGGGCAAGGCTAGAGACACCCCGAGCTTCGATCAAGTACGCCTGAGCGGGAGGCGGCCGTGCGTCCGCTAGCAGTCCTGAACGCTATCGTGTTCGGCTCCGCCGCCGCCATCACATTCGGCCTGGTCGGCGTGCTGGTCATCTTCCTGGTGTTGCAGGGCGAGTATCCGCAGATGCGCGCGGAATTTCCTGTCCTGGTTCGCAGCAGCGCACTGTTCGTTCTGCTGGCGGCGGCATCCGGGGCGAGCCTGTTCGGACTATTGCAGCAGCGCCGCTGGCGCTGGCTGGCACACGGCGCCATGTGGCTGGTGGTCGCGGGCATCACGGCTTTTTACTGGCCGCGGTGAGCGCCCGGACATGGGGAAAACCCCCAAAACGTCCTGCGGCCGGCGGCGAATGCTCCGGATTGGAGGCGGGGCGGGCTCGTCTGTCAGCGCTTGCTGACGCGCTCCCACGCGTTGCGCTTCTCGAACGAGCCGCTGTTGTACGGATCGAAGCCCGCCGGGCTTCCGGTCGGCTTCTTCGGACTGCTCGTCGCGGCGGACTGCTGAGGGCGGTGAGCTTCCGGCGCCGCGAAGCGTGCCGGCTCGTCGGTATCCTCGACCTCTTTGCGCCCGCCAAACCATTTGGCGAACCACATGCTCTGCTTCCCGAACTACAACCAAATCAAAGGGATCTTTGCGTCTTGTGAGCCCGAGAATTACACGGGTGACCCGCGGGGAGAACTGGCAACCGCGGGATTTGTGAGCGCAGTCACACTCGGCGCCGGCGAGTCGTGCTGTACGTTCAATCCGTGCTGACCCGCGGCTCGACGCGGCGAGCCTCGTCAGGGCTGCGGCGAGGTCGGGAGGGAGGTTGGTCAGGCTCGGGCGCGGCGCTGCCGCCAGCGCCGACGAACACGAGCCGCAGCAGTGAGACCACCACCAGCGGCCCGAGAGCGATCGCCCACGCGCGCACCGACGGCTCGGCGAGATCGCGGAAAAAATCGCCGTAAAACCGGCCGAGTCCGCCGTTGTCGCCATACGCTCCCAGCAGCGCGCTGCCGACGGCGAAGATGGTGGCAGGCACCGCGAACAGGCCGACGGCGAGCCAGATGCTCGCGAACATCACTTCGAAGCGTACGCGCCGGCGGCCGGCACCGGCGGGGTCTGCGTCCTTGTAAGCCGGGGGTTCGGCAACGGGTCGATTCATGAATTGAGGATATCATCGCGCGTCCGCAAACGAGGATCCGGAGCATCGATGACGGCTGGACGTGAGGCACGAGGTCGCACACGCACCGCGGTTATTGGCGTGGGTTATCTGGGGCGCTTCCACGCGCAGAAATACGCGCAACTCGCCGGGTCACAGCTGGTGGCGGTCGTCGATGCCGACGCGGCTGCCGCCGCCAAAGTCGCAGCGGAGCTCGGCGTGCCGGCCGTGCAGGACTATCGCGAGATTCTCGATGCAGTGGACGCGGTGAGCGTCGCAGTGCCGACGCCCCTGCATCATCCGATCGGGCGCGCGCTGCTCGAGCGTGGCATCCATGTGCTGGTCGAGAAGCCGATCGCGACGACTGTCGATGAAGCGCGCGATCTCATCGATGTAGCGAAGGCGCACGGCTGCACGCTGCAGGTGGGTCACCTCGAGCGCTTCAACCCCGCGATCCTCGCGGCTGCGAGCCGCCTCAAGCAGCTGCGCTTCGTCGAATCGCACCGGTTGGCGCCGTTCAAGCTGCGCGGCACGGACGTCAGCGTCGTGCTCGACCTGATGATCCACGACATCGACCTGATCCAGGAGCTGGTCGGTGCGCCGATCGAGAGCATCGACGCCGTCGGCGCCAGCGTGTTCTCCGGCGAGATCGACATCGTCAACGCGCGCATCCGCTTCGAGGGCGGTTGCGTCGCCAACACGACCGCGAGCCGCATCAGCATGAAGCAGGAGCGCAAGCTGCGCATCTTCCAGGACGACGCGTATCTGTCGATCGACCTGCAGCAGAAGATCCTGACCGTGATCCGTAAGAAGGATGCGGCCCCGGTGGAGTCGCCCGCGCAGGTGTCGATCGAAGAAGACTCGTTCGATCAGGGCGACGCACTGCTGGCGGAGATCGAGGCTTTCCTGCGGGCGGTGCGCGAGCGCAGCCGGCCGGTAGTCAGCGGCGAGGATGGCTTGCGAGCGCTCGAAACGGCAATGCAGATCACGCGGCTCGTGCAGCAGCCGGCCGGGTAGATGTCAGGCTTCAACCTGACACTTCACGGGCTCTGAATCGGCTTGCTGAGCTGTTCGCGCTCCAGCGAGCGCACCGGCCGTCCCGCTATTTCGTGCGCTGCTTTCTGCAGTCGCACGAGGCTCACCGTGCCACGCTCGCTCGCGAGTTTGCGCGCGACGTCGTCGATGCTCGCCTTGCCAGAAGTGGCGCCGCGGATCTCGGCGTCGGCGGCGCGTAGCGCTATCACGGCGCGCGCAGTCGTCGCGCCATCCGAATGCGAGGCGAACAACGTGGGCGAGCGCCTTGCCCACTGCGCCAGCCGCCGCAAGGCCTGCTTGTGCCGCTGCTCGCTGATGCTGCCGGAGCGCCGCAGCGTTTCCAGCGAGTACAACTCCGCGAATCCTTCGACGATCCAGTCGCTTTCCTCGTCGCCGCGGATGCCGAGCGCGATGTGGCCGAGCTCGTGCAGCAGCGTGCTCGTACGGTTCTCGCTGATCAGCGGCCGGTCCGAGTGAATGAACAGCGATGCCGGACCCGACAGCCCGCCGCGCCACATCGGATCGCCGGCGGAAACGATCAGCAGGCGCGGCGGAAAGTGCGGCAGCGTTTCCTGCAGGCGCGGCATGGTGAATTTCAGGAACGCGAGCATGTCCTGGCGCCGCACGCTGTCGCCCGCGGGCGCAGCGACCACGACGCGCACGCCGCCGATCTTTTCGTTGCGACTGCCGATCTTGCCCGCCAGCATCCAGCCTTCCGGCTGATCGAAGCGGCGCTCGGGATCGTCGAACTGATAGCGCAGCTCGCCGACGGAGCCGTACGGCGTCGCGGCGGTCCAGCCTTGCGGCAGCTCGAGCTCCAGCGTGGCGCGCGAGTGCAGGCTGCGCCGCGCCGTGACGCTCGCGCGCGGCACCATCTTCTCGGCGCGAAGGATCGCCCACTCGTCCGTCATGCGCGAGTCGTAGCGCCCGGGCGAGCGCTGATGGTCGACGACGAACTCGTATCGCAGGCGCGCCGCACGACCGCGCGGCTGCCAGGTCACATGCGACGGTTCGATCTGCAACGGATCAGCGGACGTGAAGTGCTTGTGCCGGCGCGCATCGACGTGCAGCACGATGCGGCTCGGCAGACGCTCGCCGCTCAGCGCGATCTCCATCTCGACCACACCCGTATCCGGCCGGAAGTGCGCGCGGTAGGCGACGTCGTAGTACTTGGGTGCAGCCGCCGCACTCGCAACCCCGGGCGTCGCCAGGGACATGAGCAGCAGCAGGGAGGCGGGACGGAAGGCGGGCATCGTTGCGGCAGTTTACCCGCCGCGGGCGGCCGCGCCTTGAAATAAAAACGGCCTGCCCTATCTAACGGCTCAAAGGCGCGAACGCATCGACGCACGCGCCATGCACTCGTAGTCACATTGGAGATCCGACCATGACACTCATTCGTTACGAGCCCTGGAGCGTGCTCAACCAGCTGCACGGGCAGATCAATCGACTGTTCGACGGCGAGCTTGCGCGCGACGCCGCGACATCCGCCGCGACCGCTGACTGGATTCCGCCTGCCGATGTCGAGGAGTACACCGACCGCTTCGTGCTGAAGCTCGACGTGCCGGGCGTGGATGTCGCGGCGATCGAGATCACGCTGGACAAGGGCGTGCTTTCGCTGAGCGGCGAGCGTGTCAAGGACGCAGCCGGCAAGGATGCGCAGCGCAGTCGCCTGGAGCGCCCGAGCGGCCGTTTCCACCGCCGCTTCACGCTGCCCGACACCGTCGATGCAGCCGGCGTGCACGCCACGGGCCGCAACGGCATCGTCGAAGTGACGATTCCGAAGCAGCCGAAAGCGCAGCCGCGCCGCATCCAGGTCGCCACGGCCTGAGGGGCGCGCTGCTAGCGCAGCAACGGGCTGGACGGCCGTGCCGTCCGGCCCGTTTTCGTTTACGATGCGCCGCCGTCCCGACGTGGTTTTCTACGGAGCGCGAATGACAATTCCGGCTGGCGCCCGGCTGCGGGCAGCCGTGGCAGAAGAGCGACCCTTGCAGGTCGTCGGTACGGTCAACGCCTACTGCGCCTTGCTGGCGCAGCGCGCCGGGTTTCGCGCTCTGTATCTGTCCGGCGCCGGGGTTGCGAACGCTTCCTTCGGCCTTCCCGATCTCGGCATCACCAGTCTCAACGACGTCTGCGAAGACGTGCGGCGCATCGCCGGCGCGACCTCGCTGCCGCTGCTGGTCGATGCCGACACCGGCTGGGGCGCCGCCTTCAACATCGCCCGCACGACTCGCGAGCTGAGCCGCGCCGGCGCGGGCGGCATGCACCTGGAGGACCAGGTCCAGGCGAAGCGCTGCGGTCATCGTCCCGGCAAAGCGCTGGTGGGCGCGGCCGAGATGGCAGATCGCATCCGGGCCGCCGTCGACGGGCGCAATGACGACACGTTCGTGATCATGGCGCGCACCGACGCGCACGCCGTGGAAGGGCAGGCAGCCGCGATCGAGCGCGCTCAGCAATACGTCGAAGCCGGCGCGGACATGATCTTCGCGGAAGCGCTGGCGACGCTCGACGAATACCGGCAGTTCACCAGCGCAGTCAAGGCGCCGGTGCTGGCAAACATTACCGAGTTCGGCAAGACGCCGCTGTTCACCGTCGCCGAGCTGGCGTCGGTCGGCGTCGGGCTCGTGCTCTACCCGCTGTCGGCGTATCGCGCGATGAGCCGCGCGGCCGAAAAAGTCTACGGTGCGATCCGCCGGGACGGCACGCAAAAGGCAGTGGTCGACACGATGCAGACGCGCACCGAGTTGTACGAAGTGCTCGGCTATCACGAGTACGAGCGCAAGCTCGACGACCTGTTCGGAAGGCAATCCCAGTCATGAGCGAAGCAACCCCTGGCTTCAAGCCGAAGAAGTCGGTCGCGCTGTCCGGCGTGGTCGCGGGCAACACGGCGCTGTGCACGGTCGGCCGCACCGGCAACGATCTGCACTATCGCGGGTACGACATCCTCGACGTCGCAAGCAGCTGCGAGTTCGAGGAGATCGCGCACCTGTTGATTCACGGCAAGCTGCCGAACCACGCGGAGCTGGCAGCGTACAAATCGAAACTGGTGCGGCTACGCACATTGCCGGCGGCAGTGCGCGGCGTGCTGGAGGAGCTGCCGGCGGCGAGCCATCCGATGGACGTGATGCGCACCGGCGTATCCGCACTCGGCTGCGTGCTTCCGGAAAAAGACGACCACAGCCCGGCGGGCGCGCGAGACATCGCGGACCGGCTGATCGCGAGTCTCGGCTCGATGCTGGTCTACTGGTATCACTACAGCCACGCCGGCAAGCGCATCGACGTGCAGAGCGAGGACGATTCGATCGGCGGTCACTTCCTGCACCTGCTACATGGCGAGCGGCCTTCGCGCGAATGGGTGCACGCCATGCACACGTCGCTCATCCTGTATGCGGAGCACGAGTTCAACGCCTCCACGTTCACTGCGCGCGTGATTGCCGGCACCGGCGCCGACATGTACTCGGCGATCGCCGGCGCGATCGGCGCGCTGCGCGGACCGAAGCACGGCGGCGCCAACGAAGTGGCGTTCGAGATCCAGAAGCGCTACGAGTCGCCCGATGAGGCCGAGGCGGATATCCGCGCGCGCGTCGCGAACAAGGAAGTGATCATCGGCTTCGGTCATCCGGTCTACACGATCTCGGATCCGCGCAACGAAGTGATCAAGGGCGTGGCGCGCACGCTGGCGGAGGCGGGCGGCGACACCAAGATGTACGCGATCGCCGAGCGCCTCGAAGCGGTCATGAAGCAGGCGAAGAACATGTTTCCGAACCTCGACTGGTATTCGGCGGTGTCCTATCACCTGATGGGCGTGCCGACCGCGATGTTCACGCCGCTATTCGTCATCGCACGCACGACCGGATGGGCGGCGCACGTCATCGAGCAGCGCATCGACGGCAAGATCATCCGGCCGAGCGCCAACTATACGGGGCCGGAGAACCTGAAGTTCGTGCCGCTGGATGAGAGGAAGTGACGCGCCGCGGGTCGCTTCATCCATGCACGATCTCAAGTCCGCCGAACGTCCCGCTCCCGACAAGATCCTGATCGACATCGCCGACTACGCGCTGTCGTATCGCGTCACCAGCCAGATCGCCTACGAAACCGCCTGCTACTGCCTGATGGATACGCTCGCCTGCGGTTTCCAGGCGCTGCGCTATCCGGCATGTACCAAGCTGCTCGGTCCGATCGTTCCAGGCGCGGTGCTGCCCGGCGGCGCCCGCGTACCCGGTACGTCGTACGAGCTCGATCCGGTGCAAGCGGCGTTCAACATCGGCACGATGGTTCGCTGGCTCGACTTCAACGACACGTGGCTGGCAGCGGAGTGGGGCCATCCTTCCGACAACCTGGGCGCGATCCTCGCGGTGGCCGACCACATCTCGCGACGCAATGCCGCGGAGGGCAGGAAGGGGCTGCTGGTTCGCGACGTGCTGACTGCGATGATCAAGGCGCACGAGATCCAGGGCGTCGCCGCACTCGACAACAGCTTCAACCGCGTCGGCCTCGATCACGTATTGCTGGTGCGCATCGCTTCGACTGCGGTCGCGACGGTGATGCTCGGCGGCACGCGCGAGCAGGTGATCAACGCAGTTTCGAATGCGTGGATCGATGGCGGGGCGTTGCGCACTTATCGTCACGCGCCGAACACAGGCTCGCGCAAGAGTTGGGCGGCGGGCGATGCCACGAGCCGCGCCGTGCGCCTCGCGCTGATCGCGCTCACCGGCGAGATGGGCTATCCGTCCGCGTTGACCGCGCAGACCTGGGGATTCCAGGACGTGCTGTTCAAAGGCAGGGCGCTGTCGTACCCGCAGGGCTATGGCACGTACGTGATGGAGAACATCCTGTTCAAGATCTCGTACCCGGCGGAGTTTCATGCGCAGACTGCGGTCGAGGCGGCGATGGCGCTGCACGCCCAGGTCAGCGGCCGGCTCGGGGAGATCGAGCGCATCGTCATCGAGACGCAGGAGCCGGGCGTGCGCATCATCGACAAGACCGGGCCGCTCGCCAATCCCGCCGACCGCGACCACTGCATTCAATACATGGTGGCGGTCCCGCTGATCTTCGGCCGGCTCACGGCCGCGGACTACGAAGACGAGGTCGCCCGCGATCCGCGCATCGACCAGCTGCGCGAGCGGATGCAGGTACGCGAGAACGCGCAGTTCACGCAGGACTATTACGCAGCCGACAAGCGGTATATCGGTAACGCGGTGCAGGTATTCTTCCGCGACGGCAGCTCGACGCCGCGGGTCGCCGTCGATTATCCGATCGGGCATCGCAAGCGCCGGGCCGAAGGCATGCCGGTGCTGGTGAAGAAGTTCGAAGCTGCGCTCGCCGCGCATTTCGCGCCGAAGCAGGCGGAATCGATCAAGGCGCTGTTCGCCGACCGTGCGCGGCTCGAGCAGCTGCAGGTGCAGGAGCTCGTCGCCGGGCTGGTGAAGAACTACTAGAACAAGGCGCCGGCGCGAGCCAGCCGGCCTCGAGGGGTTTTGCGGATGTCTGCCACTTTTCGCACCTTGGTGATCGGCGCGTGCAGCGCGAGCCGCAACCTGCTGGCGCGCCTCATCGAAGGCTCCGATATCGTGATCGACGACGTCGTCGCTCCAGACCAGGTCGTCGCGAGCGTCGCCCGCCGCGCGCCCGATTTGTTCGTCATCGACGCCGAGCACGATGCGCAGATGCTGACCACCGTTTGCGGTCAGCTCAAGGCGAATCCGGCGACCTTGCTGCTGCCGCTGCTGGCGATCGCCAGGTCGGCCAGGCAGCGCCTGGTCGCATTCGAGGCCGGGGTCGACGATTTCCTCACCCACGCCGTGCGGCGCGAAGAGTTCCTGGTCCGGGTGCATGCGCTGTTGCGCGTCAGCGCGGCGCGCCGTCAGCTGGCCGCCGAGCAGCTGTCGCACGAGGTACAGCAGCGCGAGATGATCCGCGCCGCCTTCCGTCGCTACATCTCGCCGAAGCTCGCCGACAAGATCCTCGCGGATCCGCAGCTGCGCGACCTCACGTTCGCACAGACCCAGGTGCGCATGCATGCCGCGGTGATGTTCGCCGACATGCGCGGCTTCACGGCGATTTCCGAGCAGCTCAACCCGGTCGAGGTCGTGGCGCTGCTCAACGAGTTCTTCGCGCTGCTCACCGACATCACGTTCGAATACGACGGCACCGTCTTCAACATGGCCGGCGACGGCCTCATGGTCGGCTTCGGCGTGCCGATCGAGCAAGCCGACAGCAGCGCGCGCGCGATCGCCGCAGCGCGCCAGATGCTCGACCGCTTCGCGGTGCTCGCGCAGCAGTGGCATGAGCGCTACCAGGTCGAGACCGGGCTCGGCATCGGCATCAACGTCGGAGAAGTCATCGCCGGCAACGTCGGCTCTGCGTCCTACATGAACTACACGATCATCGGCGACACGGTGAACGTGGCCTCGCGCCTGGGTCAGCGCGCCCGCGCGGGCGAAATGCTGTTCTCCAACGCGGTCAAGCATTCGCTGGACGAGCACGGCGTGAGCATCGGGGCTCTATCGCTGCCGTCGCTGGTACTGCGCGGTCGCACTGCGCCGATCGACATATTCTGCGTTCCCTCCGTCGCGCGTCTCGACCTGCGACCGGCCTGAAGGGCCAGCTTGCGCGAGGGCGGGTCGCTCGCTAGAGTCGGGCCATGTCTTCCTGGCGCACACGCTCGTTCGCTTTTCGATTTACCGGCCCCGGCCTGTTCCAGGCGTCGGGCGTCGCGATCGTGCGCTAGAAGTCCAAGTCAGTCCCTCCTTCAGTTGCACCGCGTAGTCCAGACCGCCTGAACCGGTCCGGGGGTTCGCTTGCGTCCGCTGCCTGCGGGCAGCGCCCTGAACCGAACTGAGGTGTGCCCCATGACTACGCTGCTTCTCGACTCCCGAGGCTACGGTCGCCTGCTCGCTTTACGCGATCTGACCGACGCCGCGCTCGGACCCCATGCGATGCAACTGCTCGTGCAGCACGCGCTCGATGCGCTGCGCGCGGCGTGGAACTGTCCCGTCGTCGTGTACCGAGCACCGCCGCTCGTCTCTGCGACGGATAACTACGACGATCTCGGCTATCCGCCGGATGGCGCATCGCGCGATGCGCGGTACACGCGTTACCTGACGCCGCAGCTGCTGCTGCGAACGCAGACCTCCGCGATGATCCCGCGGGCGCTGCGCATGATTGCGCCAGCGCGCTACGAGGATGTGCTGCTCGCGTTTCCGGGGCTGACCTATCGTCGTGACTCCATCGATCGATTGCACGTCGGCGAGCCGCACCAGCTCGATCTGTGGCGCATATCGCAGCGGCCGCTGACGCGCGACGACCTGGTCGCAATGATCGAAACGGTCGCAGCAGCAATGCTGCCCGGAGTGCCGCTGCGGCTGGAGCCGGCAGTGCATCCATACACGCTCGACGGACTGGAGGTCCATGGCAACGTGCACGGACGCTGGGTGGAGATCCTCGAATGCGGGCGCGCTCACGTGTCGATTCTCACGGCCGCAGGCATCGCGGAATCGCAGGGCTCGGGGCTGGCGATGGGCATCGGCCTCGATCGCATGCTGATGCTGCGCAAGGGCATCGAGGACATCCGTGCGCTGCGCGCCAGCGACCCGCGCATCCAGGCGCAGATGCTCGATCTCGAGCCATATCGACCGGTCTCGTCGCAGCCGCCGATCTACCGCGACTTGTCGGTCGCGGTGGCGGAGGAGGCGAGCGCAGAGGAGCTCGGCGACCAGGTCCGCTCCAGCGTCGCCGGCGCGAGCGCCAGCATCGAGTCCGTGGAAGTGCTCGCCGAGACCTCGTATCTCGACCTCTCGCTCGCGGCGCGCCGCCGGCTCGGCATCACGCCGCGCCAGAAGAACGTGCTGCTGCGGCTGGTGATCCGCGACCTGGAGCGCACGCTCACCTCGGCCGAGGCGAACGAGTTGCGCGACGCCGTCTACGCAGTGCTGCACCAGGGCAGCGTCAAGACGTGGGCGTCGAAGGAGATGGAGCTATGAGGCGTAGCGGCGGATGAGCTTCAGGTCGTCGACGAAGCGTCCGTAGGCTTCGTCGCGATCCTCGTCCGGCACGCGCAGCAGGAACGAGGGATGCACCGTCACGAGCACGTCGGACTCGTGCGCGAGGTGCGCCTGCGCAGCGCGAATGATGTGGCCACGGTTCTTCTCGATCGCGGTAGCACGGCCGAAGACCGCGCGTGCCGCGGTGGCGCCGAGCGCGACGACGACGGCAGGGCGGATGAGCGTGAGCTCGGCTTCGAGCCACTGATGACACGCGTTGATCTCCAGCTGCCCCGGCTTCTTGTGGAGACGGCGCTTGCCGCGCAGCTCGAACTTGAAGTGCTTGACGGCGTTCGTCACGTAAGTCGCCTTGCGATCGATCGCTGCGTCAGCGAGCGCGCGGTCGAGCAGGCGACCGGCCGGACCGACGAACGGCTTGCCGGCGAGGTCTTCCTGGTCGCCGGGCTGCTCGCCGACCAGCACGATGCGCGCGGACTCGCGGCCCTCGCCGAAGACCGTTTGCGTGGCGTGCTTCCACAACGGGCAATCGCGGCAATGCGCTGCGTCCTTGCGCGCCTCGGCAAGGGAGCGATAGCTCACTACAGCCTACTTGTTACGTTTCGGTTTCATCGCGCCGTCGCCGTCGCCGATTTCGTAGTCGTCGAAATCCGACAGCTGCTCGGCGGTCTGGCGCTCTTCGCGAATGCGCTCGAGGCGCCGCCACGCCGGCTCGCCGGCCTTCACGACGGTCTTCTTGCGCTTGTCGAGATCGGCGATGAGGTGATCGACGTCGAGGTCGTCGGAGTCGACGGCGCCGCCGTCGTCTTCCTCATCGTCGAACTCTTCGGATTCCGGCTTCTCGCTCATCACACAAGTGGCGTGCGCCTTCGACGGCGGTTGCGTGGAGTTGGCGACTATATAAGTGGTCGCGTGCCGTCCCGCAATAGCGACTTTTGGGCAGCGCGCCGCGCGTCATTTAATGAGTTGATTGAGCTGGAAAATCGGCAGCAGCATCGCGAGCACGATCAGCAGCACGAGTCCGCCCATCACCAGAATCATCAGCGGGCCGAGCAGGCCGACGACCGCGCCGAGGATCGAGTCCATCTCGCGCTCCTGGTTGGTCGCGGCGCGATCCAGCATCGTCTCGAGGTCGCCGCTGGTTTCGCCGGAGGAGATGAGGTGGATCATCATCGGCGGGAACATCTTCGACGTGCTGAGCGAGCGGCCGATCGGCGCACCTTCGCGCACGCGTGCCGCGGCGTCCTGCACCGCGTCGCGCATCGGCAGGTTGGTAACGACCTCGCCGGCGATGCGCATCGCCTCCAGCACCGGCACGGCGCTGGAGGTGAGCGTCGAGAAAGTGCGCGCGAAGCGCGCGGTATTGTTGCCGCGAACGACCCTGCCGATGAGCGGCAGGCGCAACAGGAAGGCGTGATAGCGGCGCCGCGCCGCGGGGTCGCGCAGCCAGCGGCGGAATGCCCATATGCCAAGAGCGAGCACGACCAGCAGCAGCAGGCCCCAGTTGCGCAGGAAGTCGGACAGCGCGATCAGCACCTGGGTGAGGAACGGCAGCTCGGCCTTGGAATTCTCGAACTGCTTGACGATCTTCGGCACGACGAACGTCAGCAGCATCGCGACGATCGCCACACACACGACGAACAGCAGCACGGGATAGAGCATTGCGGTGAGCGTGCGGCTGCGCAGCTGCTCACGGCTCTCGGTGTAATCGGCGAGTCGCTCGAGCACGGTGTCCAGGTGACCCGATTGCTCGCCCGCCGCGACGGTCGCGCGATACAACTCGGGAAACACCGCGGGAAAGTCCGCCAGGCCGTCGGCCAGCGCATGACCCTCCATCACCTTGGCGCGCACGCCCATCACGATGCTGCGGATGCGCGGACGCTCGGTCTGTTCGGACACCGCCGCGAGCGCTTCATCCAGCGGCAGGCCGGAGTGCACCAGCGTGGCGATCTGACGGGTGAGGAGCGACAAGTCGGCAGCGGAGATGCCGCGGCGCAGATTGAACTGTTTGCGCTCGCGCCGGCTCTCGGTCTGCAACACTTCGTTGACCGACAGCGGCAGCAGGCTCTGGTCCCGCAGCATCTGCCGGACGGCGCGCGCCGTGTCGCCTTCGAGAACGCCCTTGCGTTCCCGACCGGTTGTGTCGACCGCGGTGTATTCGAATGCGCCCAAAGTCGCTCTAGTCCTCGCGCGTCACGCGCAGCACTTCCTCGATCGTCGTCGTGCCGGCGAGGATCTTCGCACGACCGTCGTCGCGAATGCTCGGCGTGAGCGTGCGGGCGTGCCGGTCGAGCTCGTGCTCGCCGGCGCCGTCGTGAATCATCGTACGCATCGTGTCGTCGACGAGCACCAGCTCGTAGATGCCGGTGCGTCCCTTGAAGCCCTGGTTGGTGTCCGCGCCCGGGCGGTACAGCGTCGGCGAAGGTGCCGACTCGGGCAGGTTGAGCAGACGTCGCTCGTATTCGCCGGCGACGTAGGCCTCCTTGCTGTCCTGGTTCAGGACGCGCACCAGGCGCTGCGCCAGCACGCCGATGAGACTGGAGGAGAGCAGGAACGGCTCGACACCCATGTCGCGCAGACGCGTAACGGCGCCGACGGCAGTGTTCGTGTGCAGCGTCGAGAGCACGAGGTGGCCCGTCAGCGATGCCTGGACGGCGATGTGCGCCGTCTCGAGGTCACGAATTTCGCCGACCATCACCACGTCGGGGTCCTGGCGCAGGATCGCGCGCAGGCCGCGTGCGAACGTCATCTCGACCTTGGTGTTCACCTGCGTCTGGCCGATGCCGTCGATGTAGTACTCGATCGGATCTTCGACCGTGAGAATGTTGCGGGTGTTGTCGTTGATGCGCTCGAGCGCCGAGTACAGCGTCGTGGTCTTGCCGGAGCCGGTCGGGCCGGTGACCAGGATGATGCCGTGCGGCTTGTGGATCAGCTCGTCCATCTGTTTCTGGGTGCGCGGATCCATGCCGAGCGCGCCGAGCTCGAGCCGGCCTGCCTGCTTGTCCAGCAGACGCAGCACCACGCGCTCGCCGTGCCCGGCGGGAATCGTCGACACGCGCACGTCGACCGCGCGGCCGGCGACGCGCAACGAGATGCGGCCGTCCTGCGGCAAGCGCTTCTCGGCGATGTCGAGCTTCGACATGACCTTGATGCGCGACACGACCAGCGGTGCAACCGCGCGCCGCGACTGGAGCACTTCGCGCAGCACGCCGTCGATGCGGAAGCGCACCACCAGCCGGTTCTCGAACGGCTCGATGTGAATGTCCGAGGCGTTGTCCTTCACGGCCTGCGTGAGGATCGCGTTGATCAGCTTGATGATCGGCGCCTGGTCGTCGCTCTCGAGCAGGTCGGACGGCTCCGGCAGATCCTGTGCCAGGTGGGCGAGGTCGGTTTCCTCTTCCATGCCGCTGACCATTTGCTGCGCGACGTTCGCGCCGCCCTCGAAGTGCTGGCGCAGCAGCTGCTCGAACGCTTCGCTGTCGACGCGTCGCAGTTGCAGCGGCATGCCGAGCAGGCGGCGTACCTCGGCGATCGCGGCCGGCTGGGCGCCGGCGCGATAGACAGCCTCGGCCGACTGCTCGCCGGTCTTCTGGATCAGCACGCCGTGACGCTTGCAGAACGCGAACGACAACGCGAGGCCTGCCGGCGCGCGTACAGGCGTTGCGGGGACCGGTGCGGACTCTGGTTGCGCGCTCATGACGACCTCCGTCTCGATTCGCCGCTACTGCGGCGGCGGCTGCGTGCCCTGGTCTTGCGGCGGCGGAGGAGCCTGCTGCTGCTCCTGCTCCTGCCGCGGCTCGCTCTGTTGCGGCTCGCGTTCAACGGGCGGAACCGGGCCCGTCTCGCCCGGCTTGGTCGGATCGGTACCCGGCGTCGGCTTCTTCGCGCCGGCAGTCGGATCACCGTACTTCGACAACTCTTCGATCGGCGGCAGCAGCGGCTGACGCTCGCCCGGCAACAGCGTGACCTTGCCATGACGACGTTGCAGCTGCTGGTTGCGCACGACGTTGTACTTGGCATTGGTCTCGATCGCCGCCTGGGCGCCGTCGCGCAGGATCGTCGGCCGGATGAACAGCATCAGGTTGCGCTTTTCCTTGTTGCCGCTGCGCGTCTTGAACAGCTCGCCGATCAGCGGGATCGAGCCGAGCAGCGGCACGCGATTCTCGTTCTCGCGCGCGGTGTCGGTGATCAGGCCGCCGAGCACGACCACGCCGCCGTCGTCGACCAGCACCGTGGTCGTCACCGTGCGCTTGTTGGTGATCAGGTCGACCGCGCCCTGCGTGCCGGCCGCGACGCTGGAGTCTTCCTGCTCGATCTTGAGCATCACCGCGTCGCCTTCGTTGATCTGCGGCGTGATCTTGAGGATCGTGCCGACTTCCTCGCGCTGGATCGTCTGGAACGGGTTCACCTGGCCCTGCGCGTTGTTGACGCCGGTATTGGTGAACGAGCCGGTGAGGAACGGGACTTCCTGCGCGACCTTGATCTCCGCTTCCTCGTTGTCGAGCGTGATGATCGAAGGTGTCTGCAGGATGTTCGTGTTGCTGTCGCCGCGCAGCGCGCGCAGCAGCAGGGCGAAGTTCGTGCCCGAGTCGAGGAACCGCCCGGCGCCGAGTGTCAGCCCGGTAGGCAGGGCCGAGGGGTCGATGTTGCTCGGGTCGGCGATCGCGGCGGCGATGCTGCCGATGCTCGAGCCGCCGACGTTCTGGTTGAACGAGCCGATCGGCACGGTGCTGTTGGAGTCCGTGTTGCCGACGGCCCAGTTCACGCCGAGCTCCGCCGTCTTGTTCTCGGAAACGTCCACCAGGATCGCTTCGACCAGCACCTGCAGGCGGCGGATGTCGAGCTTGTCCACGACCGACATGATCGAGCGCATGATCTTCGGCGGCGCCGTGACGACCAGTGCGTTGGTCTGCTTGTCCGCCCAGATGGTCGTGCTGCGGTCCGCGGCGGCCTGCGGTCCTGCGGCCTGGCCGGGCTGACCCGGGGCGGCCTGCGTGATCCCCGTGATCTGCTCCTTCAGCTTGCCGGCGATCTGCTCCGCGTCGGCGTAGTTCAGGTAACGCACGCGCGTGTCGCCGCCTGTTTCGAGCGGCGTGTCGAGATGCGTGACCAGCGTCTTGAGCCGCAGGCGCTGCGCCTTCTCGCCGGAGATCAGCACGCTGTTGGTGCGATCGTCCGCGACCAGTCGCGCGCTCACGGCGGCGGATTCGGCCTGCTGTCCCGGAGCCTGGTTCAGCGCGTTGACGACGCGGACGATCTCGGAGGCGCTGGCGTTCTCCAGCCGCACGATGTCGATCTCTTCGTCGCCGCCCTGATCGATGCGCTGGATGATGCGCATCATGCGGCTGACGTTGCTGGCGCGGTCCGAGATGATCAGCATGTTCGAAGGCGGATACGCCACGAGGTGACCGTACTGCGGGATCAACGGACGCAGCACCGGCACCAGCTGCGCGGCGCTCACGTTGCGGACTGCGATCACCTGCGTGATGAACTCGTCGGAGTTGCCGTTGACGCGGTCCGGCAGATCCTCCTGACCCGGCAGCTGGCGCGCGTTGGCGTCGGGAATGATCTTGATCGAGTTGCCGGCCGGCACCGCGACGAAGCCGTGCACCTGCAGGATCGACAGGAACGTCTCGTAGAAGGCGTCCGGCGACATCGGCGTCGAGGACAGGATCGTCACCTGCGCGCGCACGCGCGGATCGACGATGAACGTCTTGCCGGTGATCTGGCTGACGGCTTCGATGATCTGCGTCAGGTCGGCGTCGCGGAACGCGGGCGTGATCGTCGTCTGCTGCTGACCCTGCGCCTGCTGTTGCTGCTGCGCCGGCGCTGCGCCCCAGGTCAGTGCGCACGCGATCGCGAGCGTCGCCAGGCGCGCGCGCTTCCCGTTGTTGTTGAAGATCGTCATGGGGACGGTCCTTGGCTCTCTTTATGCGGCTGTGAGCTATTCGGGCTCAGGGGTGAAGGCCGGCGTGCGGATCTGCTGGCGCTGTGGTCCGTTGCGGCCCGGCGGGGGCGAGTTCGCGTCCGGCAGCATGATCTGCGCAGTGTTGAGCGTGAGCTCCTGCGACTGGCCGTTGCGCTCGACGGTGACGTTGACCCGATCGGACGTGCCGATCGTGTTGAAGATCTCCATGCCCCGCTGCGGGTCGTCCAGCGGCGTGCCGTTGATCGACAGCACCAGGTCGCCCGGCTGCAGGCCGAGCTTCGCGAACTGCTGGCGGTTGCGGCCCGGATATACGCGATAGCCGCGCTGCACGCCGTTCGCGAATACCGGCTGCGGGCGCACGATCTCGGCGAAGGCCGTCGGATTGGTCTCGGCGATGCGCCGCAGGTTGTCCGCGAATTGACCGCCGCCGCCGGCGCCCGGTCGTGGCGCTGCGGCGCGCGTGATGGCGAGACCGGCGGTGCTCGGTCGTGGCAGCGCCAGCGTTTCGAGCTGGCCGTTGCGGTCGAGGATCACGCGATCCACGTACACGGAATGCAGGCGCGTTCCCGGCCGTACGGTCCCCCCGACGGTGTAGACCTTCGACGACTGCGCAGACTCGCCGATCACTGCCACGCCTTTGGCGGGATCGTTCGCGGCGAATACGGCCGACAGCACCAGGTTCATCTGCGTCGGCTGGGCGTCCTCGGGAGCCGCCTGCTGCTGCTGTGCCTCGCCGAAAATGTGCGCGGTGGCGATCGCCTGGACGTCTATGCCCTTGCGCGTCGCGGTGGGCGGCGGCGGCGCCATTGCAACAGGCTCGGAGTCGACGGGCTCCGCGCGCTCCAGTAACAGCCACGTAAGTTGAACGAGTTGCCAGGCGATGCCGATGACGAGGACGACGGTCAGCGCCCGCGGCAGGGTCCGCGTGGCGCGATCCAGCCACTGCTGTCCGGACAGCGTCTGTAACTCGCGCAGAGTGGCTGAAAACGACATTTACCGTTGTACGACAGCTTGATTGCAGGAATACCGGGGCCTATTAACGCAGCGACCACCGCATCGGGTTGCGGGCGCGCCATGATAAGGAGTCGCGTGAGCCTGTCACAAGAGATTGTTCTCATTAGTGAAAGTCAGGTCGCAAATCGACGCCGGCTGACTGCAGAAGGCGACACGTGCGCGAGCTGCGATGCTGCGCCTTTGCCGTACGCGCCGCGTGCGGGCAAGCCGGTCGCATGACCGGGTAAATTCGCCCACCGCAGGCGCTGTGCGCGACGCTCGCCAGGTGCTCCCGCAGGGCAGGGCGGAGCACGCGATTCGCGCGTAACTCACTGCGGCGGCTGTAGTTGCGCAATGCTCGACCCAGCGCACGTTACGAGGGATGCTGCCTTGTATTGTCTGGATTTCCACCCTATAAAGAGTCCGAATTGAACACGCGTCGACGTTGATGACTGAAGAGAGCACACGCCGTGAGCATGAGCTCGTTACCGAAGAGGCCGAGCCGAAGCTCAAGCGACCGCCGCTTTATCAGGTCGTCCTGTTGAACGACGACTACACGCCCATGGAGTTCGTCGTGGATGTGCTGGAGCGCATCTTCAACATGGATCGGACGACGGCGACGCGCGTTATGCTGGAGGTCCACACCCGGGGCAAGGGCGTCTGCGGCGTCTTCACGTTCGAGATCGCCGAGACCAAGGTGGCGCAGGTCACTACGTACGCACGGCAGCATCAGCATCCGCTCCTGTGCACCATGGAGGAGACCTGAAGCCTGGGAGTCGGACCCGGCGTTGCACAGTGGGATATCGAGGGTGAGAGCCAGTTAAGTGTTAAGCAGCGAACTCGAAATCTGTCTCAACGAGGCGTTCCAGTCGGCGCGCGAGGCGCGCCACGAGTTCATGACGGTGGAGCACCTGCTGCTCGCCATCGTGGACACGCCCAAGGTCCGCGAAATCCTCCGCGCCTGCGGCGCAGACGTGGCGCGGCTGCGCAAGGACCTGAAGGACTTCATCGATCAGACGACGCCGCGGCTCAAGGACGACGACGACCGCGAAGTGCAGCCGACGCTCGGCTTCCAGCGCGTCCTGCAGCGCGCCGTGTTCCACGTGCAGTCGAGCGGCAAGAAGGAAGTGACGGCGGCCAACGTGCTGGTCGCGATCTTCAGCGAGAAGCACTCGCACGCGGCCTACCTGCTGTCGATGCAGGACGTGGCGCGGCTCGACGTCGTCAACTACATCTCCCACGGCCTGTCGAAGGTCGAGGACCGCTCCGACAAGTCCGACGAGCCGGCCGCCGGCACCGAGGCGGAGCGCAGCGAGCCGGACGGCGGCACGGCGCTCGAGAAGTTCACGACCAACCTGAACAAGCTGGCGATGGAAGGGCGCATCGATCCGCTGATCGGCCGGCGCCTGGAGATCGAGCGCACGGTCGAGATCCTGTGCCGGCGCCGCAAGAACAATCCGCTGTACGTCGGCGAAGCCGGCGTCGGCAAGACCGCGCTGGTGGAAGGCCTCGCGCGCATGATCGTCGAAGACAAGGTTCCGGAGGTGCTCAGCGACAGCACCGTCTACGCGCTGGACATGGGCGCGCTGATCGCCGGCACCAAGTACCGCGGCGATTTCGAGAAGCGCCTGAAGGGCGTGCTGAGCGAGCTGAAGAAGAATCCCGGCTCGATCCTGTTCATCGACGAGATCCACACCGTGATCGGCGCCGGCGCCGCTTCCGGCGGGGTCATGGACGCCTCCAACCTCATCAAGCCCGCGCTCGCGAACGGCGAGCTGCGCTGCATCGGCTCGACCACGTACACCGAATACCGCGGCATCTTCGAGAAGGACCACGCGCTGGCGCGGCGTTTCCAGAAAGTCGACATCACCGAGCCGTCGGTGCCGGAGACCATCGAGATCCTGAAGGGTCTGCGCACCCGCTTCGAGGAGCATCACGGCGTCAAGTACTCGGACGAGGCGCTGGTCGCCGCGGCCGAGCTGGCGGCGCGCCACATCAACGACCGCCAGCTGCCGGACAAGGCCATCGACGTGATCGACGAGGCGGGCGCGCGGCTGCGTCTCAAGCCCGAAGGCGAGCGCGAGCAGACCGTCACGACGCAGATGGTCGAGGACGTCGTGGCGCGCATCGCGCGCATTCCGCCCAAGAACGTCTCGACCAACGACAAGGACACGCTGCGCAATCTCGAGCGCAACCTGAAGCTGGTCATCTTCGGCCAGGATCCGGCGATCGAGTCGCTCGCTGCTGCGATCAAGATGTCGCGCTCCGGTCTCGGCGATCAGCGCCGGCCGGTCGGCTCGTTCCTGTTCGCCGGCCCGACCGGCGTCGGCAAGACCGAAGTCACCCGGCAGCTGGCGATCGCGCTCGGCGTCGAGCTGATCCGCTTCGACATGTCCGAGTACATGGAGCGGCACACGGTGTCGCGCCTGATCGGCGCGCCGCCGGGCTACGTCGGCTTCGACCAGGGCGGCCTGCTCACCGAGGCGATCAACAAGCATCCGCACTCGGTGCTGCTGCTCGACGAGATCGAGAAGGCGCACCCGGACGTCTTCAACCTGCTGCTGCAGGTCATGGACCACGGTACGCTCACAGACAACAACGGCCGCAAGGCCGACTTCCGCCACGTCATCATCGTGATGACGACCAACGCCGGCGCCTTCGAGATGAACCGCCCGTCGATCGGCTTCACGCAGCAGGATCATGCGAGCGACGGCATGGAGGCGATCAAGCGGCTGTTCTCGCCGGAGTTCCGCAACCGGCTCGACGGCATCATCCAGTTCAACGGGCTGGACACGCGCACGATCCAGCGCGTGGTCGACAAGCTCCTGGTGGAAGTGGAAGCGCAGCTCGAGCAGAAGGGCGTGCAGCTGCACGTCGACGACACCGCGCGCGAATGGCTGGCCCGCAAAGGTTACGACCCGAAGATGGGCGCGCGGCCGATGGCGCGCGTCATCCAGGAGTCGATCAAGCGGCCGCTGGCGGAGGAGCTGCTGTTCGGCCGGCTGGCCGGCGGCGGGCATGCCTTCGTCACGCTCGGGCCCGACGATCAGCTGAAAGTGGAATCCCGCGCCGACAGCGAGCAGGCGCTGCTGGAAGGGAGCTGAGGAGATTCCGGCGTGGGGCAGGCTTCAGCCTGACTCTCATCTGCCGCGGTAGATGATTCTTCCCTTCGTCAGGTCGTACGGGGTGAGCTCCACCGTGACCTGGTCGCCCGTCAGGATGCGGATGTAGTTTTTGCGCATCTTGCCGGAGATGTGCGCAATCACCGTGTGACCGTTCTCGAGCTGGACGCGAAAGGTCGTGTTCGGAAGTGTGTCGACCACACGTCCTTCCATCTGAATTGCGTCCTCTTTCGCCATGCACTCTATCTGTGTTTGCCCGGATTGCGGCCGGAAAGCGCGCGAATTGTGCATAAAGGGATGGGGCAATGCAACGAAGTACCGGCACGCAGTGCCGGTGCGCCGCGTAGCACGCCGGGTCAGGTCGCCGGATCGCTGTCAGCTGGCGCCCGCGTAGCATCCGCCCAACGGCGGCCGAGCGGTTCGTCGTCGACGTGAGCAGCCAGCATCCGGATGAACTCCGCTCGCGGGATCAGCTGCGCCCCCAGGCTCAGCAGGTGCGGGGTGGCCATCTGGCAGTCGATCATGCGGAAGCCGCGCGCCACCAGCTCGTCGCACAGGCGGTTGAGCGCGACCTTGGAGGCATCGCGCTCGATGCTGAACATCGATTCGCCGAAGAACACTCCGCCGAGCGCCACTCCGTACAACCCGCCGATCAGCCGCTCGTCATGCCAGGTCTCGACCGAATGCGCGTAGCCGAGCTTGTGCAGCTTCAGATACGCCGCGCGCATCTCGGGCGACAGCCAGGTGCCGCCGGGCCGCAATTCGCTGCTGCCGCAGGCGCGGATGACTTCGCGGAACGCGCAGTTCACGCGCGTCACGTAACCGCGATTGCGCATCGACTTGGCGAGGCTGCGCGAAACGCGCAACTCGCCGGGAAACAGCACGGCGCGCGGATCCGGGCACCACCACAGGATCGGCTGGCCGCGCGAGTACCAGGGGAAGATGCCGCGGCGATAGGCAGCCAGCAGGCGCGGCGGCGACAGATCGCCGCCGGCGGCGAGCAGTCCGTCCGGCTCGCGCAGCGCACGATCCACCGGCGGAAACGCATCGGGCGAATCGCGCTCGGACAGCCAGACGATCGAGCCGCGCATGGCGCCGTGGAGCGGGCTTCAGCCCGACTCCTTCTTGAACGGCACGTGCTCCTGCACCTGGCTCATGTACTCATCCACGGCCGTTCGCTCCTGATCGAGGTAGCTGTCGATGGCGCGCCGGAAGCGCGGATCCGCGATCCAGTGCGCCGACCACGTCGCCGTCGGCTCGAAGCCGCGCGGCACTTTGTGCTCGCCCTGCGTGCCGGGCTCGAAGCGCCGCAGCCCCTGCTCGATACAGTACTCGATTCCCTGGTAATAGCACGTCTCGAAATGCAGGCTGTGAAACTCCGCGGCTGCACCCCAGTAACGACCGTACAGCGTGTCGGCGCCGCGGAAGAAGATCGCGGTGGCGATCGGCGTGCCCTGGTGCTCGGCGAGCTTCACGACGACGGCTCCGGGCAGCGCCGCCGACACGGCACGAAAGAAGGCGGCGTTGAGGTAGTGCTCGTGGCCGCGCACCGCAAAGGTGCCGGCGGAGAACCCGAACACGATGTCCCACAGGCGCGCGTCCATGTCCTCGCCGGCAAGAGTGCGGAATTCGACGCCGTCTTCGCGCACGCGCCGCCGCTCGCGCTGTGCCTTCTTGCGCTTCTCGGAGCGGAACGTCGCGAGGAACGCCTCGAAGCTCGCATAGTCGCGGTTGTGCCAATGGAACTGGCAGTCCTTGCGCCAGAGGTAATCCACCGAGCCCAGCGCGGCGCGATCCGTATCCGTGACGAACAGGATGTGAGCCGAGGAGACACGCTCGGCGCGCGCGTGCTGGATCAGAGCCGCCGCCATTTGCTCGCGCGCCTGCTGCGTCTTCGCGAGCAGGCGCGGGCCCGTCGCGGGCGTGAACGGCGGCATGCTGGTGAGCTTGGGGTAGTAGTGCAGTCCAGCCTGGGAGTAGGCGCGGGCCCAGCTCCAGTCGAATACGAACTCACCCCACGAATCGGTCTTGTGGTACAGCGGCAGCGCTGCTTCGAGCTCGCCGCTGGCGCCTTCGAGCAGCAGGTGATGCGGCATCCAGCCGGTGCCGGCGCCGACGCAGCGGGTGCGCTCCAGCGCCAGCAGGAATTCGTGATGTACGAACGGATTGCCCGCGAGGTCGAGCGCGTTCCAGTGCTGCGCCGGAACGCTGGCGATCGAATCGACGACGCGCAGGGTCACTTCAGCGCTTGCTGGCGGCGTCGAGCTGGTCCAGGTATTTGTCCGCATCGAGCGCCGCCATGCAGCCGGTTCCGGCGGAAGTGATCGCCTGCCGGTAGACGTGGTCGGCGACGTCGCCGGCCGCGAACACGCCGGGCACGCTGGTCTGGGTCGCGTTGCCGCCGAGCCCGGTCTTGACGATGAGGTAACCGCCCTTCATTTCCAGCTGCCCTTCGAAGAGCTGAGTGTTCGGCGCGTGGCCCACCGCGATGAATACGCCCGTGAGATCGAGATCGCGCGTCGGGCCGCCCGCGACCGGAGCGATGCGCAGACCGGTGACCCCATTCTCGTCACCTAACACCTCCGCGACGTTGTGGTTCCACACCAGGCTGACCTTGCCGGCATGCTGCCGCTCGAACAGATGATCCTGCAGGATCTTTTCCGCGCGCAGCGTGTCACGTCGATGCACCAGAGTGACGTGCGAGGCGATGTTGGACAGGTACAGCGCTTCCTCGACCGCCGTATTGCCGCCGCCGACGACCGCGACCTGCTGATTGCGGAAGAAGAAGCCGTCGCAGGTGGCGCACGCCGAGACGCCGCGGCCGCGATAGTGCTGCTCGGAATCGAGGCCGAGGTACTTTGCAGTCGCGCCGGTTGCGATGATCAGCGCGTCGCAGGTGTATTTGCCGCTGTCGCCTTCGAGGTGGAACGGCCGCCGCGACAGGTCGACCTTGTTGATGTGATCGTTGATGACTTCGGTGTTGAAGCGCTCGGCGTGCTTGCGCATCCGCTCCATCAGCAGCGGACCGGTGAGACCGTGCGGATCGCCCGGCCAGTTGTCGACTTCGACCGTGGTCATGAGCTGACCGCCTTCCTCGATTCCCGTCAGCAGCACGGGCTTGCGGTTGGCGCGCGCCGCGTAGACGGCGGCCGCGTAACCTGCGGGCCCGGAGCCCAGGATCAGGAGCCGGCAGTGACGGGGAGCGCTCATGTATGGATACTTCCTCGCAAGCTTCGCAAAACAGTCCGGACCGGCATGGTATGTAAATGAGCGCGGCCCCGCCAAATAGATCGCTTCGATACGCGCGATAGGCGGCAGGGAGCCGGAAGGCCGCGCCAGGCGTTCTGCGGCGGCACGATTTTCCTTGCAAAGCAAGTCCGGTCTCGTTTGAATATCAAAAAGTTAGTGTATTTATTTGAGGTGAATTGACTTTGGCGACCACTGCTGAGGCGCGAGGCGGAGTCCGGCTGGGTGCGACAGTCGTGCGCTCGTTGCGCGAGGGCGCGCTGTGGGTGTTCGGCGCGCTCGCGCTGATCGTGCTCGCGGCGCTGATCACCTACGACCGCAACGATCCCTCGTTCGCCACGACCGGCGAGCCCGGGCCGATCTCCAACGTGATCGGTCCGCTCGGCGCGCATCTGTCGGGCCTGCTGATCATGCTGTTCGGTGCGCCCGCATTCCTGTTCCCGCTCATGATCGGGCTGACGGGCTGGCTGCTGTATCAGGATCGCAGCAAGAGCGAAGCGCCCTCGCGCGCGACCGTCGCATTCCGCGCGGTCGGTTTCGTGCTGACGCTCGTCACCAGCTGCGGCCTCGCGAGCCTGCACTTCATCGCTGCACGCTATCCGAGCTCCGCCGGCGGCGTGCTCGGCTCCTTCGTCGGACAGGGACTGCAGGCAGGCCTGAGCTTTCTCGGCGCAACGCTGCTGATGCTCGCGCTGTGGCTCGCGGGCGTATCGCTGTTCGCCGGCGTGTCGTGGATCGAGATCATGGATCGCACCGGGCGCGTGACGTTGAATGCGCTCGGCTGGCTGTCCGGCCGCATCTCCAGCGCGCGTGAGATCAAGGCGGGCCGCGAGGTGAAGGAAGCGCGCAGCGAAGTCATTCGCGAGGAGCAGAAGCGCGTCGCGAAGCGCGCGCCGCCGAAGATCGAGCCGGTCGTGCACAAGGTCGAGAAGAGCGAGCGGCACGAGAAGGAGCGGCAGGTCGCGCTGTTCGACCGCCCGGCGGCGAAGGAGCTGCCGGCGTTGTCGCTGCTCGACGATCCGCCGCCGCGGCAATCCGGCTACTCCGCCGAAGCGCTCGAAGCGATGTCGCGGCTGGTCGAATTGAAGCTGCGCGATTTCGGGGTCGAGGCCGAAGTGGTCGAAGTGCATCCCGGTCCGGTGATCACGCGCTTCGAGCTGCGCCCGGCGCCCGGCGTGAAGGTGAGCCAGATCTCCAATCTCGCCAAGGATCTTGCCCGCGCGTTGTCCGCAGTCAGCGTGCGCGTCGTCGAGGTCATTCCCGGCAAGTCGACCGTCGGCCTGGAGATTCCGAACGAGAAGCGCGAGCTGGTGACGCTCGGCGAGATCATCAAGTCGAAGACCTATGACGAGATGACCTCGCCGCTGGCACTGGTGCTCGGCAAGGACATCAGCGGCGGGCCGGTCGTCGCCGACCTCGCACGCATGCCGCACCTGCTGGTCGGCGGCACGACGGGCTCCGGCAAGTCGACGGCCGTCAACGCGATGGTGCTGTCGCTGCTGTACAAGGCGACTGCCGAGCACGTGCGGCTGATCATGATCGATCCGAAGATGCTGGAGCTGTCGGTGTACGAGGGCATCCCGCACCTGCTCGCGCCGGTCGTGACCGACATGAAGGAAGCGGCGAACGCCTTGCGCTGGTGCGTGGCGGAAATGGAGCGCCGCTACCAGCTGATGGCGGCGCTCGGCGTGCGCAACCTCGCGGGCTTCAATCGCAAGCTCAAGGAAGCGCAGGACGCGAATCAGCCGATCCGCGATCCGCTGCTCATGAAGGCGATCGGCCCCGACGGCAATCCGAACGAAGTGCCGATGCTCGAGCCGCTGCCGTTCATCGTGGTGCTCATCGACGAGCTGGCCGACATGATGATGATCGTCGGCAAGAAAGTGGAGGAGCTGATCGCGCGGCTTGCGCAGAAAGCGCGCGCCTCGGGCATTCACCTGGTCCTCGCGACGCAGCGCCCGTCGGTGGATGTGATCACCGGCCTGATCAAGGCGAACATCCCGACGCGCATCGCGTTCCAGGTTTCCGCGAAGGTCGACTCGCGCACGATTCTCGACCAGATGGGCGCGGAGCAGCTGCTCGGCCACGGCGACATGCTGTTCCTGCAGCCCGGCACGTCGGTACCGATCCGCGTGCACGGCGCGTTCGTCTCCGACCAGGAAGTGCATCGCGTGGTCGGCGGGCTGCGCAGCGGCGAGCCGAACTACAACCGCGAGATCCTCGCAGGGCCGAGCATGCCGATCCCGGGCATGCCCGGTGAGCCTGGCGATCCGGGCGTGGAAGTGGAGGGCGGCGGCGTCGATGGCGAGCAGGATCCGCTGTACGACCAGGCTGTGCGCATCGTGATCGAGAGCCGCAAGGCTTCGATCTCGGGCGTGCAGCGCCGGCTCAAGATCGGCTACAACCGCGCTGCGCGCATGATCGAGACCATGGAAGCGGCCGGACTGGTCGGGCCGCTGCAGTCGAACGGCATGCGCGAAGTGCTCGCGCCTGCGCCTCCCGAAGAGTGACCCAGATGAAGTTTCTGCTCCCTGTGCGCCTCGCCGGCGCGCTGATCCTTCTCGCAGCGGCGCTTGCTCCGGCTCTCGGTGCGCAGACGCAGAGCGTCGATGCGGGCCGGCAGCGCGTCGAGTCGTACCTGCAGGGGCTCGACGGGCTGCAGGCGCAGTTCAAGCAAGTGCTGACGGACCGCAATGGCCATGCGGTCGACGAGGCGAGCGGCACGCTCGCGATCTCGCGCCCGGACCGGTTCCGCTGGGACTATCGCGAGCCGCACCAGCAGGTGATCGTCGCGGATGGCGCGCGCATCTGGATCTACGACAGCGACCTCGAGCAGGTCACCGTGCGCAAGCTCGACGAGACGCTGTCGGCGACGCCGGCGATGCTGTTGAGCGGCCGGAGCAATCTCGCGGACAATTTCACGGTCACCCAGGCCACGCAGGAAGGACCGGTGCAGTGGGTGAAGATGGAACCGCGGCGCGACGACACCGATTTCAGGTGGGTCCGTCTGGGCTTCGAGGGCGCAGTTCTGAAATTCATGCAACTCGCCGACAAGCTCGGCCAGACCACCAATCTCGAGCTCAGCACGGTGGAGCGCAATCCGCCGCTCGACCCGTCGCGATTCACCTTCACCGTGCCGCCCGGCGCCGACGTGATCGGCGACGCCTCGTCGGCTGCTCCGGCCGCCAAGCAGTAAGCAGATGTTGCTCGCGCTGCGCCATCCACGTCTGTGGCTCGTGTCCGGCTGGATCCTGATCGTGCTCGCCGTCATCGCCAGCATCGTGCCGGCGCATGATCTGCCATCGCTCGGCGGCATCAGCGACAAGACGGAGCACATGGTCGGTTACGGTGTGCTGGCGTTGTGGTTCGCCGGGATCTACCCGAAAACGCGCTACCCGGCCATCGGAGTAGGGCTGCTCATCATGGGCATCGTGATCGAAGGGCTGCAGGGCGCGATGCACGTCGGCCGCCAGGCCGATCTCAACGACGTGTACGCCAACACCATCGGCATCATCGCCGGGCTGCTGCTCGCGCTCATCTGGCTCGGCGGCTGGGCAATGCGCGTCGAGGCCTGGACGAAACGGCCGTGAGCGCGCGTGCCCCGGCGGCGCCCGACGCGCGTCCGCTAGCGGATCGCCTGCGCCCCACGGCGCTCGATGACTACGTCGGCCAGGCGCATCTGCTCGGCGCGGGCAAGCCGCTGCGGCGCATGCTCGAAGGCGGTCACCTGCACTCGATGATTCTCTGGGGACCGCCCGGCACCGGCAAGACGACGCTGGCCCGGCTCGTCGCGCAGAGCTGCGATGCCGAATTCATCGCGTTCTCCGCCGTGATGGCGGGCGTCAAAGACATCCGCGCGGCGGCCGAGCGTGCCGCAGAGGTGCGCCGCGAATCGGGTCGGCGCACGGTGCTGTTCCTCGACGAGGTGCATCGCTTCAACAAGGCGCAGCAGGACGCCTTCCTGCCTTGGGTCGAGGACGGCACGCTCGTCTTCATCGGAGCGACGACCGAGAATCCATCGTTCGAGTTGAACAACGCGTTGCTGTCGCGAGCACGTGTCTACGTGCTGCGCTCGCTGACCGAGGAGGATCTTCGCAAGGTCCTGGCGCGCGCCCTGGAGCGCCAAGCGCCAAGCGGCACGCCGGTCGCGGTGGATGAACAGGCGCTGGTGCTGATCGCGCGTGCTGCAGATGGCGATGCGCGCCGCTCGCTGAACATGCTGGAGCTGTCGATCGATCTTGCCGGCGCAACCGAGCCGCCGCGCATTACCGAAGCAATCGCGGCGGAAGTTGCGACCGGTGGCTTGCGACGCTTCGACAAGCAGGGCGAAGCGTTCTACGACCAGATCTCGGCGCTGCACAAGGCCGTGCGTGGCAGCGATCCGGACGCAGCGCTCTATTGGCTGTGCAGAATGCTCGACGGCGGCTGTGACCCGCGCTACATCGCGCGTCGCGTGCTGCGCATGGCGTCCGAGGACATCGGCAATGCCGACCCGCGCGGGCTGACGATGGCGCTCGAAGCGTGCGAGGTGTACGAGCGACTCGGCACTCCCGAAGGCGAGCTGGCGATTGCGCACGCCGTCGTGTTCCTCGCATGCACCGCGAAGAGCAACGCCGTGTACGTGGCTTTCGGCGAAGCGATGGAAGACGCGAAGACGCTCGGCTCGCTGGACGTGCCGCTGCATCTGCGCAACGCGCCGACGCGGCTGATGAAGCAGCTCGGCTACGGCAAGAACTATCGCTACGCGCACGACGAGCCTGACGCCTACGCTGCGGGCGAGAGCTATTTCCCCGAAGGCATGCCGCCGCGGCAGTACTACCGTCCCGTGCCGCGGGGCCTCGAGATCAAGATTGCGGAGGCGCTGGAGAAAAGGAAAAAGAAGTAGAATTCGCCGCATGCTCGATCCCAAGCTGCTTCGTTCCGATCCCGCCGGCATCGCCGCCAACCTCGCGCGTCGCGGTTTCACTCTCGACGTCGCGCGCCTCGGCGCGCTCGAGGAGTCGCGCAAGAAATGGCAGATCCGCGCCGACGAGCTGCGCAACGAGCGCAATGTGCACGCGAAGAGCGTGGGCAAGGCGAAGGCGCAAGGCCAGGACATCGCGCCGCTCCTGAAGCAGACGGAAACGCTCGGCGCACAGCTGGCGGAGGCGGAGGCGGAGCTGGCCAAGGTCCAGGCGGAGCTCGACGCCCTGGTGCTCGGTTTGCCGAATACGCTGAATTCGAGCGTGCCCGACGGGCGCGACGAGAGCGCGAACGTCGAGCTGCGCCGCTGGGGCGAGCCGCGGAGCTTCGAGTTCAAGCCGCGCGATCACGTCGATCTCGGCGAGAAGCTCGCCATGATGGATTTCGCCGCGGCTGGAAAAATCTCAGGCGCGCGTTTCACGGTGCTCACCGGCGGCCTCGCCCGTCTGCAGCGCGCCCTGATCCAGTTCATGCTCGACCTGCACACGGGCGAGCACGGCTATCGCGAAACGTATGTGCCGTACCTGGTCACCGCGCAATCGCTGATCGGCACCGGGCAGCTGCCGAAGTTCGAGTCGGACCAGTTCGCCACCAAGGGCGAGCCGGGTCTCTACCTGATTCCGACCGCGGAAGTGCCGGTGACCAACCTGGTGCGCGATTCGATCGTCGAGGCGGATGCGCTGCCGCTGCGCTTCGTGGCGCACACGCCGTGCTTCCGGCTGGAGGCGGGCTCCTACGGCAAGGACACGCGCGGCATGATCCGCCAGCATCAGTTCGAGAAAGTCGAGCTGGTCCACATGACGCGGCCGCAGGACTCGTATCAGGAGCACGAGCTGCTGACGCGCAATGCCGAGGAAGTCCTGAAGCGCTTGCAGCTGCCGTACCGTGTCGTCGCCTTGTGCGCGGGCGACATCGGCTTCGGCTCCGCCAAGACCTACGACCTGGAAGTCTGGCTGCCGGGGCAGAACGCCTATCGCGAGATTTCCTCGTGCTCGAACTACGAGGCGTTCCAGGCGCGGCGCATGCAGGCGCGCTGGCGCAATCCGGAAACGGGCAAGCCGGAGCCGCTGCACACGCTGAATGGCTCGGGCCTCGCTGCCGGGCGCGCGCTGGTCGCTGTGATGGAGAACTATCAGCAGGCGGATGGCAGCATCGTCGTACCCGAAGTGCTGCGCGGCTACATGGGCGGACTTGGCGTCGTCAAAGGCGATTGAAGGCTGAAAGCCTGACCCAAAAAAACGCGGCCCAAGTTTGCGTGGGCCGCGTTCTCTGCAAGGTTTGTCGCTGGCTCAGTCGTCGCCGGATGCTGCGCCGAACAGGTTCAGCAGGCTCAGGAACATGTTGTAGATGCTCACGTACAGCGTCACGGTCGCGAGGATGTAGTTCGTCTCGCCGCCGCGGATGATCTGGCTGGTCATCCACAGCATGTAGCCGCCCGCCACGATCACGAACATGCCGGAGGCGACCAGCGACAGCGTCGACAGGTGGAAGAAGAACGCGATCAGCCCCAGCACGAACGCGCCGATGGCGCCGATCGCGATGAAGCCGCCGAGGAAGCTGAAGTCGCGCTGACTCTTCACCGCGTACGCCGACAGGCCCAGGAACGTCGCGGCCGTGACTCCGAGCGACGTCATGACGAGCTGCGAGCCGTTCGGCAGCGCCTTGATGTAGAAGTCGAGGATCGGGCCGAGCGTCAGGCCCATGAAGCCGGTGAGGGCGAACGTCCAGACGATGCCCCAACCGCTGTTCTGCGTCTTGTGGACGGCGAACAGCAGGCCGAAGTAGCCCAGCAGCGTGAACAGGCCGAAGTAGGGCAGCTCGATCGCCATGGCGAGGCCGGCCATGGCGGCGCTGAACGCCAGCGTAGCGCCCAGCAGGAGGTAGGTGTTGCGCAGAACCTTGTTGGTCGCGAGTACGCCAACTCGGGGTGTGCTGACGATAGTGCTCGGATAACGATCCATTCGACTTTTCTCCCGGAGAGAGACCACAACGTGCCGCGATTTGGACCCCCGCGCCGGGCGCGAGTTCGGCGGCGAGGTATTCTACCTGCTGCCGCCTGCCCGATGACATGAGTGTATTTGCTGGAATTTCAAGTAGCTGTGACAATGCGCGCGGCGTGGAAGGGTGCCAGAGCGGTTGAATGGACCGGTCTTGAAAACCGGCAGGGGCGCAAGCCTCTCGTGGGTTCGAATCCCACCCCTTCCGCCAGGACCGGCGCTACATGCCGGTAACGTGGGCCGCGTAGCATCGTCCTGCACGGCAACGCCCGTGCATACCTGAAGAACGACGATGCTACGACTCGAAGCAGCCGAGCTCGCGCGGCTCCTGACGCGATTTCCCGCGGAAGCGCTCAGTCCCTGCCTCAACCTGGGCTCGGGCACGCGCACCTTCCGCGAAGCGCAGCAACCGTACATCCAGAAGTTGCTGTTCGAGCCGCTCGCCCGGCACGGCATCCACATCATTCACTCCGACCTGAAGGCGGGGGATGGCGTCGACGTCAGCGGCAACGTATTCGATCCCGGCGTGCAGGCCCGGTTGCGCCAGCTCGCGCCGAAGAGCGTCATCTGCAGCAACATGCTCGAGCATGTGCGTGACCGCGAGGGTCTGGCAGCGGTCTGTCGCTCACTGCTTGCACCCGGTGGAGTGATCGCCGTCACCGTGCCGCGCAGCTATCCGTATCACTCGGATCCGATCGATACCTTGTACCGGCCGACTCCGGAGGAGATCGCCGGGCTGTTCCCGGAGTTCGTGCTGCGCTACCGGCACGTCGTCAGCGACGGCTCGTTTCGCGAGCAGCTGCGCAAAGCGCGCGGTGGCTTCGCCGTCGGCGTGTCGAAATGGGGCTTGCGATTGCTGAGCCCGTTCTACCGGCCGCGGGCCTGGCTCAGCTACGTCCACTCGACGCTGTGGCTCTGGCGTCCCTACCAGGTTTCGGTGGCAGTTCTGCAGAAGGCATAGCTCATCGTCCACCGACGGCCTCCCGCCTCGTCGGAAGCGGCCTTCGTCGCAAAGCCGGGCGCGCGCGATCGGAGCGTCGTAACGTGACTCCTGCAGCAACGCACGGGAGGCACGACCATGAAGGGCGGCGCTCGCACACGCTCGATAGCACGCATCATCGCTTTCACGACGACCGCCGCAGGAGTCGTCGGTCTTGCCGCGGCAGCGCTCGGCCAGACGCCGCCGGACAAATCGCTGCAAGTTGCCCGATACACAGCTGACAACAAGCTGCGCAAACCCGCCGACCTCGATCGCTGGGTCTTTCTCGGCACCTCGCTCGGCATGGGCTACAACCCCGGCTCGTTCAATGCCGCGCGTCCCGGGCAGTTCCAGGTCGTGTTGATGGAGCCGAACGCCTATCGCTACTTCGTCGAGAATCGCAGCTACGCGCCCGGCTCGATGCTGCTGCTGTCGTTCTACGACGCGGACAAGCAGCAGCGCTCGATCAACCAGAACGGCTTCACCCAGGCGGACCTGACCAACTACGAGATTCACGTGATCGATCCGGCGCGGGGCAGGGATGGCCGCGCGTTCTACGTGTTCGACGCGGACGCCACAGAGGGCAGTCCGCTGCCGCCGGGCAATGCATGCGTGCGCTGTCACAGCGATCACGGCGTGCTCGACGGCACGTTCGCGCAGTTCTATCCGGCCCTGCGTCCGTTCATCGACAAGCAAGCGCTGGAGCGCGCGGCACGCGACCACGACATCCGCTGAGGCGTAGGATTCGCCTGCGCATGACCGAGTCCTCGCATCCGCTGGATCGCCCGCTGCCGCCCGACGTCGCGGCGGGCGAGTCGGCGTTCATTCAGTTCTATCAGCGGTACGCAGTCTTCAGCTGGCCCTGGGCCTGGCGCCGGACTGCGATCTTCGGCTCGCTCGGCACGCTCGCTGCGATCACCTTCGGCGCGTCGCATGGGCTCATGGTCAAGCACGTGTGGGAAGCCGTCGCGGTAGCCGGAGCCGGGATACTCGCGAATCTCGTTCTGGTAGGCGCGGGACCGATGCTGGGCGCGTTCTTCCGGCACACGGCCCGGCCGCGGCGTACGTCTGCGCAGCGCGCGTGCATCGTTATCGCAGTGACCTGCGGGATGGCGCTGGGCGCGCTCGCGGACAGTGTGGTCGGCCAGTTTCACGACCGTCTCATGGCCGCCGACGGCTATGGTGGATCGCCTCGCGCCGCTGCGCCGGCGGATCTCAACTGGATGGTGCGCCGGGCACTGGATGTGAGCCGCGACCTGGTGATCCTGTTCATCGTCAGCGGCGGGTTGGCGTTGCCGGCGTATTTCTCGGAGCCGCGGCGCTGGGCGGAGCATCGGCGGCGTGTCGAGCTGGAGACGATGAGCCTGCAGAAGAGCGAAGCGGACCTGCGGCTGACCTTGCTGCAGGCGCAAGTCGAGCCGCACTTTCTCTTCAATACGCTGGCTTCGGTGCGCTCGCTCGTGACCACGGATCCGCAACGCGCTTCGCAGACGATCGACGCGCTGGCCGAGCACCTGCGCGCGACTCTGCCGAAGCTGCGAGCAGGCGGAGCGGCGCAGTCGACGCTGGGCGAGCAGTTCGCGATCTGCGCGAGCTATCTCGATCTGATGAAGGTGCGTCTGGGCGAGCGGCTGCGCATCGAAATCCGTCTGCCGCGGGAATTGCAGGACGCGCCGTTCCCGCCGCTGCTGCTGATCTCGCTGGTCGAGAACGCGATCAAGCATGGCGTCGAGCCGAAACCTGGCGCGACGCGCGTCGTGCTCGCGGCGCGAACCGTGGACGACAGCGGCCGCAAGCGGCTCGAAGTGCTGGTCGAAGACGATGGCGCCGGGCTGAAGCTCGGCATGGGTGAAGGTACCGGCCTGGCCAACATTCGCGCGCAGCTGCTCACGAGATTCGCATCGTCGGCATCGCTGGAGCTGTCGGAATGCGGCGCGGGCGGCGGCGTTCTCGCGCGGCTCGTGGTGCCTCTGGAAGCGGCGGGCGCATGACGTCGGCGACAGCAATCATCGCGGAAGACGAGCTGCCGCAGCGCCGGGAGCTACGTGCGCTGTTGACCGAGCTGTGGCCGCAGTTGCAGATCGTCGCCGAATGCGAGGACGGCCTGGCGGCGCTGGAAGCGCTCCAGCAGCATCGCCCGCAGATTGCGTTCCTCGACATTCGCATGCCCGGCGTGAGCGGTCTCGAGGTCGCGCGTGCGGCGGGCACGCATTGTCACGTGGTGTTCATCACTGCGTACGAGGAATACGCGCTGAGCGCCTTCGACCGGGGCGCGGTCGACTACGTACTCAAGCCGGTCGCCCGCGAACGGCTCAGTCGTGCGCTCGAGCGTGCTCGGGCGCGGCTCGGCAGCGGCGCGCCAGCGGACATGGCTGCGCTGATCGATATGGTTCAGGCCCGTCTGCAGCCGCGCGGCACGCAAGGCATCAAGTGGATCACCGCCAGCGTCGGCAATTCGGTGAAGATGTACTCCATCGACGAGGTGCTGTTCTTTCAGGCGCAGGACAAGCACACGCGCGTCGTCACGGCCGACAGCGAAGGTCTCATCCGCACCTCGCTCAAGGAACTGCTGCCGGCGCTCGATTCCGAGACGTTCTGGCAGGTGCATCGCAGTGCGATCGTGCGCGTCGGCGCGATTCGCGCAGTGGCGAAGAGCGAGGACGGGAAGCTGCAGCTGAGCGTGCGTGGCCGCCCGGACGTGTTGCCCGTCAGCAGCAGTTTTCAGCACCGCTTTCGCGGCATGTAGGCGGATTCGCGCGACCGGAACGCGCTCAGCGACGATTGCTGCGACCTGCGCGGCGCTTGCCGGCGCGCTCGCGGAAAGTCGCGACCTTGACGCGGTTCTGGCAGGCGAGCGAGCAGAATCTGCGGCTCGCGTTCTTCGAGACGTCGACGTAGACGCGACCGCAGCCGTCGCGCTCGCAGGTGCCGAGGCGTTGCGCCGCGCCGTCGCCGAGCATTTCCGCGAGTCCGGCCGCACAGATCGCCGTCCACATCGGCACCAGCGGCGCGTCGTGCGGATGGTGATGCAGCCGCCATGCGCCGCGCTCCTTGGCGAGATGCGGATGCGCCGGATGCGCCGCGAGCAATTCGTTCAATGTCGCGGCCGCCCCGTCGACATTGCGACGCTGCAGATCGCCGAATACGCTGCGCAATCGTTTGGCGAGCGCTGCGAAGCCGGCGACGTGCGACGCGCCGAGCTGTGCGACCGACGGCGGGTCGATGGCGAGGATGCGCGACAGGATGGCGACGGCCTCGCGCGCGGGCAATGGCGTCGCCGGGTCGGTCGGTGCCAGCTCGTTGACGAGCGCTTCGGACACCAGCAATCCGGCGTCCCTGTAACTATCTAACTTCACTTGACCAGTCACAAGAGATTGCGTAGCGTTGTTACTAGCTAAACATCGTACAGCAGTTACAGGAGCGGCGCCATGGCCGGAGCGTTGACGGGAAAGGTGGCACTGGTGGCGGGAGCGACCCGCGGCGCGGGCCGCGGCATCGCGGTCCAGCTCGGCGCTTGCGGTGCGATTGTCTATTGCACCGGACGCACGACCTGGGAGCAGCGCTCGGAGATGGATCGGCCCGAGACGATCGACGAGACTGCCGCGCTCGTCGACGCAGCGGGCGGACGCGGCATCGCGGTTCGCGTCGACCACCTGCAGCCCGATCGGGTGCGCGCGCTCGTCGAGCGGATCGCGCGCGAGCAGGGCCGCCTGCACATCCTGGTGAACGACATTTTCGGCGCGACGCGGATCGAGTGGAACAAGTCGGTGTGGGAGTCCGACCTTCAGTACGGCCTGCATCAGCTGCGCCTGGCGGTGGACACGCATGCGATCACGAGTCACTTCGCGATTCCGCTGCTGTTGCAGACGCCCGGCGGGCTGGTCGTCGAGGTGAACGACGGCACCGCCGAGTACAACGGCGCGAACTACCGCAACTCCTTCTTCTATGACCTGGCAAAGGCCGCGGTGCTGCGCATGGCGTTCGCGCTGGGGCACGAGCTGCGCCCCCACGGCGCGACTGCGGTCTGCGTGACGCCGGGCTGGCTGCGATCGGAAGCGATGCTGGATGCGTTCGGCGTGACCGAAGCGAACTGGCGTGACGCGCTGAAGTTTCAGCCGTATTTCGCGATCTCCGAGACGCCGGCCTTCGTCGGGCGCGCGATCGCCGCGCTCGCGCAGGACCCGCAGGTTGCGCGCTGGAATGGCATGTCGCTGTCGAGCGGTCAGCTCGCCAAGGTATACGGCTTCACCGATGTCGACGGCAGCCAGCCGGACGCGTGGCGGTACCTGGTCGAAGTACAGGATCCAGGCAAGCCGGCCGACACGACCGGCTATCGCTGACAGCGATGGCTATCCGTCTACGGCACGCCGCAGCGCTGCACGCGCCAGCAGGCGCGTCGAATCCAGCGTCGGCAGGGGTGAGTTGTCGTCGTCGATGATCAGCGGGATCTCCGTACACCCGAGCACGACGGCGTCGCAGCCCTCGTCCCCGAGTCGGGCGATGACGCGTTGAAAGTAAGCGACGCCCTCCGGCTTGAACACGCTGCAGACCAGCTCGTCCATGATGATGCGGTTGATCTCGTCGCGCTCCGTCGGAGTAGGTCGCAGGTAGCTCAACCCGCGCGCTTCCAGCTTCTCTGGATAAACGCTGCTGTCGACGAGCCAGCGCGTGCCGGTCAAACCCAGGCGTTTGCAGCCGCGCGCTGCAGCTTCCTCGGCGACGACCTCCGCTATGTGCAGCCACGGCAGGGGCGAGCGGGGCACTACGTAGCGCAGCGCTTGATGAATGGTGTTGTCGGGGCAGATCAGAAACTCCGCGCCGCTCTTCGCGAGCTTGTGCGCGGACGCGAGCATCAGATCGCCTACGGCCTGCCAGTCGCCGCGGTAGATCGGCTGCATGTAGGCGTCCAGCGAGAACGTGTGCATCGAGACTTCGGGATGGGCGTGCCGGCCCATCAGCTGCTCGCCCTCGACGCAGATGGTGCGATAGCAGAGGGCGGCGCCTTCCGCCGAGCACGCAACGATACCGATGTGCCTGGACATGCCGCGATTCTACGCGCCGGCCGCTGCAGACGCCCGTGCTACACTGCGGCCCGCTCCGGGCGGACCAGGCCCCGGCGCGAAGGAACATGCAGCGCGATCTCGACAAAATGCGGCGCCGGCCGTTTTTCTTTCCGTTGGTGCTGCCCGTCCTGTTGTTCATCGCCGTGCTGGCGGCTGCTGCATGGCTGTTCGATGCGCGCGCCACGACTGTGGTGTTCATCGTGCGTCACGCGGAGGTCGAGAACCCGGCCGACGCGGATCCGGATCTCAGTGTCGACGGGCGCGAGCGTGCTGCCCGCCTCGCCAAAATGCTGTCGCAGGCCCGGCCGGTCCGCGGCGTCGACGCGATCTTCGCCTCCGAATACAAGCGCACGCAGCAGACCGCGACGCCGCTGTCGGAAACCGTCGCGCTGCCGGTCAACGTGGTCGCTTCGGCAGCCTGGTCGGAGCTGCCGCACCGGATCACGCGCGAGCATCGCGGCGAATACGTGCTGGTCGTCGGCAGCTCCAATACGGTGCCGGCGCTGGTCGAAGAGCTGAGCGGCGAGAAGGTCACGCTGCGCGACGACGAGTACGACGCGATGTTCGTGGTCTTCGTGCCGCAGATCGCCAAGACGAAAGTGGTGCGGCTGCGGTACTAGCCCGGCCGGGCAGCGCGGGTCGGGCTTCAGCCTGACTTGCGGCAGCGAGCGTCGATGCTACAATTCGCGGCCTTCCAACGGTGGGGCCGTAGCTCAGCTGGGAGAGCGTCTCGTTCGCAATGAGAAGGTCAGGAGTTCGATCCTCCTCGGCTCCACCAATTTCCCTCCAGCCGGCACCCTGCCGGCATCCAGCCTCCAGCAGCTTTCCCCGCGCGTTCTGCCGCCCCGCGCGGACCTCGTCATGCGACGAGGCCGGGGAAGCACATCGCGGCGGTACCGGCGGAAACGACTGCGATCGTCGCGACGAAGGCAACGCCCGCCAGGGCTTTCTCGACGGCGGCGCGCAGCGCAAAGGAACCAAAGTGCTTGCTCATGTCTATCTCCTCGAAGTGGGTGGCGATCTGATGGAGCGCATGATGGCCGGCGGCGGCGGGCACGACTGTCAACGGGATGACACAAGCGAGCGGGGGCGCGTGCACTAGTGCGTGCCGCGGCTTGCCTGGTGCTGGGAGTGGTGCTTGCCGGTCCGGCCTTCGCGAAGGCGGCGGCCGAGCCCGTCACACGCACGATCCAGGCGCACGGCGCGACCGTCCGCGTCGATTTCCCGTCGACCGACTTCACGCGAGGCACCGCGCCGATCGTCGCGTGGATCGAGAAGTCGATGGCCATCGTCGCCCGCTACTACGGACAGTTTCCTGCCAGGGAGCTGCGCATCAGCGTGATCGCGCGCAGCGGCGGCCAGGTGCGTCACGGCACGACCTACGGCACGCGCGTGCCGTTCATCCGGCTGCAGATCGGTCGCGAAGTCAGCGCGGAGGATCTGCACGACGACTGGGTGCTCGTGCACGAGATGGTTCACCTGGCGCTGCCCGAGGTTGGCGAGGATCACGTCTGGCTGACCGAAGGGCTCTCGACGTACGTCGAAGGGATCGCGCGCGTGCAGGCGGGCGAGCTGCGGCCGGAACGCGTGTGGGCCGAGCAGGTGCGCTCGATGCCGAACGGCCTGCCGGCGCAGGGTGATGCAGGTCTCGACCGCACGCACACCTGGGGACGCACATATTGGGGGGGTGCGCTGTTCTGCCTGCTCGCCGACGTCGAGATCCGCAAGAAGACCGGCAACCGTCTCGGCCTGCGCGACGCACTGCGCGCAATCCTGCGATCGAGCGGCGGTGTCTCGTTCGATATGCCGATCGATCAGGTGTTCGAGGTTGGCGACGAGGCAACCGGCACGAGCGTGTTGCGCGATCTTTACGCGCAGATGAAAGACAAGCCGATGTCGCCCGATCTGCCGCAACTGTGGCAGCAGCTTGGAATCCGGCAGCGCGGCGCCAGCGTGGAGTTCGACGACAGCGCGCCGTTGGCCGCGACGCGCCAGGCGATCATGACGCCTTGACGGCGCTGCAAGTCAGTTCGCGGCGGCGGGCAGCACATTGTTGACGATGACCGTGAGCACGTTGCCCGCGAACGTCGTCGGATTGGTCTCGGCGCTGATGCCTTGCCACTGGGTCGTGGCGACGACGACCAGGTCCAGCGACGGCACGACATAGGCGAACTGGCCGCCGTAACCCCACGCGAAGCTCGCAACCGTCGCAGGCGGCTGCGCCAGCCACCACAGATATCCGTAAGTCGTTTCGCGCTGCGCGCCGTACGTCTGGCGCCAGGTGAATTGCGGCGCGACGCTGGCATCGATCCACGATTCGGGCACGACCTGGCGATCCGCGGAGCGTCCCTTCTGCAACAGCAGCTGGCCGATCCGCAGCAGGTCGGTCGCAGTCATCTTGATACCGGAGCCTGCATTGACCATCCCCGGCTCGAGCTCTTCCCATTGCACGCTGGTGATGCCGAGCGGCTGGAACAGCGTTTCGCTCGCGAACTGCGGCAGCGGCTGTGCGACCGCGCGTTGCAGTACCACGCCCAGCAGATTCACCGCAGCCGAGTTGTACGTGAACACGCCCGCCGGATCCGTCTGCTGCCGATCGAACAGAAATTGCACGTGGTCGTCCGAGAGAACCCAGAGGTTGTAGTCGTCAGCCGTGTTCTCGTCCCATTGATAGCGCGAGGTCATCGTCAGCAGCTGACGTACGGTGACTGCGCGATCGCCGGCATCCAGCGTGTACGGCGCATCGACGTAGGCACCGACCGTCGCGTCGATGTTCGGCAGCTTGCCGCTTTGCACGGCGATGCCGGTCAGGATGCTGACGACACTCTTGGTCACGGAGCGCAGATCGAAGACCGTCGAGCTGTTTGCGCCGCCGAAGTAGCTCTCCGCGACGAGCTTGCCGTGTCGTGCGACGAGCAGGCTGCGGAAACGCGGCATGGCGGCGGCGTCGCTGGCAGCGCGACCCAGCATGACTTCGTCCATGCCGGCTTGGGCGGGCGTGGCCCGCGCCCAGGGCTGGGCGATGTCGATGATCGTGACCGGCGGCGCCGTGCCGGTTGGCGGTGCCGTAACCGGCGGCGGGTTGGAGCTCGAGCCGTATCCGCCGCCGCCACCGCCGCCACACGCGCAGAGCAGGGTCGCTAGCAGGGCGATCAGCAATCGGGATGCGCGCATGCGCGGAGTATACGGCTGAGCTTGTCGCGAAATCGGAGCGATCCAGCGCCTGTTCGGCCGCTCCTCAATCCCGACGCGTCAGCTCGCGCAGCGCACGCTCGTCGTCGAGCACTACGCTGCCGCGGCCGAGCGTGATCCAGCCCTGGCGCTTCCAGGTCTGCAGATGCTTGTTGACGATCTGCCGCGACAGGCCGAGGAACTGCCCGAGGTCTTCCTGCGAAAGCTTGAGCTGCGGGCCGGCGGCTGTCTTGCGACCGTGCGACGCCGCGAGACTCAGCAACCGCTTGGCGAGCCGCGCCGGCACGTTGAGGAGCGAGGAGTCCTCCATCTGCTCCGACGTCCAGCGCACGCGCTTGCACAGCAACTCGATGAGATGCACGGCGAGCTGCGGCTCGCGCTTCACCAGGGCGAGAAAATCTTCGCGCCGGATGATGATGAGCTCGGTCGCTGCGAGAGTCGTCGCCGCAGCCGTGCGCGGTTGGCCGTCGAGCAAGGCGATCTCGCCGAACGCATCGCCGGGTTCCATGATGTTCAGGAACACTTCCTTGCCGCCGGCACCGCTCGCACTGATCCGCACGCGTCCCGTGACGACGCCGTAGAGAGCGTCGCCGGGATCGCCGCGCATGAAGACGACCGCGTCGGCCTTGTAGGAGCGGCGCGTGGCCAGGGCGGTGATCTGCGCGATAGTCTGCTCGGGCAGTGCGCGGAACAGGCTGTTGCGCGCGATGATCGTCGTAACGTTCAAGGCCACTGCGCGGATCTCCGACACGGCATACTGCCTTTGGACAGTGGCAGCGCGTGCGGCGCGACTATACCATTCCGCCTTTTTCCGGCCGACGACCCTGGCATGTCTCGCGGCTCTCCCTCAATCGTCATGGTGCTCCTTGCCTGGGGCTTCGCGCCGCTGGCGGCGCAGGCTCAGTACGAGGTCGACGAGCAGAGCAGCGTCTGGCTGCGCGCGCTCATCGACGTGCGCGTCGCCCGTGGCCCGGCGTTTCCCAGCTGGACGGACAGCGGTCCCGGGAAGCTGCGCTACGGCGGGCGCCGGCAGGATGGCGGCTTCGAGCACGTGACGCGTGCCGGGTTGTCGCAGCTCGCATTGCAGTTCGGCGCTTCGCTTCCGTGGGGCATTCGCGCGCAGGCCCAGGCCAACGTGCAGCCGGACATTGCCGACGGTTACGAGCCCTGGCTCGTCGAAGCATTCCTGCGCCGCGAATGGGGCGGGCGGGAGAGCGGCTGGGGAGTGCAGGCTGGCCTGGCCGGCAACCCGTTCTCGCTGGAGCACGTCGGGCCCGCGTGGACGCCCGAGTACACGCTTTCGGCTTCGGCGCTCGCCAACTGGCTGTGGGAAGAGATCAGCGTCGCGGGGGTCGAGGGCGAGTGGTGGCGCGAGCTCGGGCGTGGGCCACGATTGGGTGTCGTGCTGGGTGCGGGCTACGGTCCCGATCAGCTGGGACGCCTGCTCGCGCTGCGCGGCTGGGTGATCGGCGACGGCCTGAGCGGATTCAACAGCGATCTGCCGTTGCCGAACGGAACACGCACCGAGATCTTCGACGAGCGCGACGACCGCCCGGCTGCTTACGCGCTCGTGACGATCAGCGATCCTGGCGAGCGCGGCGCGATCAAAGTCGGTCACTTCGACAATCGCGGCGATCAGAACGCGGAGGGCTCCTGGAACGCGCACTTCGAGACGATCGGCGCGGTGCTGCATCCGCTGCAGAATCTCGACGTCGTGGTCCAATACCTGCATGGCAAGGCCCTGGTGCGCGATACGACGAACGACAGCTCGTTCCGCGCGTTCTACGCGTTGCTCTCGTATCGCCATCGGGCCCAGCGCGTGACCGTGCGCTACGACGAGTTTCGCGTGAGCGACCTCGATGGCGGCAACTCTACGGCGGAGCGGGGCGACGGCATCACCGCGGCATATGCCCTGGAGCTGGGACTGCGGCACCGGATTGCCGTCGAGTACACTTGGCTCGACAGCAGACGGCCGGCGAGCGCGCAGAGCGAGCGTTCGCATGACGGCTGGCAGCTGAGCTATCGGTTCCGCTACTGATCCCTACGGCGGAAGCGCATCTTGAGAGCATTCGATCTTCTTCTGACGGTCCTCGGCCTGGCGGCGCTCATCGCGGCCTCTTCCGTCGCGGCGCGCACCGTTTCCGGCCAGGTTGTCGGCCAGGACGGCAAGCCGATCGCGCAGGCAGTCGTGTTCGTGGAGGAACCCGCTGCCGCGCCCGCGGCGTCAGCACCGACCGCGGTGATGGATCAGTTCAACAAGACCTTCGTCCCGGAGATGCTGCCGATCGTCGTCGGCACGCAGGTGCGCTTCCCCAATCGCGACCAGATCCGTCATCACGTGTATTCGTTCTCGCGCCCGAAGCGTTTCGAGCTGCCGCTGTACAAGGGCGAGGATGCGCCGCCGGTGCTGTTCGACAAGCCCGGCGTCGTCAAGATCGGCTGCAACATCCACGACTGGATGTCGGCGATCATCCTGGTGCTGCCGAACGCGCGCTTCGCGGTCACGAAGGACGACGGCACGTTCAGCCTCGACGGGCTCGATCCCGGAGCCTATACGATCACCGCGTGGCATGCGCAGAGCCGCGACAAGACCGAGGACGTCGCGCAGCATGTCGAGATCGCTGCGACTGATCCGCAACTCACCTTCAAGCTGGCGCTCGCGCCGCTGCGTCCGCGTCCGGCGACCCGCGGCGCGCGGTGGGACCAATGAACTGGTGGGTGCGCGCCCGCCTGCGCACCAAGATCTTCGTTGCGTTCTCCTCGCTGATCATCGCCGTGCTGCTGGCGACGCTCGGCTTCACGCAGATCGTCGTGACGCGCGAGATCGAGCGCACGCTCGACCGTGAGCTGCTGACGACCGGCGAGGTCTTCGACGTGCTGCTGAAGGAGCGCGGCGCACGGCTCGAGACCAACTCCATCCTGCTGGCCAGCGACTTCGCACTGAAGAGCGCCGTCGCCACGCATTTCGATCCTTCCAGCTACGAGCCTGCGACGCTGGCGTCGGCCGCGCAGAGCTGGCAGCAGCGTATCGGCGCCGACCTGTTCTGGATCACCGATGAGCTCGGCACGGTGCTGGTCGCCTCGTCCACCACGGACCGCCGCGGCGAGTCGATCGAGGACCTGTCGCCGTTGCGCGAGGCCATCGAATCGGAAGAGCCGGCGGCCGGCGTCGCGGAGCTCGACGGCCAGCTGTTCCAGCTGGTGGCGGTGCCGGTGTTCGCGCCCGACGTCATCGGCTTCATGCTGCTGGGCGAAGCCGTCGACGATCGGTTCGCTTCGCGCCTGAAGCGCTCGACCGGAACCGACGTGTCGTTCCTCACGCAGGAGCGCGTGTTCGCCTCGTCATGGGCGGCGGACGCGCGAAGTCGCTTCATTCCCGCGCCGACGAGCCGGTCGGCGCTGCTGGGCAGCGGCCAACGCACGACGTCGCAGTTCACTGCGGAGGACGAACGGTTCCTGTCCCTGATCGTGCCCGTCGAGTCGCAGCTGCCTCGACCGCTCTTCGCGTTGATGCAGCGTTCGTATGACGAAGCGCTGGCGCCGCTGCGCTCGCTGCGCAAACGCATCATCGTGATCGGTACTGCGGGCCTGCTCGGCGCGTTGCTGATCGGCGTGGGGCTCGCCGGCGGCATCATCGCGCCGCTGCAGCAGCTCGTCAGCGGCATGCGCGAGGTCGTACGCGGCAACCTGCAATACCGCTCGCGCATCGAGCGGCACGACGAGCTCGGCTTCATCGCGAGATCGTTCAACGAGATGGTCGACGGCCTGGAGGAGCGCGAGCTGATCCGCGACACCTTCGGCCGTTTCGTCTCGCACGACGTTGCGGAAGCGGTGCTCGCCGGCCGCGTCCCGCTGCAGGGCGAGCGGCGCGAGGTCAGTATCCTGTTCCAGGATATCCGCGGCTTCACGAGCCTGAGCGAGCGGCTCGACCCGGCGGTGCTGCTGCGCCTGCTGAACCAGTTCTTCACCGAAGTGGTCGCGGCCGTGGAGGCGGAAGGCGGCGTCGTCAAGCAATTCCTGGGCGACGGCGTGATGGCGCTGTTCGGCGCGCCGCAGCCGTATGAGGATCATGCGGAGCGCGCCGTGCGCGCTGCGCTCGGCATCGTGACCAGGCTGCGAGCGCTCAACGAAAAGCTGGCGGAGCAGGGCATCGATCCGCTCGAGATCGGCGTCGGCATTCACAGCGGCACCGTCGTCGCCGGCTTGATCGGCCCGGACAACCGCATCGAGTACGGCGTCGTCGGCGATGCCGTGAATCTCGCCAGCCGGGTCGAATCGCTGACGCGCGAGATGCAGGCGACGATCCTGGTTTCGCGCGAGATTGCCGCGCAGCTGGGACCGGCCTTTGCGCTCGGTCGCACCGCGACGTTGCCAGTCAAGGGAAAGTCGCAGCCGGTCGAAGTCGTCGAGGTCGTGAGCTTGTGTCAACCGGTTGACAGTTCCGCCGCTTCGTAATCGCCATCCTTTGAGCCGACAGAAATGTCGGCCTCAAGGAGATGGACATGAACAAGCCTCAACGACCGCCCGAGGATCGCGCCACCGCCGAAATGCTGCAGTGGGTGGCGACCGTCGAGCGTAACAGCCGCTTGCAGACCGTACTGGCAGGCGCACGCGCCGCGCACGCGGCGACGTGGCAGGCACCGCGGACCCCGCAGCTTTTTTCGTCCGTCGCGGGGGCTGGCGCAGCGCGACCGGAGGACTTCTCCTTCTTTTTCTATGCTGCGCCGGGCAGTGGAGCGGCTGCGCTGGAGGACGATGCGACGGCGCGGCGTTTGCGTCGCCTGCAGATGCTGAGGCTCATGCTGCAGCAGGCGCAGTCGGCGGCGAAGGGTTCGAGCGGCCGGAGCGAGCGCTAGCGGATCAGCCGCACCACGTGAATCTCGGCCGCGCGGCGCAGCTCTGGTAGTCTCGCGCGGATGCTTCGAGTCATCCGCAGCGCCGACTATCCGACGCGACCGTGGAAGAACGGCGGCGGCACGACTTGCGACATCGTCATCGAGCCGCCCGGCGCATCGCTGGAAGAGTTCGATTGGCGAGTCAGCCTCGCGCAAGTCGATCGCGACGGGCCGTTCTCGCGTTTCGACAACGTCGATCGCACGCTGGTGCTGCTCAGCGGCGCCATGACGTTGCATGAGCCGCAGCGCCGTACGGAGCTGGCTCGCGGCGAGCCGGTGAGTTTTGCGGGCGAGCGCGACATCACTGCGACCGTCAGCGGCGGCTCGACGCTCGATCTCAACGTGATGACCCGTCGCGGACGCGTGCGGCACGGTGTTTCGAAGGTTCTCCTCAATACGCGACACCAACTGACGATCGCGCGGCGCACGACGCGAATCCTGTTCGTGCTGGACGGTGCGCTGATCATCGATGGCGACCGGATCGATCCGCACGATACCGCCGTCGTCAGCGCACAGGACGCGCTGGTCGTAGCGCCGGATGATCGAGCCGTGGTGCTGCTCATAGACATCGTCGATATTCGTCCGAACGTGTGCTGAATACGGCGCGCCGCGCGCTAGAGTCCGGCGCTGTGGCAGCCGAAACACCTCACCGCAGCGGCTGGGAGAAGTGGCACGACTGGAATGCAGTCGTGTCTGCACCGATTACCCGCTGGTTCTGCGATGCGTCCGGCGCCGCGCCCGGTCAGGTCATTCTCGACGCGGCATGCGGCACCGGGCTGCCGTCGCTCGCGCTCGCGGAGCGCGTCCACCCCGACGGCAAAGTGGTCGCGATCGATGCCTCGCCGGTGATGATCGCAGGCGCGATGCGCATCGCGCGATCCGCGGGCGTCGCGAACATCGAGCACCGGCCGATGGATCTCGCAGCGCTGCAGTTCGAAGACGCGTCGTTCGATGCGGTGACCTGCAAGGACGGCCTGATGTTCTGCAGCGATCCCGTGAAGGGCGCGAGCGAGCTGCGGCGGGTGCTGAAGCCGAACGGCCGCTTTGCGATGTCTGCCTGGGACACGCCGGAGAAGAATACATTCTTCATGACCATCCACGAGGCGCTGTCGCAGCTCGCGCCACGCCCCGCGCCGGTGGCCGGCACGCCCGGTCCATTCCGGCTCGCACCTGTCGCGGAGTTCGAGGCAGTGCTGCGGCAGGCGGGGTTCACGGAGATCGCGGCGGAGTCCATCGAGGTCATGTTCCAGGTCGAATCGACGGAGCTGCACTGGCGGATCGTCAGCGACATGTCCGCGCCGATCGAGCAGGCCCGCGCGACGCTTGCCCCGCCGGATGTGCAACGTCTGAAAGACGCGCTGGCGGAAGCTCTCGGGCCCTACCGCGCGGGCCAGCAGATCCGTCTGCCCAACACGGCGCTGTGCATCTCAGGCCGGCGCTAACTAATATGCGCGGATGCGAATCACCGTTGCCCACCACAACCCCGCGTCGTGCCAGCGCTGGCGCGATGCGTTGGCGCACGAGCTGCCGGAGGCGGACGTAGACATCTGGGGCGGCGGACGACCCGGCAGCGCGGATTACGCGATCGCGTGGGCCGCGCCGCCGGAGGACTTCTTCGCTCAGCACGATCGCCTGAAGGCCTTGTTCTGCACGGGCGCTGGTGTGGAGAAACTGCTGTCCAGCCCTGCCGTACCGTCCGACATCCCGGTGATCCGGCTCGAAGATGCCGGCATGGGCGCACAGATGGCGCACTACTGTGTGTACTCGGTCCTGCAGTGGCTGCGACGTCGCGATGAATATGAGGCGCAGCAGCGCGCACGTGTCTGGAAGCAGCTGCCGATGAACGATGTTGCCGACTGGCCGGTCGGCGTGTTCGGCCTCGGTGTTCTCGGCTTGCACGTTGCTGCTGCATTCGGCGCGCTGGGCTTCACTGTGAACGGCTTCGCGCGGTCGGCACACCATCATCCCGGCGTTCGATCGTTTGCGGAGCAGGGCGGCGCCGGTGACTTCGCCGCGTTCATGCGCGCATCGCGCGTGCTCGTGATCATCGCGCCGCTGACAGCCGCGACGCAGGATCGATTCAACCGCGAAACGCTGGCGCTGTTGCCGCCGTCATCGTACGTGATCAACGTCGCGCGCGGCGGTTTGCTGGTGGAAGAGGCGCTGCTCGATCTGCTCGACAATGGTCATATCGCCGGCGCGGCGCTCGACGTGTTTCGCGAGGAACCGCTGCCGCAGGACCATCCGTTCTGGACGCATCCGAAGGTGCGTATCACGCCGCACAGTTCCGCGATCACGGTCATTGCGCCTTCGGCGCGCCAGGTGGCGGAGAAGGTTCGTTTGCTGGAGCGTGGCGAATCCGTCAGCGGGATCGTGGATCGCAGTCGCGGCTACTGAGCCCGTGTGGCCGGCGCCGTGATGCGCAACGGACAGATCTCGGCTCGCAACGGGCCGTCGCCGACGAAGAGCTTCGCGACTGCGACCGGCAGCGAGAAGCGCCGCGGTCCGGCGCTGCCTGGATTCAGGAACAGAACGCCGTCTTTGTGGGAGATGGCCGGCTTGTGAGAATGGCCGGCGATGATCGCCGCATAACCGGCCGCAACGGGGTCGACGTCCAGCTGCGCGATGTCGTGCAGCACGTAGAGTCGCTGGCCGCCGATATCGACGACCGCCGTCTCAGGCAGGGGATGAGCCCACGCGTCCTTGTCATTGTTGCCGCGAACGGCGGTCACGGGCGCAATCCGCCGCAGCCGCTCGATGATCTCGGGCGCGCCGATATCACCCGCATGGATGATGTGATCGACCGTCGCGAGCGCCGCTTCGGCTTCCCAGCGAAGCAGGCCATGCGTATCGGAAATGACGCCGATGGTCTTCATAGCGCCGTTGCAGTGTACCCGCGCCATGTGTTGGCGCCGTGTACGCAAACGGCGTAGGTCTTTTGCCCCAAGCCGGCTTGGTCGCAGCGCACGGGCTGTGAGAACATTGCGCCGCGTTTGCAACGGTCTTTACACAACGCCCCCGTAGCTCAGTGGATAGAGCGACCGCCTCCTAAGCGGTAGGTCGTCGGTTCAACTCCGGCCGGGGGCGCCAACCAATCAACGATTTGCGATTCGTTTTTCGTCGGAGGCTGGCGTTTCATCTAACGGCTGTCTAACGGACGGCGTTGCACCGCCCTCGATCACTCGCAGCTTGGGTTGTTCGCCGAACACGCGCGCCGTGACTCGCTCTGCAACTGAGGCCATGCCTGACGGCAGCGCATGCGCGTATACCTCATCGACGAGCGTCGAGCGCGAGTGACCCATCGCCCGGGCGACATTGAACGCTTCCTCACCTGCCACGCGACCGAGACTCGCGAAGGTGTGACGCAGCGAGTACATGTCGAGCGGCCGCACGTTCGCGCGCTTCACGAGCTTGAGCCAGATATCCCGACGAACGTTCGACGGATTGAGCGGCTGCCCGGTGCGGGTCGCGAAGATGAGTGCATTTGCCTCCGCCTGCGTTCGCTCGCGGTGCGCCCGCAGCTCCTCGACCAGCCAGCCGGACAGCGCGACGGCGCGCTTTCCTGCCTCAGTCTTTGGTGCCGTGAACTTCTTGCCGCGCCAATCCCAATTGCGAGAGATGACAGCCGCACCGGCCGTGAGATCGACATCCTGCCAGCGGAGGGCATAACACTCACCGGGGCGCAAGCCGGTGAAGCACAGTAAGCCAACGATTGCCCGCTCGTGCGGCCGAGCGGCTCTCAGGAGAGACTGCACCTCGGCCTCGGTGAAGGCTCCACGTTTCACTCGTCGATCGTTGCCGACGCCGGCCCGCTCGTA
>DATEJG010000130.1:0-71223 GCA_035278165.1 Steroidobacteraceae bacterium
CTGCGGCCGCCCGGCACGCGAGCGGCGGCGGCCCGCCGCGGTCTTGCCCTTGCCCTGCTGTTGGCGTTGCCCTGACATCGTGGGATCGAACCATAACCGAACGTCAAATCGCTTGACAAGTGGATTCGACGGGGTGTTAGCTCCACATACCGAAGTGTCAAACAGACCTCGGGGCAGGGGGTGGGCGATGAGTCGCGCGAACGGTAATGACCACTGGCGCCGCCGCATCGGACGCGTCGGCATCGGCTCTCTCGGCTGGCTGGCGGCGGCGCTTGCAGTCGCCGCGGATGGCCGCGACGACACGGCCGAGGCGCCGACGATCGGCGAGATCGTCGTGACCGCGCAGCGCCGCGAGGAGAGCAACCTGCAGGTCGGCCTGACGCTGACCGCATTGTCCGGCGACGCGCTGGCGCAGCAGCGCGTCGAGCAGGTGCTCGACCTGAAAGGCCGCGTGCCGAACCTCGACATCAAGGAGCAGGTGCCGGGCGCGATGCCGGTGATCACGATCCGCGGCGTCGGTCTCAACGACTTCGGCGCCGCCAACAGCCCGAGCGCCGGCGTTTACGTCGACCAGGTATACGTGGCTTCGATCGCGATGATGGCGTTCGACATGTTCGACGTGGAGCGCATCGAGGTGCTGAAGGGACCGCAGGGCACGCTGTACGGCCGCAACTCGACAGCGGGCGCGCTGAACATCATTACGCGCAAGCCGCAGCAGGACTTCGACGCATATGCCACGCTCGGCTACGGCAACTACGACACGTTCGACTTCGAGACTGCGGTGAACCTGCCGCTCACGGACACGGCAGCGGTGCGCTTCAGCGGCAAGACGATCCAGCAGTCGGAAGGCTACTGGAGGAGCCGGCGGCTGCCGGGGGAGACGATCGGCGATCGCGACCTGGCGATGGGGCGGCTGCAGCTGGCGCTCGCGCCGGGCGATTCGTTCGACGTGAATCTCAAAGTGGAAGGCACGCGCTCGCGCTCGGAGATGGGCCAGCCGGAATTCTTCGGCACCATCGATCCGCTGACCGGCGGCACGTGCGCGCCGATCCTTGCCGGCCGCATCGACAACACCCGGTGCACCGACCTGCTCGGCTATAGCGACACCGACGGCGATCCGTTCAAGGGCGACTGGGCGCGGCAGGGTGTCTACGACATCGACAACGCCGCCGTCACACTCACGATGAACGCCGAGGTCGGCGCCGCGACGCTCACCAGCGTCTCAGGCTACGTCGACTTCGACCGCACGTTCGACATCGACGTCGATGCGACGCCGGCGCGCGAGCTCGACTTCCTGGAGAGCGACGACATCAAGCAGTACTCGCAGGAGCTGCGGCTGGCTGCGAGCGGCGAGCGGCTCGACTGGATCCTCGGCGCGTTCTACTCGAAGGACGACGTCGACGTGAGCATTCCCGGCGGACACGAGGATCTGTTCCTGACGCGGACGCTGGTCACCGCGGACCAGGATACGAAGTCCGCGGCAGGCTTCGCGCACGGCGAATGGCACCTGACCGACACGCTCGATCTCGTGACCGGCGTGCGCTACACGTGGGAAGAGCGGCGCTACGCCGGCGGCACGACCGACCTCAATCCCATCGGCTTCAGTTGCCTGCTGAGCCCGGTCTGCGCGCCGGGCTTCGTCGGGCCCGCGCAGCTGACGTTCGTCGACGAGACCATCGACGATCGCAACTGGTCGTGGCGCGCGGGGCTCGAGTACCAGCCGCAGCAATCGCAGCTGCTGTACGCGACGATCTCGCGCGGCACGAAGAGCGGCGGCTTCTTCTCCGGCATCTCGACCACGAACCTGCAGCTCGCGCCGTTCGCGCCGGAAGAGCTGACCGCGTACGAAGTCGGCTTCAAGCGCGGCTTCCGCGATGCCTATGTCAATGCCGCGGTCTTCTACTACGACTACACCGACATCCAGACCTTCATCGCGGTCGACATCGGGCCGTTCATCATCCAGCGTCTCGGCAACGTCGACGACGCGCGCGTCTACGGGCTCGACCTGGAAGCCACCTGGGCGCCGACTGCGCACCTGACCTTGCAGGGCAGCGTCGGCTGGCTCGATGCGCAGCTCGGCGCGTTTCGCACGCTCACCGGCGATGTGCCGAAGGGCAACGAGCTGCCGAACGCACCGGACCTGACGCTCGGCGCGCTCGCGCGCTACGAAGCCGAGTTCTCGCCGAGTCTGGGCGGCTCGTTGCAGGTCGATGGCAGCTACTCCGACAGCGTGTTCAAGGATGCGATCAACGATCCGGTGATCGCGCAGGACAGCTACGTGCTGGTGAACGCCCGCGTCGCGCTGTTCAACGCTGCGCGCTCGTGGGAAGTCGCCGTGTGGGGCAAGAACCTCGGCGACGAGCAATACGTCGCGCAGGGCCTGAACACCGGTCTCGGCGCGGGCAATCGCAACTACAACACGCCGCGCACGTACGGGGCTTCGTTCACTTATCGCTGGTGAGACGTGGGGCGGCAGGCTTGCCCTGCCGCCCGCTTCCCGGTCTAGTTCTTCAGCTGGAACTTGATCGGCACGCGCTTCCACATCGGCATCGCCGTGCCATCGCTGGTGCCCGGCTTCATGCGCCAGCGGCGCGCTTCGAGCGCAGCGGACTCATCGAGCTTGACGTAGCCGCTCGACTGCTCGATGCGCACTGCGCCGACCCGGCCGTTCGGCAGGATCTGCAACGCCAGCAGGACCGTGCCCTCATGCCCTAGGCGGATTTCCGAGACCGGGTAGTCGGGCTCGGTGAACGGATAGCGCGAGTCGAGCTGCGGCTCGACGATCAGCGGCCCCGCGCCCGGAGCTTCCGCAGCGCCTTGCGGCGGCACCGGCTGCGGATCCGACGTCGGATCGTGCGGCGCATTCGGCAGGTCGACCGGCGGAAGATCGGGCGTTTCGATCGGCGGCACGAACACCCGATCGATGTCGGGGCGCACGTCGACCTGCTGCGGCGGCGGCGTCTTCGGCACGGCGGGCAGGATCTGGGTGATCAGCGGCGGCGGCGGCAACGTGAGATCGTTGAGCCTCACGCCGTGAGTGAGCGCCCAGAAAAAGCCTGCGTGCAGCAGCACGATCAGCGCGAGGAACCAGCTGCGCGGCGAGTTCAGAGCGTGCAGCGGCGGAAAGGTATTCACTGTGGTTGCTGACATTGATTGTTCTCCCAGTACCCTGCGTTGTTGAACGACGAAGTCGCGCGGAGGGGTTGGGCGTCGCCCGCGTTCCTGCAGGCAGCGCGGACGGCAGCGCAAACGATCCGCAACGCGAATCTGCGCCGCGCCGGCGCGGCGCAGCTGTAGGCAGTTTCCGGCGAGAAACGCCGGGATCTAAACGCGGGCTCGCGTTGTCAAAGCAACTTCAGGCGGAAGGGTCGGCGGCAAGCGCCAGCTTGCGCTCGACCTGCGCGATCAGCGCGCGGTCGTCGCGATGCCACGGATGAAATCCGGGGCGGAAGAAACGCAGATAGTCCCGGAAGATCCGCCGCAGCATGCCGGGCTTCACCAGCAGGTAGTGCGCGACGCGCAGCCACGTGCGCGGCGTGTTGATGCCGTCCTGGCGGAAGAAGTCCGCCATGCGCTGGAAATTCGAATACCAGAACTGCAGGCTGACCAGCGCCATGACGTGGCAGCGCAACGCCCAGCGCCGCAGCCGCGGCGTGCGGCGCGTCACCGCGAGGTAGGTGTCGTACGCGACCGCCTTGTGCTCGATCTCCTCGATCGCGTGCCACTGCCACAAGCGCACGACTTCTTCCGGCGCGCCGGGCAGGGGCTGGCGCTCCGTCAGCAGCGAATGCGCCATAATCGCCGTGAAATGTTCCAGAGCCACAGTCAGCGCCAGTTGCACGACCGGCGGCCGTCCGCGCGCTTCGTCGACGCGACGTCGCGTCTCGGCATCCATCGCGGTCGTGTCGTAGCCGGCGTTGCGCAGCAGCTTGTTGAAGACGACGTGCTCGCGGGTGTGCATCGCTTCCTGCTGCACGAACGCTGCGATCTGCTGCTGCAGCGGCTCGTCGACGGCGTCGCGGAACCGTCGTACGGCGTCGATGAAGAAGGTCTCTCCCTGCGGGAAGGCCACGGACAATGCGTTGAAATACGCCGTCGCTATCGGGTCGCCGCCGTGCCACCAGCGCGCAGTGTTCGCGCTGCGATCGATCTTGAGATCGCGCGGTGTGATCGACAGACCCACGGGGCTGATTGCGGCCATGGCGGTTATTAGAGTTCCTTACTGAAAAGGGTGTCAATAGTGGCGAAGGCGAAGCAGATCGCAAAGAGCACCGCGACGCGTCGCGTGCGGCGGACTCCGGAAGAAGCGCGCACCCTGGCGCTCGCGTCGGCCCGGCGCCTGCTGCTGGCCGATGGGCCGGACGCAATCACGCTGCAATCCGTCGCCACCGACCTGGGGATGAGCCACACGAATCTCATTCACCACTTCGGCTCCGCCGCCGGGCTGCAGTCCGAGTTGATGCGCCAGATGACCAGCGAGCTGACTGCGGCGATCGAATCGGCCGTGATGCGGCTGCGCGCAGGCAAGGGCGAGCTGCGCGATTTCGTCGACATCGTGTTCGACGCCTTCGATCGCGGCGGCGCGGGGCGCCTTGCGGCCTGGATAGTGTTGTCCGGCGAGGCGACCCGGCTCGCGCCGGTCGGCGAAGTCGTGCGCGACTACGTCGATAGCGTCGAGCGCAGCGCCGACCCCGCGGCCGGCGCACAGGACGTCCACGAGCGCGTCACTTCGGCAACGCTGTTCGTCACCATGGCCGCGCTCGGCGACGCGATCATCGGCAACCAGCTGCGACGCATGGTCGGGCGCGAGCGCGACGCGGTGCGCAAGATCATCGCCCGATTGCTGCCGGTCGTCCTCGACCGCGAGTAGCTGCAATGCTCGTGGGTCGGGCTTCAGCCGGACACTCCCAACGGCGGAATCATGCACTGACGAAAGTCAGTTTCGCTTGAACCAGGGGCGCGCCGGGCGAATACTCCCGGCAACATGTCGTCCCAAGGCCCGCACGTGAGCTCCGGTCCCGTCACGATCCGCCTCGAGGTTCCCGAGCCGTCCGAGGACGCCACGCGCGCGAGCGCCGCCGGCTCGTCGTCGCTCGAAGCCGAGTCTGTGCACGTCAGCGAGCCGTTCAGCTCGATCCTCGAGGAAATCGCCAGCGAGCTGGAGCTGCGTCCGCTGCTCACCAGCATCATCACGCGAGCCTGCGGGCTGCTCGACGCGGATGACGGCGCAATAGGCCTGTACGAGCCGCGGCGTCACGTCGTGCAGATCGAGGCGGTGCATCATCTCCCCGAGACCGAGCTCGGCGCCGAGTTCGAGCCCAACGAGGGCATCGTCGGCCGCGTGCTCGCGACCGGCAATGCGGTCATTCTCGACAACTACGGCGAGCTGGATCGCATCACGCTGCCCGACCACAGCGGCAACGCGGTGATCGGCGTGCCGATTCCCGGGCCGAACGGCGGCCTGCTCGGCGTGTTCGGCATCGGTGCGCGCCCGCCGCGCAAGTTCAGCGAGTCCGATCTCGCGACGCTCCGCCTGTTTGCACGCCACGCCGCAATCGCGATCCAGAATGCGATGCGCTACGGCCGCGAGCAGCGGCGCACCGAGCGCATGATGCTGATCGCGAGCATCGCGCGCGTGATCACTTCGGGGCTGGATCCCGAGGAGCTCGTCGCCACGGCGGCGCAGGCGATCCACAATCATCTCGGTTATCGCAACGTCGTCATTCCGCTGCTGTATCGCGATGACGAGGACTACCTGCTGTTCCGCGCGCACGCCGGCGCGTATCACGACATTTTCGAGGAGCCGTTCCGCATGCCCGCCAGCAAGGGCATCACCGGCGCGGCGGTGCGCAGCGGCGAAGTGCAGATAGTCAATGACGTACGCAAGGACCCGCGCTACGTGCCGCCGCCGCTGCCGGTCAACGTGCGCACCGAGCTGGCGGTGCCGATCATGCTCGGCGACGAAGCGTTCGGCTGCATCAACCTCGAGGAGCTGAATCCGTTCGACGAGGACGACGTGGCGAGCATGCAGATCATCGCGGACCACCTCGCCGTGGCGATCAAGAACGCACGGCTGACTTCCGAAGCGCGCCAGGCGGCCGTCATGCGCGAGCGCCAGCGTCTGGCGCGCGATCTGCACGACGCGGTCAGCCAGGCGCTGTCGTCGATCAGCCTGATGTCGCAATCGCTGGTCTCCGCATGGCGGCGCGATCCGGCAGAAGGCGAGCGCCGCGCGCGCCGCATCGAGGAGCTGTCGCGTCTTGCGTTCTCGGAAATGCGGGCGCTGCTGCGCGAGTTGCGACCCGACTCTGGTTCCGGCGACTCCGCGGATTCGTCGACGCGCGTCGGCGTCGCGGACGTGAAGCGCATGGGCCTGGCAGCGGCGCTGCAGCGCTTCGCGCTGGTGCTCGCACCGCAGACGCCGAGCATCCGCCTGGATTTCGCCGGCTATCGGCCGCAGGCGCACAGCCTGGAGGAAGGCTTGTACCTGATCTGCCGCGAGGCGCTCTCGAATGCGATCCGTCACTCCGGAGCCAACCGCGTCGACATTTGCGGGCGCGTCGAGGCCGACGTGCTGACGTTGACTGTGCAGGACAACGGCCACGGCTTCGATCTTGCGGAGCGCGCTGCGGAAGCCGACAGCGCCGAGCAGGGCATCGGCCTGCACACCATGAGCGAACGCGCTGCGGTGCTCGGCGGCGTGTGCGAGATCCGATCGCAGGTGGGACAGGGGACCTCCGTATGCATACGCATCCCGTTGCTGGCGAGCCCGTCGTGAGCGCTGCGCCCGTCATCCGCCTGCTGCTGGTCGACGACCACGGCATCGTGCGCGAAGGCCTGCGGGCGCTGCTCGATGACTGCGAAGGGTTCGCGATCGTCGGCGAGGCCACCAACGGCGAGGAAGCCTGCGAAGCCGTGCGCCGCCTCGCGCCGGACATCGTGCTGATGGATCTGAAGATGCCGGGGCTGCCGGCGAGCGATGCGATTCGCGTGATCCGCGCGTCGTCGGCGACGGTGAAGGTGATCGCGCTGACCAGCTACGCCGAGGACGGGCAGGTTCGCGAGATCATGTCCGCGGGCGCCCAGGGCTACATCCTCAAGGACGTGACCAAGGCGGATTTCCTCACGGCGCTGCGCACCGTCGCCAACGGCCAGACATGGCTGCACCCGCTGGCGCAGCGTGCGCTCGTCGAGCAGCTGCGCAACCGGCAAGCCGATCCAATGGCGTTGCTCACGCAACGCGAGCGCAGCGTGCTCGACCTGATCGCGCGCGGCATGAGCAATCGACAGATCGGCGACGAGCTGCACCTCACGGAAGGCACCGTGAAGGGCTACGTCAGCACCATACTCGCCAAGCTGAAGCTGGAAGACCGCACCCAGGCCGCGCTGTTCGCAGTGCAGCGCGGCCTGAAGAAGTAGCGTCCGTCAAACCTTGAAGCCTTCGCGGGCCAGCGGCAGCGTGCGCACACGATGCCCGGTGGCGGCGAAGATGGCGTTGCACACGGCCGGCGCGAGCGGCGGCAGGGCCGGCTCACCCACGCCGGTCGGTGAGAACTCGCTCTGGATGAAGTGGCTTTCGACCACCGGTGCGTGGGCGATGCGCAGCAGCGGATAGCGGTCGAAGTTCGTCTCCTGGATGCGGCCGTTCTCGAGCGACAGCTGCTGGCCGAGCGCGGTGCTGAAGCCGTCCACGACCGAGCCCTCGACCTGGTTCTCCGCGCCGCTCAGGTTGATGATCGGGCCGATATCGCCGGCGACGGTCACCTTGTGCAGGATCAGCTTGCGGTTCGCGTCGACGCTGACTTCGGCAACTTCGGCGAAGTGCCCCGCGTGGCTGAAGTGAAACGCGAGACCGAGCCCGCGGCCCGGCGGCAGCTGCCTGCCCCAGCCGGCTTTTTCGGCCGCGAGCTTCAGCACCGCCGCGGCGCGACCGGTGTTGAGCGCGAATTCGTTGTTCGGCTGCAGCCAGCGCGGCTCGCCCATCACTTCGAGCAGGAATTCCAGGTGATCGCGCTTGGCCGCGACCGAGCATTCGTGCAGGAACGACTGCACCGCGAACGCGATCGAGTTCGAGCGCGGCGCGCGCCACGGTCCCGTCGGAGTGGCGAGCGGGAGCTTGGTCTGCGTGATGCGCACGTTCGGCAGCAGCAGCGCCGGGAATTCGTCGGGACTGAGATCGCCGCCGCTGGTCGGCTTCTGGCCATCCTGGCTGAACGTGATGAAGTGATCGGACCACGCCACCAGCTTGCCGGCATCGTCGAGCCCGCCCTTGAAAGAGTGGAAGCCGCCGACGCGGTAGAAGTCGTGCTGCATGTCGTCTTCGCGAGTCCACTGCAGCTTCACCGGCACACCCGCCTGCTTGGAGATGAGCGCAGCCTCGCAGGTGTAGTCGTTCATCAGTCGACGGCCGAAGCCGCCGCCGACACGTGTCTGATGGATCGTGACCTTCTCGCGCGGAATGCCGAGCACGCCGGCAACGAGCCCGAGCGCGGAGTCGGGCGTCTGCGTCGGCGCCCAGATCTCGACGGCGCCATCCTTGAAATGCGCGGTGCAGTTCTGCGGCTCCAGCTGCGCGTGCGAGATGAACGGATAGGTGTAGAAAGCCTCGACAGACTTGCCGCGCGCGAGCGCAGCGTCGACGTCGCCGGTGCTGCGCAACGACTCGGCGCCGTTCTGCTTGCTGAGCTTCTGCGCCTCGCTGACCGCCTTGGTCCAGCTGTCCTTCGAAGCGCCCGACTCGTCCCAGGTGATCTTGAGCTTGCGGCGTGCGGCGATCGCCGCATACGTCGAGCTTGCGAGAATCGCGACGCCGGGCATCACCTCGGTCGGCTTGCCGGTGCCCTCGATCACGAGCACGTTGCTGACGCCCGGGAGCTTGCGGATCTCGTCGAGATTCGCTTCGCGGACCTTGCCGCCGACCGCCGGGCACTTCTCGAAGACCGCGTATTGCATACCCGGGATGACCTGGTCGATGCCGAACAGCGGCTGGCCGGTGACGACCTGCACGTTGTCCACGCCGGTGACCCGCTTGCCGAGCAGCTTGTAATCCTTGCGCTCCTTCAGCTCGAGCGACTTCTCGTCGGGTACCGGCAGCGCGGCCGCCTTGGTCGCGAGATCGCCGTAACCGAGACGGCGATTGCTCGATGCGTGTACGACGGTGCTGTTGTCCGTCGAGCACTCGCCCGCGGCGACGCCCCACTCCTTCGCCGCCGCAGCGACGAGCATCGTTCGCGCGGTGGCGCCGGCGCGGCGCAGCTGGTCCCACGCAGTCGGAATCGAGCGCGAGCCGCCGGCACTCTGCCGGCCGTAAACCGTCGGATCGATCGGCGCCTGCTCGACGCGTACCTTCGACCAGTCGGCGTCGAGCTCTTCCGCGACGATCATCGGAAACGCGGTCTTGATGCCCTGGCCGATCTCGGGGCTCTTCGAGTAGATGACGATGCTGCCGTCGGGCGCGATGCGCAGGAAAGCGTTCGGCGCGAAGCCTGGCTCGCTGCCGCCGGTGTTCGCAAGCGCGGTCGCACGCTCGCCGACGTAGAACGCGAGCGCCAGGCCGCCGCCGGCGACGCCGACCAGCTTGAGGAAACCACGACGATTCAGCGTCGCCGCGCCAGGGCTCTGGATCTGTGCCTCCGCGGCGCGCAGCATTTCCTGCACGTACGCATCCGCGGACGGAATGGTGTTCTCTGCTGCGCTCATGACGGCTCCCTCACTCGTGCGCTTGCTTTGCGGCGGAGTGGATCGCTTTGCGGATGCGCGGGTACGTGCCGCAGCGGCAGATATTGCCGTTCATCGCGGCATCGATGTCCGCATCGGTGGGGTTCGGCTTGCTCTTCAGCAACGCCGCCGCCGACATCAGCTGCCCGGCCTGGCAATAGCCGCATTGCGGGACGTCGTGCTCGATCCACGCAGCCTGCAGCGGATGAAGCTTGCCGTCCTTGCTCGCGAGGCCTTCGATCGTGGTGATGCGCTGGCCGGCCGCCGCGCTCACCGGCAGTGAGCACGAGCGCGTCGGTGCACCGTTCAAATGCACCGTGCACGCGCCGCATTGACCGATGCCGCAGCCGTACTTGGTACCCACGAGCCCGAGGTGATCGCGCAATATCCACAGCAGCGGGGTGGACTCGTCCACGCCCTCGACCACGTGCTCTTTGTCGTTGACAGTCAGGCGCATATCGGTATCCCGCGTGAGAGAGCGTCGCAGCCGATTCTTTCACGCCTGCTGGCAGGGAACAATGCGGCCCGCCGCCCGCGGCCGGCCGCTCGTCGCACGGTGGGTAGGAAAGGGCGACATTCATCATTCTCCGCGCCGGAACCCCGCTCGCGGGTCGCACATTTCTCCTACAGCCAAGTCTGGAGAAATGTCATGCGTTGGTTTTTCCTGGCAGTGGGCGTCGTGGCCTGGCTTCTGGCGCTCGGCGTGGTCTGGATCTTTTCCGAGAGCGGCGGGGCGCTGACGTTCATCGCTGCCGGCGTGTTCGCGACCGTCGCCATCGTGGCGCTGGTCGGCGAGCGCATCATCAAGACGCTCGAAGAGATTCGTGACGGCAGCGTGACGCGCATCCGCGTGAACGCGCCGGCGGTCCGCGAAGAGCGCCCCCTCGGCGCGCTGTGACGCGCGGCAGCAGGGCAGGAGCGTGACGCGATTCGCACAGGGCACTGTGACGGGATTCGCAATCCGTTCACCAGCTGCGCAGATGTGAGAGGAGTCGCAGCTGCATAGGTCGGCGTGCGCAACCATGCACCACGGCGGGTCAAGGCCGGGTGCACATGTATTACCAGGCACGCACGTCCCGATTTGCGTCGATCGCAGCGAGCGCCCTGGTCGCTGCCTGCGCCGTGCTCGGCTTTGCGCCTCCGGCGCGCGCTGTTGACGAGCCAACGACGAGCGCAACGATCGTCGACGGCTCGCGGATCCCTCGCGTCCAGTTCACCGGCGACCCTGGTCCGTACGAGGCACGGCTCGAAGAGCTGGCCGGCGATCTCAGTCTGCGCGTGCCGCTGCGCCAAGCGGATCTGCAAGCGGCGTTGCGGGAGATGCGTGACCTGCCGGGCCTGACCGTGCGCGCGACCACGCGTCGCGACGAGTCGCAGGGCAATGCTTACGCCCTCACGCTGGACACCGAATACAAAGCCTTCGACGCGACGATCGAGCTCGGCAATCGCGGCCCGCGCGCGCTCGGGCGGACGCTCGCGAGCGGCGAGGTCGTCGCCAACAGCCCGTTCGGCCTGCGCGATCGCGTCGGCATGTTCGCGTCCGCGACGACCGATTCCGACCGCTATCGCGGCGGCGGCGTGTACTTCGAAGTCCCGGTGAGCACGCCGGAGACGCTCGACCCGACAGCGCCGACGCGCATCGGCTGGTCCGCAGCCTTGGAATGGGACGATCTCGACATCGAGCGCGACGACGTCGGACTGCGCGACGAGAAGGTGCGAGTCCTCGATCTCGCTGGACGCATCAGCGGTCGCACGGGCGCTGCGAGTCGGTATCTCGTCGGCGTGCACGTGCGACGCGGGTTCGACGACTTCCTCGTGACCCGGCTGCAGGTCGTCGAGCTCATGCGGTTTGCGCAACGCTGGACTGTGCGCGTCGACGGCTTCGGTCAGCACTCCGCGTACGTGCTGCCGCAGATCGAGCGCCAGAAGCTCGGCGGCGAGCTCTTCGGCCGCGGTTTCGGGATCGCGCAGATCGCAGGCGACCAGGGCCTGGGCGCGAAGGCGCAGGTGGGCCGCGAGATGTCCGGCGCGGCGGCGCTCGTGGGCAGGACTTCGCTCTATGGGTTCTACGACTTTGCGGCCGCCTGGAAGCAGGACGAGCCGGGCAGGGCGTCGGCCGCCACCGCCGGCCTGGGTTTCGCGATCGACTACTGGCGGTTGAGCGCCAGCGTCGAGGTCGCGAAGCCGCTCACGCGCGCAGACGACTCAGGCGACCGCGCCGCCAGGGTGTTCGCCGAGGTCCGGCTCGGGCTGTAGAATCGCGCTCTTTCGCCAACGCGGGAGAGCGTTCTTGACCGACAGTTCCAGCGGCGCCGCCGACGGCGCCATCCAGGCCGACGTCGTCATCGTCGGCGCCGGGCCGTGCGGCCTGTTCCAGATCTTCGAGCTGGGCCTGCTCGGCATCCACGCGCACGTCGTCGATTCGCTCAAGCACCCGGGCGGTCAGTGCAGCGAGCTGTACCCGGAAAAGCCGATCTACGACATCCCGGCGCTGCCGGTGTGCGGCGCGCAGGAGCTGGTCGATCGCCTGTTGCAGCAGGCGAAGCCGTTCAACGCGCAGTTCCACATGGGCGAGGAAGTGACCGAGCTGCAGGTGCTGCCCGATCACACGTTCCTGCTGACCACGTCGCGGGACACGCGCCTGCATGCACGCACGGTGATCATCGCCGGCGGGCTCGGCTCGTTTCAGCCGCGCCGCATCGGCCTGGAGGGGAGCGAAGCGTTCGAAGGCAGGCACATTCATTACAAGGTGAAGAGCGCTGGCGATTTCACCGGCAAGCACCTGGTGATCTTCGGCGGCGGCGATTCGGCGCTCGACTGGACGCTGGAGTTCGTCGGCAAGGCGCGCAGCGTGACGCTCGTGCACCGCCGCCCGGACTTTCGCGCGCAACCGGCCTCGGTCTCGAAGATGCGCGACCTCGTCGCTCACGGCAGCATGCGTTACGTCGAAGGTATCGCGCATTCGCTGATCACCGAGGGCGAGGCGTTCCGCGGCGTGCGCGTGAAGAGCCTCGACGGGCAGATACGCGAAGTGCACGCCGACCACGCGCTGGTGTTCTTCGGTCTGCACCCGAAGCTCGGGCCGATCGCGAACTGGGGTCTGGGCATCGACAAGCGCGCGATCCAGGTCGATACCGAGAAATTCCAGACCAACATCCCGGGCGTCTTCGCCATCGGCGACATCAATACGTATCCCGGCAAGAAGAAGCTGATCCTCTCCGGCTTCCACGAGGCTGCGCTGGCGGCCTTCGCGGTCGCCGCGCACCTGAACCCGGCGAAGAAGATCCCGCTGCAGTACACGACCACGAGCCCGATCATGCACAAGCGGCTGGGCGTGCCGGACTGACGCAACTCACGGAGTGAACAAAGGTTTTCGATGGCCGGCGGACGCGGTGCGCGCACGCTATTTAGTCATATCCAAAGCATATTTCAGCGCCGCCGGGCTCCGGGCCTAGAGTCCGGGCCCATGTATCTCTACGACTCGATCGACCAGCGGCTGGTGGAGCAGCGCGTCGCGCAGTTTCGCGACCAGACGCAGCGCTTCCTGGCGGGCGAGATCTCCGCCGACGATTTCAAATCCCTGCGCCTGCGCAACGGCCTCTACATCCAGAAGCATGCGCCGATGCTGCGCATCTCGGTGCCGTATGGCCTGCTGCAGACCAGGCAGCTGCGCATGCTGGCGCGGATCGCGCGCGAGTACGATCGCGGCTACGGCCATTTCACGACGCGGCAGAACCTCCAGTTCAACTGGCCGCAGCTCGAGCAGGTGCCGGATATCCTGGCGCTGCTCGCGCAGGTGCAGATGCACGCCATCCAGACCAGCGGCAACTGCGTGCGCAACGTGACGGCCGACCATCTCGCAGGCGTAGCGCCGGATGAGATCGAGGATCCGCGGCCGTGGTGCGAGTACATCCGCCAGTGGGCGGCGCTGCATCCCGAGTTCTCGTACCTGCCGCGCAAGTTCAAGTTCGCGGTGACCGGTTCACCGCAGGACCGCGCCGCTTCGCGCGTCCATGACGTCGGACTGCACCTGGTGCGCAACGCCGCCGGCGAAGCGGGCTTCGAAGTCATCGTGGGCGGCGGCCTCGGCCGCACGCCGATCATCGGCCACGTGATCCGCGAGTTCCTGCCCAAGCGCGACCTGCTCGCGTATCTCGAGGCGATCCTGCGCGTCTACAACCTGCAGGGGCGCCGCGACAACATCCACAAGGCGCGCATCAAGATCCTGGTGAAGGCGCTCGGCCCGCAGAAATTCCGCGAGCTGGTCGAGGAGGAGTTCCGTGCGTCGCAGGACACGGCGCCGGCGTACGACGCCGCCGGGTTCGAGCGCATCGCGCAGTTCTTCACGCCGCCTGCTTACGAAGCGCTGCCCGACGAGAACGTCGAGGCCGGCAAATCGCACGAGTTCCGCAACTGGTATCGGCAGAACACGCGCAAGCACAAGGTGTCGGGCTACCGCGCGGTGTTCCTGTCGCTGAAGGCGCCGGACCGGCCGCCCGGCGACATCACTGCCGAGCAGATGGACCGGGTCGCCGCTCTCGCGGACCGCTACTCGCTCGGCCTGGTGCGCGCGACGCACGACCAGAACCTGCTGTTCGCGGACGTGCGCCAGAGCGACGTGTACTCGCTGTGGCAGGAGCTGCACGAGATCGGGCTGGCGACGGCCAACATCGGCACGCTCACCGACATGATCTGCTGCCCCGGCCTCGATTTCTGCTCGCTCGCCAACGCGCGCTCGATTCCGATCGCCGCGCAGCTCAACGAGCGCTTCGACGACCTCGATCACCTGTACGACCTCGGCGAGATCCAGTTGAAGATGTCGGGGTGCATGAACGGCTGCGGGCATCACTCGGTCGGGCACATCGGCATCCTCGGCGTCGACAAGAGCGGCGAGGAGTGGTACCAGATCACCCTCGGCGGCTCGACCGGCGGCCACGACGCGTCGCTCGGCGAGGTGATCGGCCCGTCCGTGGCATTCGACGAAGTGGTCGACACCATCGAGCGCATTCTCGAGGTGTACGTGGCCGAGCGGCACGAAGAGGAGCGCTTCCTCGATACGTTCCGCCGCATCGGCGTGGCTCCTTTCAAGGCTCGTGTCTATGCGCCAACTCATCAAGCGGCGTGAGATCGTCGGCGACGACTGGCGCTATGCGGACGAGGATCCGCAGGGGCGCGAGCGCGCCCTGATCCTGCCGTTCGCGCGCTGGGAGCAGGAGCGCAAGCGCTGGTGGCTGTGGGACGGCCGCCTCGGCGTGCGGCTCGGCCCGGCCGATCCGGTCGCGGCACTGGCCGAGGATTTCCTGCGCATCGACCTGGTGGCGATCGAGTTCGGCGGCATCTCCGAGGGCCGCGGTTACAGCCAGGCCCAGCTGCTGCGCAAGCGCTACAAGTTCGGCGGCGAGCTGCGCGCGGTCGGTAATATCCAGCGCGATCAGTTGTTCTTCCTCGCCCGGTGCGGCTTCGACGCATTCGAGTTTCCGGCCGGCGCGGACCTGCAGGGGGCGCTGGCTTCGTTCGACGATTTCTCGGTGGCCTATCAGGGAGCACCGGACAGCGGCCTGTCGCTGGAGCGCCGCGCGTCGTAAGAGTCAGGCTGAAGCCTGGCCCACAGGGAACCCGGCCAGGTCCGATGCAGAGTGCGGGTCAGGCTTCAGCCTGACTCTTTGCTATCTTCCCGGCACGATGCTCGTCGATGCCGCCGCTTCCGGATTCGAAACCCTCGCGCCGCAGCCGCGCGCCGCACTGCTCATCGTGCACGGCCTCGCGGAGTACGCCGGCCGTTACCGCGACATCGCTGCGACGCTCGCCGCTCGCGGTATTTCCTGCTTCGCATACGATCAGCGTGGCCACGGCGCGCAGCCCGGCACGCGCACGCACGTCGATCGCTTCGATGACTTCGTCGACGATCTGAATCTCGCGGCAGAGTCGCTGCGGCGGCGCTCGCCCGAGCTGCCGCTGTTCGTGTGGGGACACAGCATGGGCTCGATCGTCGTGATCTGCGCCGTGCTGTCCGCGCGCCATCGCTGGCGCGGCGCGATCACCACCAGCAATTCGCTGGAGGTCTTCCGGCGCGGCCCGAATCCGCTCAATCCATTTTTCAGGCTCGCCGCGCGGGTCGCGCCGACGATCCGTGTGCCGCTCGGGCTCGATCCGCGCAAGATCTCGACGGACGAAGCGGTGCAGCGCGCCTACGGCAGCGATCCGCTCATTCCGCCGACCGCAAGCCTGCGATTGATCGTGGAGTTCGCAGCTGCCTGCGAGCGCTGCCGCGAGAGTGCGCAGCAACTGACGTTGCCGTGGCTCGTGGTGCACGGCGAAGAGGATGCGATTGCGCCCGCGCAGGGATCGCGGCTGCTGTTCGACGCGCTGCAAGCGCAGGACAAGCAGCTGGTGATCTATCCCGGTCTGCGCCACGAGGTGCACAACGAGCGCGCTGCGGAGCGCGCCCGATTCATCGACCTGCTGAGCAGCTGGATCCTGGCGAGGACCTGACCATGCAACTGAAGAACGGCGTTTGCATCGTGACCGGATCGGCGACCGGCATCGGCGCGGCTTGCGCGATTCAGCTCGCGCAGCGCGGGTGTCACGCGGTCATCAACTACACCAAGAGCGAGGCCGAGGCGCGAGAGACTGCGAAAGCATGCGAGCAGTACGGGACGCAAACGCTGCTGGTGCGCGCCAATGTCGCCGACGATGGCGACTGCCGGCGCATGGCGGATGCCGCGCTGGAGAAGTGGGGCCGCATCGACGCGCTGGTGAACAACGCGGGCACGACCAAGGTCGCGTTCAATCATGCCGATCTCTCGGCGCTCAGCGCGGCAGACTTCCAGCACGTCTACGGCGTCAACGTCATCGGCGCTTTTCAGATGATCCGCGCCGTCGAGCCGGCAATGCGCCGGCAGGGCGGCGGTGCGATCGTGAACGTCTCATCCATCGCCGCGGTCATGGGCATCGGCACGTCCGTTGCGTATGCCGCGTCCAAAGGCGCACTGAACACCATGACGCTGTCGCTGGCGCGCTCGCTCGGGCCGCAGATCCGCGTCAACGCGGTGTGCCCGGGATTCGTCGAGACGCGCTGGCTGCAGGAGGCGATCGGCGCGGGTTACGAGGGCGCAAAGGCGCGGTGGAATGCCAATGCGCCGCTGCAGCGCGTGTGCACTCCCGACGACGTGGCCCGTGCAGTGCTGTGGCTGCTGGAAGGCTCGGAACTGGTCACCGGCGAATTCATCATGGTCGACGCCGGCGCCCACCTCGGCGGCTCACCGACCAAGGCGAGATGAGGGTCCGACTTGGTGTCGGTCAGGCTTCAGCCTGACGCGACCCGCTGCTGCGCCGTCGACAAATCCGCGAACTGCAGCGCCGCCAGCCGTGCGTACAGCTCGTTCGTCAGCAGCAGCTCCGCATGCGTGCCGCTCGCAATGATGCGGCCGTGATCGAGCACCACGATGCGGTCCGCCTTCAGCACCGTGGCGAGACGATGCGCGATGATGATCGTCGTGCGGTTCTGCATCAGTTTTTCCAGCGCCTGCTGCACGTAGCGCTCGCTCTCGGCATCGAGCGAGCTGGTGGCTTCGTCGAGCAGCAGGATCGGCGGATCCTTGAGCAACGCGCGCGCTATCGCGATGCGCTGGCGCTGACCGCCCGACAAACGCGCGCCGCGCTCGCCGAGGAACGTGTCGTAGCCTTCCGGCAGTTGCCGGATGAAGGAGTCGGCGCCGGCGGCGCGCGCGGCGGCTTCGATTTCCTCGTTGCTCGCGCCCGGGCGTCCGTAGCGGATGTTCTCGCGTGCGCTGGTGCCGAACAGCACCGTCTCCTGCGGCACCAGGCCGATGCGCCGGCGCAGCTCATCCGGCCGCGCCTTGGAAATATCCACGCCGTCGACCAGAACGCGGCCGGACAGCGGATCGTAGAAGCGCAGCAGCAGCTGGAACGTCGTGCTCTTGCCCGCGCCCGACGGGCCGACGAACGCGACCGTCTCGCCCGGCTCGATTTCCAGCGACAGACGCTCGAGCGCGAGCGAGTCGGGGCGTGACGGATAGCGGAACGAGACGTTCTCGAAACGGATGCGCCCTTGCGCGGGCGTCGGAAACGCTTGCGGCTGCGGCGGCGCGACGATCACCGGCTGCGCGTTCTTGAGCTCCACCAGGCGCTCCATCGCGCCGGCGGCGCGCTGCACCTCGCCCCACATCTCGGTGAGCGATGCGGCGGAGATCGCGACGTACATCGCGTAGATCAGGAACTGGCTCAACTGCCCGCCGGTCATCTCCGCGGCGAGCACGCGGTGCGCGCCTTGCCACAGCACGAACGTCACGGCGCCGAAGATCGTCATCGTGCCGACCGCCGTCAGCAAGGCACGCATGCGCGTGCGGCGGATCGCCACGACGAACGAGTCCTCCACTGCCTTGCTGTAACGCTCGCTGTGCAGCGATTCCAGCGTGAACGCCTGCACGGTCTGGATCGCGTTGAGCGTTTCGCCGGCGAGGCCGCTGGTGTCGGCGATGCGGTCCTGCGACTCGCGCGACAGCGTGCGCAGCCGCCGGCCGAAGGCGATCAGCGGGCCCATCACGAGCGGAATGCCGATCAGGATCATGCCGGCGAGCGACGGGCTCGTGGCGACCAGCAGCAGCAGCGCGCCGACCAGCTGGATCGACGAGCGCAGCGTGATCGACAGGTTCACGCCGGCGATCGATTGCACCAGGGTCGTGTCCGTGGTCAGGCGCGACAGCACCTCGCCGGTGCGCGTGACCTCGAAGAACGTCGGGTCCATGCGGATGACGCGCGAGTAGATGTCCGAGCGCACGTCCGCAACGACGCGCTCGCCGAGCCACGTGACCAGATAGAACCGCAGCGCCGCGAACACGCCGAATGCAACCGCCGCGGCGAGGAACGCGACGAAGTAGAAGTCGATGGTCGCGCGATCCTGCACGACCATGCCCTGGTCGATGACGTTGCGGAACGCGAGCGGCAGGACGAGCAGCGCCGCCGATGCGATCAGCAGCGCGCCGAGCGCGAGCACCAGGATGCGCCGATAGTTGCGCAGGTACGGCCACAGGGCGCGCAGCGGCTTGAGCGAGCGCCCTTTGGGGCGATCGATGATTGCATTCATTTGTAGACGGGCAGCTCCACGTCGGCAAACAGTGCATCCACATCCGCCGGCGTCGCGGCGTTGCCGGCGCGGTCGACCAGCCGGCGCGTCAGGTGCGGGGCGAGCTGCTGCAGGAAATCGTACATGTAGCCGCGCAGCAGCGCGCCCTGATGGAAACCGGCCCACGTCATGTGCGCGGGGAACAGATGCGAGGCGTCGATCGACACGAGATCGCCGTCCTCGCGCGGGTCGACCGCCATGCCGGCGACGATACCGACGCCAAGACCGAGCCGCACGTAGGTCTTGATTACATCTGCGTCACGTGCGGTGAGCGCGACGTGCGGCGTGAGACCGGCGCGCGCGAAGATCTGCTGCAGCGACGACGGCCCGGAAAAGCCGAACACGTAGGTGACGATCGGGTATTCCGCGAGTATTTCGATCGTGAGCTTGTCCGCCTTCGCGAGCGGATGGCCGAGCGGCACGACCACGCGGCGGTGCCAGCGATAGCACGGCAGCAGCACGAGGTTGCCGAACAGCTCCTGCGAGCCGGTGTTGATGGCGAAGTCGATGCGGTCGCGCTGCGCCATGTCGGCGATCTGCTCGGACGTGCCCTGGTGCAGGTGCAGCTCGACCTGCGGATAGCGCTCGCGAAACTTGCGAATCACCGGCGGCAGCACGTAGCGCGCCTGCGTGTGCGTGGTGCCGATGGCCAGCGAGCCGCGGCCGTCGCCCTTCTGCTCGTCGGCGAGCCGCTTGATGCTCTGGACTTCCTTGAGGATCTTCTGCGCGCGATCGATGACCCGCTTGCCGGCCGGCGTGACGCGCGTGAGCGTGCGTCCCTGCCGCAGAAAGATCGGAAAGCCGAGCTCATCCTCCAGCTGCTTGAGCTGCTTGCTCACCCCGGGTTGCGAGGTGTGCAGCCGCTCCGCCGCCGCGGTGATGTTCAGATCGTTTTCGACGATCGCTGCGAGGTAGCGCAATTGCTGTAGTTTCATGCACTTAAGTGTAGCCGTGGACGCTTTGTAAAGTCATAACGGCCCCGCATCATGACAGAACAAACGGGTCTTTCACGGGTTATAAGGCGGTTGGCTACAGTCCGGTCACCATGAACCCGGACTCCCTCCCGCCCCGCCTGCAGTCCCTCGTAGAGAACACGCGCGCCATGCTCGAGCATGCCGTGCGCGAGTACGGGGACGTCGTGTACTCCAACAGTCTCGGCGCAGAAGCGATGGTGTTGACGGAGATCATCTGCAGCCACGTGCCCGAGATCGGCATGTTCACGCTCGACACCGGGCGGCTGCACGATGAGACGCTCGCGCTGCTCGACCGCGTCGAGCGCCGCTACCAGCGCCGCATCGAAGTCTTCTACCCGGATGCGAAGCTGGTCGAGCAGTACGTGCGCGACAACGGCATCAACGGTTTCTATCTGGGTCTCGAAGAGCGCCTGTCCTGCTGCAACATCCGCAAGATCGAGCCGTTCAAGCGCGCGGTCGCCGGCCGCGGCGCCTGGGTCACCGGTGTGCGTCGCGAGCAGTCGAGCGAGCGTGCGAGCGGCGAGGCGGTCTCCTGGGACGAGCGCTACGGCCTGTGGAAAGTGAGCCCGCTGCTCGACTGGAGCGAGGAAGACGTGTGGGCCTACATCAAGGCGCGCAATCTGCCGTACAACGCTCTGCATGACCGCGGTTATCCGAGCATCGGCTGCGCACCGTGCACGCGCGCGGTCGAGCCGGGCGCAGATCCGCGCTCCGGCCGCTGGTGGTGGGAGAACCCGGACTCGCGCGAGTGCGGATTGCAGCCGCGCCGCCGCGTCGTTCCGATCAAGGTCGAGCCGCGCCGCGTAGCCGCCGCGGCCGCAACCTGAAGGCGCAGCGCCGGTCGCGTCATGGACTATTTCCCCATTTTTCTGCGTCTCGCCGGCGAGCCCGTGCTGGTCGTCGGCGGCGGCGCGGTCGCCGCACGCAAGATCGACTTGCTGCTGCGAACCTCCGCGCAGGTCCGGGTCGTTGCACCCGAGCTTGTCCCCGGCCTCGCGGAGCGAGCAGCAGCGGGTGAGATCACGCACCTCGCGACGGAGTTTCGCCCCGAGCATCTCGAAGGCGTGCGCCTCGCCATCGCAGCCACCGACAAGCGCGCGATCAATGCCTGGGTCGCACGCCAGGCCGAGCGTCGCAACGTGCCGATCAACGTCGTCGACGATCGCGAGCTGTCGCGTTTCATCGTGCCGGCGATCGTCGACCGCTCGCCGGTCGTAGTCGCCGTCGGCAGCAGCGGCGATGCGCCCGTGCTGACGCGCCGCCTGCGCGAGCGGCTGGAAACTCTGCTGCCGCAGCGGCTCGGCGCTCTCGCGAAGCTGGCCGGCAAGCTGCGGCCGGCGATCAAGGCTCGCATCGAAGAGCCGGCGCGGCGGCGGCGCTTCTGGGAAAACTTCTTCGACAGTCCGCTTGCCGCGGATGTGCTCGCAGGCCGCGAGGACACGACTGATCCTGCATTGCCGGGCCGTGTCGCGGAGTCGTTCGCGCAGATCGCGCGAGCGCCGCACAGCGAAGGCGAGGTCGCGCTCGTTGGCGCCGGTCCGGGAGATCCCGGCCTGTTGACGCTGCGCGCGTTGCGGGCTCTGCAGAATGCGGACGTGATTCTTTACGACCGCCTGGTGTCCGCCGAAGTGCTCGATCTGGCGCGGCGCGACGCCGAGCGCGTCTACGTCGGCAAGGCCGGTGGCGGCACGCAGGTGCCGCAGGACGAGATCAACTCGCTGCTCGTGCAGCTCGCGCGCGAAGGCAAGCGCGTCTGCCGTCTCAAGGGCGGAGATCCTTTCATCTTCGGTCGCGGCGGCGAGGAGCTCGAAGCGCTCGCGGCGGCCGGCGTGCGCTTCGAAGTCGTGCCGGGGGTAACCGCCGCTGCGGGCTGCGCCGCATACGCGGGCATTCCGCTGACGCACCGCGAGCACGCGCAGTCGCTGGTGTTCGTCACCGGTCACTCCAAGGCCGATGCGGGCGACGACAGCGACGCGCTCGACTGGCATTCGCTGGCGCGGCCGTCGCAGACGGTCGTCTTCTACATGGGCCTCGGCCACATCGAGCAGATTCTCGGGCGACTGCGTGAGCACGGCGCCCCCGCGACTCGTGCGGCGGCGATCGTGGAGCAGGGCACGCAGGCGACGCAGCGCGTCGTCACCGGCACGCTCGCCGACCTTGCCCGCAAGGCGCACGAAGCCCGGATCCAATCGCCGGCCCTGTTGATCGTCGGCGAAGTCACGCGCCTGCACGAAACGCTGCAGTGGTTCAACACTGCACCTTCCGAGCGACATCCCGTCCACCTGTTCGCAGCTTCTACTGAAGGGAGGCTCACAGCATGAGCGTCCGAAACGGCCTCGCCGACGCAATCGGCAACACCCCGCTGATCCGCCTGAATTACTTCAGCGACCTCACCGGCTGCGACATTCTCGGCAAAGCGGAATTCATGAACCCCGGCGGCTCGGTGAAGGATCGCGCCGCGCGCGCGATCATCGACGACGCCGAGCGCAGCGGCCGGCTCCTGCCGCGCGGCACAGTGGTTGAAGGCACCGCGGGCAACACCGGCATCGGGCTGGCGCACGTGTGCAACGCGCGCGGCTACCGGCTGGTCATCGTGATGCCCGACAACCAGTCGCCGGAGAAGTACCAGCTGATCGAAACGCTCGGCGCCGAAGTGCTGCGCGTCAAGACCGTGCCGTACAGCGACCCGAATCACTACCAGAAGGTCGCGCGCCGCCTCGCCGAAGAGATTCCCGGCGCGGTCTGGGCGAACCAGTTCGACAACACCGCGAACCGCGACACGCACGAGCACACGACCGGCCCGGAGATCTGGGCCCAGACCGACGGCCGCCTCGACGCGTTCGTCACCGCGACGGGCACCGGCGGCACGCTCGGCGGCGTCGCACGCTTCCTCAAGCGGCAGACGAATCATCGCGGCCGCAAGCCGCTGGCGCTGCTCGCCGACCCGCAGGGCAGCTCGCTCTATCACTGGCTGCGCGACGGCGAGCTCAAGGCCACCGGCCCGGGCTCGATCACCGAGGGCATCGGCATCGGCCGCGTGACGGCGAACCTCGAAGGCGCGCCGCTCGACGACGCGCTGCACGTCACCGACATCGAATGCGTTCGCACCGTCTACCAGCTGCTGCGCGAGGAAGGTCTGTTCCTCGGCAGCACGAGCGGCGTGAACGTCGCCGCGGCCCTGCAGGTCGCGCGGCGGCTCGGTCCCGGTCACACCATCGTGACCATCCTGTGCGACACGGGCGCGAAGTATCAGTCGCGCCTGTTCAGTCGCAAATGGCTCGCCGAGAAGGGCCTGCTGGAAGCCGCCGGGCTCGACCAGCCGCTCGCCCCCTCGCGCGATGCACCCGTGCCTTTCACGGAGATTCCCCCGAAGGAGATAGTTCGTGTCGACGGCCATGCACAGCGACTCCGCGCTTAAGTTCGAGCGCCCCCCGATCCACACCGACGTCGTCATCGTCGGTGCCGGGCCTTGCGGCCTGTTCCAGGTGTTCGAGCTCGGGCTGCTCGGCCTGAAGACGCACGTCATCGACTCGCTGCAAGCGCCGGGCGGCCAGTGCGTCGAGCTGTATCCGGACAAGCCGATCTACGACATTCCGGCCGTGCCGGTGTGCACGGGCCAGGAGCTGACCGATCGCCTGCTCGAGCAGATCCAGCCGTTCGGCGCGGGCCTGCATCTCGGCCAGGAAGTCACCGAAGTCGCGCGGCAGGAGAGCGGCCGCTTGCGCGTCGTCACGAGCGCGGGTGCCGTCTTCGATACCGGCGCGGTGGTGATCGCCGGCGGCGTCGGCTCGTTCCAGCCGCGCAAGCTCGACGTGCCCGGCGCGGCGGAGATCGAAGGCAAGTACATTCACTATCGCGTGAAAGATCCGCGCGCGTACGCGGATCAGGATGTCGTCATTCTGGGCGGCGGCGACTCGGCGCTCGATTGGGCGCTGACGTTGGTCGAGCACGCGCGCAGCGTCGTGCTCGTGCATCGGCGGCCGGAGTTTCGCGGTGCGCCGGCATCCGTCGCCAAGCTCTATGCGTTGCGCGACGCGCAGCGCGCCGACGTGCTGATCGGCCAGGCGAAAGAGGTCAACGTCGTCGACGGCGTGCTGAAGACGCTCAGCGTGCAGGGCGGCGACAGCGTCGTGCGTCGCGTCGAGCTCGATCAGCTGCTGGTGTTCTTCGGCCTGCATCCGAAGCTCGGGCCGATCGCGAACTGGGGCCTGGAGATCAACAAGCGCCAGCTCAGCGTCGACACCGAGAAATTCCAGACGAACGTGCCGGGCATCTACGCGGTCGGCGACATCAACACCTATGCGGGCAAGAAGAAGCTGATCCTGTCGGGCTTCCACGAAGCGGCGCTCGCAGCGTTCGCGATCAAGGAGTACCTCGAGCCCGGCAAGAAGGTGCACCTGCAGTACACGACGACGAGCCCGCTGATGCACAAGCGGCTCGGTGTCGCCACGCCCGAGGAAGAGGCCGCGAGAAAGGCTGCCAGCGGCTGAGGACCAGGAACACGCCGCTGGCCTTGCTCGTCGGCGCGATCGTTTCCATGAGGAATTCGTCGGGCTGAAGCCTGACAATCCCGTGCCCTCGCAGACCCATGCAATCTCGGCATCGCCGGCCATGCACCGCGCGAATGGTGCTATCTTCGAGCCGTCATGACTTCACGACCTGAGTTCGCGATTCTCGGCGCCGGCGCGATCGGCTCCGTCCTCGGCGCGCATCTGGTGCGTGCCGGCCATTCCGTCACGATGCTGGTGCGCGAGCGCCGCGCAGCGCAGCTGCGCAGCGACGGACTGAAGATCAAGGGCCTCGCTGAATTCACGACGCCTGTCGAAGTGCTGACCGACGCCTCGCAGCTGCGCGGCGCCGACGTGCTCGTCGTTGCGATGAAGACGCCCGGTACCGCGGAAGCGCTCGAGCCGCTGCGCAAGGCCGACGTCGGCATGGCCTTCTCGGTCCAGAACGGCATGTGGAAGAACGACGCGCTGTCCAAAGTCTTCGGCGCAGATCGCGTGCTCGGCTGTCTTGCGAACACGAGCGGCGAGCTGCTGCCTTCGGGTGAAGTGCTGTTCACGCGCAACGTGAATCTCTATGTCGGCGAACTGCCGGGCGGCCCGAGCGCGCGCGCCGAGGCGCTCGCGCGTGCAATCGATGCGTCAGGTGTGCGTGCGACCGCGGTGCCGGACGTGCTGTCGCGCGAGTGGACCAAGTTCGTCGCCTGGGCGGGCATGATGCTGCTGGCGATCACGACGCGTGCAACGACGTGGCGCTATCTCACGGACCCGGATTGCGCGCTGGTGCTGGCCCGGGTCGTGCGCGAAGTCGCGGCCATCGCGAAAGCCTCCGGCGTGCAGCTCGTGGCCGAGGACGCGTTGCTGCCGCTGCAGGGCATTCTCGGCCGCTCCGACGAAGCCGCGGTGCAAGCGGTGATCGAAGCGGGCCGCTACTACCAGGCCCATTCGCCGAATCACCGCATGTCGACCCTGCAGGACCTGGAAGCGGGCCGGCCGCTGGAAATCCAGGAGACGCTCGGCTACGCGGTGCGGCGGGCACAGGAGTTGCAGCAGCCGGCACCGCTCCTCGACTCGCTGTATCACCTCGCCGCGGCGATCGATCGGACGCGGTAGTCACCGCACTTGCGGCCGGGCCCGCTGCGGTGCTCTGATGACCGCCCCCTTCGCGATCCGCAGAGAGCCCCATGGAAGCCCGTCGCGCGCCCCAGCCGCCGTCCTATCCGTTCCAGTTGTCGCTGCGCATCCGCCACCCGTCGATCGATCCCGACTCGATCTCGCGCGAGCTGCAGCTCGATCCCGAGCATTCGTTCCGCGCCGGCGATCCGCGCGAGTCGAACCGCTCCCTGACGGCGATAGCAACCGTTCACACGGAGAGCTACTGGCTGGGGACGATCGATCCGGCAACGCTGCTTCCCGGCGAAGCGCTCAAGCTCGGCTTCCCCCCCGAGCTGCGCCTGCAGTCGCACGAGACGATGGCGTTCGGCGGGCTCGATTCCGCGCTGCTCCTGTGGACCAACGGCATGCTGCGGCGGCACGCCGAGTTCTTCCGCCGCCTGGAGTCCGAGGGCGGCGAGGTGCGCCTGATCGTGGCGCTTTCGGCACGCAAGGCACGCGGCTTCACGCTCACGCCGCACGTGAGCAAGGCGCTGAGCGAGCTGCGGATTCCCGTCGATTTCGAGCTGGCACATCGATGACCGCGCAGCGCTGGAGTGCGATCGCCGTACTGACACTGCTCGCGGGCTGTCAGGTAACGCCGCCTGCGCCGCCGCCTGCGCAAGCGCCGACGCTGCAGCTGATCGATTCGCAGCCGCTGGTGCTGGCTCCGGGTTGCGAGGCGAGCAGCAGCGTATTCATGCAGTTCGTGGTCCTGGCCGACGGGCGCACCGATGCATTGCAAATGCCTCCAACGACACCCTGCCTGCGCGACGCGTTAACCGATTGGGTGAGCTCTTTCCGCTACGCGCCGCTGCCCGCCGCAACGTCCGCAGCTCTCGAATGGGTGATGGTGAGCGCGCGACGCGGCTCATAGTTTCGGGTAGGCGCAACCGTACGCGTACGGTCCGCGTCCAACCCGGATGAAAAAGAGGATCCTGCTGGGAATTGCCGCGCTTGCCGTGGCCGCCGGCCTCGCGGCGTACCTGATCAACCGTTCCGAGCCTGCCGACACGCGCTTCAGCGGCGCCTACGCGCTGCCCGACGGTGCGCTGGTTTTCATCAGCCCGCGCGAAGGCAAGGTGCTGCGCTATCGCATGATGAACGGCGAGTCCGGCGCGCTGTGGCCGACCGGCAACGCCGAGTTCGAGGGCGGGCCGGGCTGGGCGGAGCGCGAGCCGGTCGTGAACCGCGTCAAGTTCGACTCGTCGGGCAACGCCCGCAACGGCTTCGAATGGCGCCACGCGGACGACAAGCCGGTGCACGCGCGACGCATCGATCTGCCCGAGCGCATCGCGAAATTCACCAGCGGCGATCTGTCGTTGCGCGGCAAGGTCGTGTTGCCCGATTCGTCGCAGTGGGGGCCAGGCCCGTTCCCGGCAGTCGTGATCGTGCACGGCTCCGAAGCCGACAGCGCGGTCGACTATTACTCCGATCCGTACATCTACGCCGCGAACGGCTTCGCCGCACTGGCTTTCGACAAGCGCGGCACCGGCGAATCGCAAGGCAAGTACCTGCAGAATTTTCACGTCCTCTCCGACGACGTGGTCGCAGCGGTGCGCTGGCTGCGCACGCAGCCGGGCATCGACGGCGAGCGGATTCATCTGGCCGGGTTCAGCCAGGGCGGCTGGATCGCGCCGCTCGCGGCGCTGAAAGACGGCAACATCCGCAGCGTACTGGTCGGCTACGGCGTGATGGTGCCGGTGACGGGCGAGGATCGCTGGGGCTACTTCTACGCGCTCCAGCAGAAGGGCTTCGGCGCCGACGCGGTCGCGTCGGCCGATCGCATCAACGCGGTGATCGTGGACATCGTCGATCGTCATCGCAATCGCTGGAGCGAGCTCAGCAGCATGCTCGACGCTGCGCGCTCGCAGCCGTGGTTCGCCGGCGTGCGCGGCAGCGATTCGATGCTCGGCGTGATCACCGACTCGAAGCTGCCGCTGTGGATGCTGCGCGTATACGTCTGGTGGCGCCTGCGATCGGGCGACACTCCGTTCATCGATCGGCTCTACGATCCCGTGCAGACGATGCTCGAGCTGCAGACGCCGAGCTTCTGGATCCTCGGCGGCGAGGATTCCAGCGCGCCGACGCCGTGGACCTTGCGCGAGCTGGAGAAGCTGCAGGCCGCGGGACGACCGGTGCAGTATCGAGTGTTCGCGCAGGCCGATCACGGCATCCTCAGGTTCGTGCAGCCGCAAGGCGGCGAGCGCCGCTTCACTGGTCTCGAGCCGGACTACTATCCGGCGCAGATCGCGTGGCTGCGCGAGCACAGCGGCTCCTGAGGCTTCGTGAGCGTTTCGTAATTGGGGCGGGTGCGTGAAATACGCTACGCTGCGGCGGGTCTACGACCAGCGCAGCGCCCATGAAAAGAATTCCTGACGCGACTTCCTTCGCACAGCTTCTCTCGCAACGACTGACGCGACGGCGCGTGCTCGCCGCAGGTGCTGCTATAGCGCCTCTCGCTGTCGCCAGTACCGGTTTGCTCGGTGCATGCACGAGTCTGCGTCCCGCCAGCAAGCTCGCATTCAAGGCGATCGAAGGCAGCAAGGCCGACGCCGTGGTGTTGCCGCCCGGTTACAGGTACGACTTGCTCGTGCGCTGGGGAGACAGCCTGTGGTCGTCGACGCCCGATCTCGACGCCGCGCGACTCGCCGACGGCGTATTGCTCGAGCCGGGCGCGGCGGAGCGCCAGCAGCGTCAGTTCGGCACGAACTGCGACGCGATCCATTTCTTTCCGCTCGATGCGCGCGGCGAGCGCGGCATCTTGTGCGTGAACAACGAGTTCACGCTCGACGAGCTGATGTATCCGCAGCATCGCGGCATCACGGGCGCGCTGCGCGGCGAGAATCGCGACTTCCTCGGCAAGTATCCGCACGCGGTCGCAGTCTCGAAGGCGGCGCAAGGTGTGTCGGTTCTCGAGATCGTGCGCAGCGGCGGCCGCTGGCAGATGGTGAAAGACTCGCGCTTCAACCGCCGCATCACCGCCGAGACGCCGATCGACATCGGCGGCCCGGCCCGCGGCTCCGCGCTGCTGCGCACTGCGGATGATCCGGAAGGCGTGCGTGTCCTGGGTACCTTCGGCAACTGCGCCGGCGGCGAGACGCCGTGGGGCACGTACCTGACGGCCGAAGAGAACATCCAGGACTACTTCGGCAACCTCGAGCAGCTCAAGGCGCGCAGCGACGTCGATCCGCACGTCGTGGAGTCGCACCGGCGCTGGCGCATGTGGAAGACGCATTCGCTGTACTCGTGGGAGGCGGTCGATGCGCGCTTCGACCTGCCGCGCACGCCGAACGAGCCGCTGCGCTTCGGCTGGATCGTCGAGATCGACCCGCGCGAGCCGACGCGTCCGCCCGTGAAGCGCACTGCGCTCGGCCGCTTCGCGCACGAGGGCGCGAGCCCGTTCGTCGCACGCGACGGTCGCGTCGCGGTGTACATGGGCGACGACGACAAGTTCGAGCACATCTACAAGTTCGTCTCCGACGGGCGCTTCGATCCGAAGAACCCGGCGGCGAACCGCGACCTGCTCGATCGCGGCACGCTGTACGTGGCACGACTGGATGACAGCGGCCGTGGCCAGTGGCTGCCGCTGGTGTTCGATCCACAGGGACCGTTGAATCCCGCCGCCGGGTTCCGCGATCAGGCCGAGGTGGTGATCAAGGCGCGCGCCGCGGCCACGGTGCTCGGCGCGACTGCGATGGACCGCACGGAGGACATGGACGTGAATCCCGTCTCGGGGCGCATCTACGTGGCGTGCACGCGCAACGAGAATCGCACCGCCAAGGCGGGCCGCATCATGTACGCGGGCCGCGAGGTCGACTCGGGAATCGACCGCGCCAACCCGCGCGGCGCGAATCCGTTCGGCCACATCATCGAGATCCACGAGGCCAACGACGATCACACCGCGCGCGAGTTCTCCTGGGAGGTGTTCCTGCTCGCGGGCGATCCGGCGGGCGGACGGCTGGTCACCGACCTGACGCAGGTGCGCCAGGACAGCACCTACTACGCCGGCTACGGCAACGCGGACGAGCTCAGCCCGATCGGCTCGCCGGACAACGTCGGCTTCGATCGCGACGGCAACTTGTGGATCGTCAGCGACGGCCCGCAGCCGCGCGGCGCGAACGACGGCTGCTGGGTGTGCCCGACGGAAGGACCGCAGCGCGGCCGCTTGCAGCAATTCATGAGCGGCCCGTTCGGCGCGGAAATCTGCGGCTGCCAGTTCACGCCGGACTGCGAGACGCTGTTCCTGAGCATCCAGCATCCGGGCGAGGGCGGCAGCGTCGCCGAGCCGCGCAGCCATTGGCCCGATGGACCCGGCACGCAGCCGCGCTCGAGCGTGATCGCGGTGACGCGCGAAGGCGGCGGAACGATCGGCAGCTAGGAGTCGGGCTGCAGCCCGGCCTACAGCACTTTCCCCGGGTTCATGATCCCGTTCGGGTCGACGGCCTGCTTGATCGAGCGCATCAGCTCGATTGCCACCGGGTTCTTGTAGCGCACCAGCTCGCCGCGCTTCAGCTGACCGATGCCGTGCTCGGCGCTGAAGCTGCCGCCGTAGCGCGCGACGAGGTCGTGAACCGCGCGATTGATCTGCGGTGCGAGGCTCAGGAACTGCTCGTTGCTGCCGCCCGGCGGCGGGCTCACGTTGAAATGCAGGTTGCCGTCGCCGAGATGCCCGTAGGAGACCAGCCGCGCGCCCGGTGCGAGTCGTGCGAGCAGCGCGCCGCCCTCGACGATGAAGTGCGGCAGCTCGCTGGTCGTGACGGAAATGTCGTGCTTGATGCTCGCGCCTTCGCGGCTCTGCGCTTCGGGGATCGTTTCGCGCAGGCGCCAGAACATCTCGCGCTGCGTTTCGCTCGCCGCGATCGCGGCATCGATGACCTCGCCGGATTCCATCGCCGCTGCGAGCTCCGCCTCGATGCTGTCGCGCGCCGCGGCGGCGCCGCGACCCATGCCGATCTCCAGCAACACGTACCACTCATGCGGGCGATCGAGCGGATCGCTGGTCGAGGCGATGTGCCGCAGCACCAGATCGAGCGCCACGCGCGGGATCAACTCGAACGTCGTCACGGCATCGCTGGTGAAGGTGCGCAGCCGTGAGAGCAGCGCGACCGCAGCGTGCGGGTCGGCGACGCTCGCGAAAGCCGTCAGCGTCCACGCCGGACGAGAAAACAGCTTGCACGCGGCGGCAGTGATCACGCCGAGCGTGCCTTCCGCGCCGATGAACAGGTCGCGCACGTCGTAGCCCGTGTTGTCCTTGCGCAGCGGCTTGAGCCCGTCGAGCACGCGGCCGTCCGGAAGCACGACCTCCAGGCCGAGCACCAGGTCGCGCATCATGCCGTAGCGTAGGACCGAGGTGCCGCCGGCGTTGGTCGACAGATTGCCGCCGAGCTGGCACGAGCCTTCCGAGCCGAGGCTCATCGGAAACAAACGATCGGCGCCAGTTGCCGCAGTCTGCAGCTCGGCGAGCACGCAACCGGCTTCGGCGATCAGCGTGTAGTTCGCGGCATCGAGCGCGCGGATGCGTCGCATGCGCGCGAGCGAGAGCACGATTTGCGAGCCGTCAGCGCTCGGCGTCGCGCCGCCGCAGTAGCTGGTGTTGCCGCCGACCGGCACGACGCCGATCCGCTCTTCGTTGCACAGCTTCATGATGGCGGCGACCTGCGCGGTCGACTCCGGTCGCAGGACCAGCGGCGTGACGCCGCGATACAGCTTGCGATGATCGACGAGGAACGGTTCGAGGTCGGTCGGCTGATCGAGGTAACCGTGCGGGCCAACGATCGCCCGCAGGCTGTCGAGCGTTGCAGAGGCGATGCTCATCGCCGGCTCTGCTGCAGCGACCAGTTCGCGGGTTGCGCCGCGAGTGCTTCGAGGTCGGCGCCATCCACGAGCTTCCCCGCCGTGACCTTGTTCGCGTGCAGCGTGCATGCGAAGCGGCGGTCGCTATCCGCCGCGCCGCTCTGCACCACGCCGCCGATCAGCTGTTCGTTGCCGACTTTGCTGTCGACAGTCACCTTGAACACCGAGCGCAGCGGCACGGTGCGGGCATCGAGAATGAACTTCTGGCACAGCAGCTGCGGGCAGAGGCGCTGCGCGTCGGGCGATTCCATCGGATCGCAGCCCTTGACGACGATCGCCTTCGGCGAGCGCAGCAGCTCCGGCTCGCGCAGGTTTTCCAGCAAGGAGAACAGTCCCCACAGCGCGATGGCGGACAATGCGGCAAAGATGACGAGGCGCAGGGAGAGCACGCCCTAAGAATGTCAGGCGGAAGCCTGACCCACAACCGCAACCGGAGTCAGGCCGCGGCCTGATCTCCGGCGCGCAGCGCGGCGATGCGCTCCTCGAGCGGCGGGTGGCTCAGGAACAGGCGCTTGAGGCCGTGCCCCAGCCCGCCGCTGATGCCGAACGCCGCCATCTGGTCCGGCAGCGGCTGCGGATGCTGCTGGCGCAGGCGCTCCAGCGCACCGATCATCGCATCGCGGCCTTCCAGCCTGGCGCCGCCGGCGTCGGCGCGGAACTCGCGCCAGCGCGAGAACCACATGACGATCATGCTCGCGAGGATGCCGAGCACCAGCTGCGCGACGATGACCGTGATCAGGAACGCGGGACCGTGGCCGCGCTCCGTCTTGAACACGACGCGATCGACCGTGTAGCCGATGACGCGCGACAAGAAGATGACGAACGTGTTCACGACGCCCTGGATCAGCGTCAGCGTCACCATGTCGCCGTTGGCGACGTGACTGATCTCGTGACCGAGCACCGCTTCGGCTTCCCGCCGAGACATGCCGTGCAGCAGCCCGGAGCTCACTGCGACCAGCGCGCTGTTCTTGCGCGGACCGGTCGCGAAGGCGTTCATGTCACGCGCCTCGAAGATGCCGACTTCCGGCATGCCGATGCCGGCGGCCTGCGCCTGGCGGCGCACCGTCTCGACCAGCCACGCCTCGACTGCATCGCGCGGCTGCTCGATGACGCGCACGCCCATCGTGCGCTTGGCGATCCATTTGGAGATCGCGAGCGAGATCAGGGAGCCGCTGAAGCCGAGCACGGCCGAGAAGATCAGCAGGGCGTTCAGATCGAGACCGCCGCGCTCGTCGAGGATGCGGTCGATGCCGAGCAGCCGCATGGTCACGCTGAGGACCAGCAGGATGGCCACGTTCGTGGCGACCAGAAGGAAGATGCGTTTCATCGAGGCTCCGGGTTACCTGACCCAAGACCGGGCGCGGGGCCCGGCGTCGAGGAGCATATAGGGCCGGCCGTGTCGGGATTCAATGGCGGGGATTGCCAGCCGGCGCTGCGCGCCGCCGCTCAGGCGTCGTCGCGGTCGCTGTAATCGTCGTCGTCGTCGAGGTCCTCGTCGTCGTCGTCGTCCCAGTCGTCGTCGTCTTCGTCTTCGTCCCAGTCGTCCTCGTCTTCGTCCTCGTCCTCGTCTTCATCGTCCTCGTCGTCGTCCGAGGCCCAGCCCTCCGGCTCCTCCGCATGCTCGAGGTCGAGCTCGTGCCAGGTGTCGAGGTCGATCTCCTCGATGTCACCGTTCTCGTACTGGATCTCGATGATCTCTTCGTCCGGATCGACCGACAGCACGCGAAAGACCTCGTTCTCTTCGAGATCTTCGTACCACTGTCCCTGAACCGGGTCGTAGTCTCTGGCCACGCAAACACCTCAAGAACGCCAAGCGGGGGGCGACTGGCCGCGGAATATTAGGGGCATTCGCCGTGACTGCCAAGACGGGACGTCGCCGCCGCCGGACGTCCGCAATCCCTGGACTGCGCGGCGCTTTTAGCTGCAAAGCACTCGTCGATGAGGTAATAGTGGCACGAGCCATGAATGTTCCCCTGCACCCGCCATCCGCCATGCCGTTGCTGCGCGCCCGTCGCGTGGTGGTCAAGGTCGGCTCCGCCCTGCTGGTGGATGCCGAATCCGGCAATGCCAACCGCGCCTGGTTGGAATCCCTTGCGGCCGACGTGGCTGCGTTGCGCGCCCGCGGCCAGGAAGTGCTGCTGGTCTCCTCGGGCGCGGTCGCCCTTGGCCGCCGCCAGCTGGAGCTGAGCGCAGCGCGGCTGAAGCTGGAGGAGAAGCAGGCCGCGGCAGCGGTCGGCCAGATCCGGCTGGCGCATGCCTGGAAGGAGGCGCTGGAGCTGCATCGCCTCAACGTTGCGCAGATCCTGCTGACGTTCGGCGACACCGAGGAGCGGCGTCGCTACCTCAACGCCCGCAATACCTTGAGCACGCTGCTGCGGCTGGGCGCGGTCCCGGTGATCAACGAGAACGATACGGTCGCGACTGCGGAGATCCGCTATGGCGACAACGACAGGCTCGCCGCGCGCGTCGCGCAAATGATCACTGCCGACTGCATGGTGCTGCTGTCGGATGTCGACGGCCTGTATAGCGCCGACCCGCGGCGCGACCCGCAGGCGCGCTTCATCCCCGACGTGCACTCGATCAACATCGAGATCGAGCGCATGGCGGGCCGTGCATCGTCGGCCGTCGGCACGGGCGGCATGGTGACGAAGATCGCGGCGGCCAAGATCGCCGTCGCCGCCGGTTGCCACATGGCGATTGCGCTCGGTCACGAGCTGCATCCGCTCCGCCGCATCGAGCAGGGGGAGCGCTGCACCTGGTTTCACCCTTCGGTCACGCCGGCGACGGTGCGCAAGCAGTGGATCGCAGGTGCGCTCAAGCCGGCAGGCGAGGTGCACGTCGACGAGGGCGCCGCGGCGGCGCTCGGTCGCGGCAAGAGTCTGTTGCCGGCGGGTGTCACGAAGGTGATCGGGCGCTTCAAGCGCGGCGACGCGCTGATCGTGCGCTCGCCGAACGGCAAGGAGATCGCGCGCGGCCTGTCCGCATATTCCAGTATCGACGCGGAGCGCCTGCGTGGGCGTCAGTCGAGCGAGATCGAGACCGTCCTCGGCTTCCACGGCCGGGACGAGATCATCCACCGCGACGATCTGGTGATCACCGGATGAGGATGTCAGGCTTCAGCCTGACTCTCCTACCTTCTGTTCACGGGGATGTCGAAATACCGCGACGCCGGCGGGTCGCTCGCGGGATAGGTGTCCTTCAGCTGCTTGTCGATGGCGGGCTCGCTGCTCGCGAGCGGGTGGCGCAGGCGCCAGCGGCGGGCGATGCCCTTGCAGGCAGGCGTCGCGATCAGCACGACGGCGCTCAGCAACGCGACTGTTTCCAGCACATCGAAATTCGAACGGCGCGCTTCACTGCGTGAGCTGTGCATGAGGTCGTCTCCTGCGGTTCCTCACGAGACGCACCTGCGCGGCGACGGGTTCCGTGCAGCGCCGTCAGACCCGCGGCGGCACGATCGGGTGCGAGCTCGACAGGCCGCCGTCGACCGGGAACGCCTGGCCATTGACGTACGAAGCGGCGTCGGAGGCGAGGAACAGCGCCATCTGCGCGATCTCGGCCGGTCCGCCGGCACGGCGCAGCGGATTGAGCTGGCCGATCTTGTGATCCGTGCCGCGTGCGCGAGCCTGCTCGAAGATCGGCCGCGTCATGCCGGTTTCGATCAGGCCCGGGCAGATCGCGTTGATGCGCACGCCGCTGCCGCTCAATTGCCAGGCAGTCGTCTGCACCAGGCTCACGACGCCTGCTTTGCTGGCGCTGTACGGCGAGCCGCCGGCGCCGGAGCGCAAGCCTGCTACCGATGCCGTGCAGATGATCGAGCCGCGCTGGCGCGGCGTCATGACGCGCGCGGCGTGCTTCACGGCGAGGAACGTGCCGATCAGATTGATCTTCAGAACCTCGGCCCAGTGCTCCGGCGTCTGCTCGTGCAGCGGCACCAAGCCGCCGCTCACGCCGGCATTGGCGTAGCAGACATCGAGCGCACCGAACTCGCGCACCGCTGCGTCGATCGCCGCCGCGATCGCCGGCTCTTCGGACGAGTCCGCGACGAACGCCAAGACCTTGCCGCCGGCCTGGCGGATCGTCGCGGCGGTTTCCTCGACCGCCGGTGCGCGGTCCAGCACGACGACGTTCGCCCCTTCCTGCGCGAACAGCACGGAGGTCGCGCGGCCGATGCCGCTGGCTGCGCCGGTGACGAGCGCGGTCTTGTTTTCGAGGCGTTTCATGGCGGCCTAGCCTAGCTGAAAACCCTTGGGTCAGGCTTCATAATCGCGCGCATGTCCCCCGACGCGTCGCTCGAGCAAGACTTCGGCCTCATCGCCGACCTCGTCCATGGCTACGCACTGGAACGGCCGCAGCATCCGGCGCTGATCCACGAAGATCGCGTGGTGGAATACGGCGCCCTCGACCGTCTCATGGACCGGGTTGCGGCTTCGTTGCAGCGGGACGGCGTGCAGTCCGGCGAAGTCATTGCCCTGTGCGCCTCGTCCTGCGTGGAATACGGCGCGATCTTTCTGGGGGCGCTGCGTGCGGGAGTTGCGGTTGCGCCGCTGGCGCCATCGTCGACGCCTGAAACGCTCGCGACGATGCTGGCCGACTGCGGCGCGAAGATTCTGTTTCTCGACGAGCCGGTTGCCGCCGCGCTCGCGCAGCAACCGTTACCGCCGGCGCTGCAACGAGTGCCGATATCGATGCGCGGCTGGCTGGTGTCCGAGGACGCGCAGCCGCAGCCCGTGCAGATCGACCCCGCCGCGCCGTTCAACATCATCTATTCGTCGGGCACGACCGGTACGCCGAAGGGCATCGTGCAATCGCACCGCATGCGCTGGGCTCACGTGCATCGCGCTGCGCTCGCGCGCTACGACCGGACCGCTGTGACGATCTGCTCCACGCCGCTCTATTCGAACACGACGCTGGTGAGCTTCTTCCCGACGCTGGCGCGCGGCGGAACCGCCGTGCTGATGGCGAAGTTCGACGCGCTCAGGTTCCTGGAGCTGGCGCAGCGGCATCGCGCGACGCACGCGATGCTCGTGCCGGTGCAGTACCAGCGCATCATGGACCTGCCGGAGTTCGAGCGCTTCGACCTGGCGAGCTTTCGCATGAAGTTCTGCACCAGCGCGCCGTTTTCGGCCGCGCTCAAGAGCGAGATCCTCGAGCGCTGGCCGGGCGGGCTCATCGAGTACTACGGCATGACGGAAGGCGGCGGCAGCTGCGTCCTCCATGCGCACGAATTCCCGGACAAGCTGCACACCGTCGGCCAGCCGGTGCCGGGCCACGAGATTCGCCTGATCGACGAGCAGGGCCGCGAAGTGCCGCGCGGCGCAGTCGGCGAGATCGTCGGCCGCTCGCCCGCATCGATGATGAACGGCTACTTCAACCAGCCGCGCAAGACCGCGGATGCGCAATGGCACGACCCGCAGGGCAATTGCTACATCCGCACCGGCGACGTCGGCCGCTTCGACGAGCAGGGCTTTCTCACGCTGCTCGATCGCCGCAAGGACATGATCATCTCGGGCGGCTTCAACATTTATCCGAGCGACCTGGAGAGCGTGCTGGCGGGACACGAGGCCATCAAGGAAGCCGCAGTCGTCGGGGTGCCCTCGCGGCATTGGGGCGAGACGCCGGTGGCGTTCGTCGTGCTGAAGCCGGATCGTGCGGCGTCGGCGGAAGAGATTCGTGCGTGGGCGAACGAGCGGCTCGGTAAGACGCAGCGACTCGCGTCCGTGGAGATCAGGGGAGAGTTGCCGCGCAGTGCGATAGGGAAGGTGTTGAAGAGGGAGTTGCGGGAGGGACACAGGTGACACAGGCAAGAGCGTTCTGTCCTGTGTCACCTATGTCACCTATGTCACTTCCTCTTCCCTCAACGTCCGCATCGCCCGGTAATAATGCACCGTCGACCACAGAAACATGAACACGACGATGCACAACGCGTAACGCAGGCCGTCCGCGCTCGCTTGCGCCGCCGGCACGCCGGCGTCCACCAGATTGCTGCCGATCGTGTGGCTGATGAAGCCGGTCAGGATCGGGCCCACGCCGATGCCGATGAAGTTCAGCACCAGGAACAGCAGCGCCGTCGCGAGCGCACGCTCACGCGGCATCACCAGGCGGTACGTCGCGGTGATCGACGGCGCCAGGTACATCGTCCCGAAGCACACGTAGAAGAACAGGCACACGAGCACCGCGGGCGTGTGCGACATCGCGAACGCCGCGGCCGCGAACGGCAGCGAGATCAGATTGGAGATCGCCGGCACCTTCAGCATGTAACGCGCGTCGCCGTGCCGCTGCGTCAGCTTGTCGGCGTAGGTGCCGCCGATGTAAGTGCCGAGCAGGCCGCCGATGCCGACGATGAACGCGAGCCACACGCCCGCTTCGGCGACGGTGAAGCCGTGCGAGCGGATCAGGTACGAGTTGTAGAACGCGCTGACGCCGTAGCTGACGAATGCGTGCAGCCCGGCAGCGAGCGCGAGATGCCGGAAGCTGCTCTTCGCTGCGAGTGTCCTGACCACGGTCGCCATCGGCGGCGCTTCCTTCACGACACCGCCTTCGGAGAAGCCACGCGGCGGCTCGCGCACGGTCAGCTTCAATATCAGCGCCAGCAGGATGCCCGGCGCGCCGACGATGAGGAACGCTGCGCGCCAGCCGTACAGCTGCGCCACGACGCCGCCCATCAACAAGCCGATGAACGTCCCGCCGTACACGCCCATCGCATAGATCGACAGCGCCTTGCCGCGGCGCTTCGGCTCGAAATAATCGCTGATGAGCGACAGCGCCGGCGGGCTGCAGCCGGACTCGCCGATCCCGACCGCGACGCGCGCCGCGAACAGCTGGGCGAAGTTGCGCACGAACGCGGTGGCGGCGGTCGCCGAGCTCCAGATCAGCAGCGACAGGGCGATGATGGTGACGCGATTGCCCTTGTCGGCCCAGCGCGCGATCGGAATCCCGAACGTCGTGTAGAACAGCGCGAACGCCGTGCCGCTGAGCGCGCCGAGCTGCCAGTCGTGCAGGCCGAACTCGTGCTTGATCGGCTCGATGAGCGTCGTGAGGATCTGCCGGTCGACGAAGTTGAAGACGTAGACGACGAACAGAAACCAGACGACGTAGTAGCGGTAGCCTTCGCTGGCCCGGAACTCGCGCGTGTCGACTGCCATCGACCCCCCTTCTATTCTTTACTGCACGGCCCTCGCAGCTAGAATGCCCGGCATGCAGGCCGATGCCAATTCTTCGCAGGCCGATTCGTCACCGGAGCTGGCCGCTCTGATGGATTCATTGGGACGTGCCGCAGTGGCTGCGGCACGCGCCCTTGCGAGCGCCGACACCGCGACGAAGAACGCGGCGCTGACGGCGTCCGCCGCCGCGATTCGCAAGCAGCGCACCGCAATTCTCGAGGCCAATGGCAAAGATCTGCGGGCTGCCGGGCAGCGCGCGCTGTCGGCAGCGATGATGGATCGTCTCGCGCTGGACGAAAAGCGCGTGGAGGCGATGGCGCGCGGCATCGAGGAGATCGCGGCTCTGGCGGATCCGATCGGCGGCGTCATTGCCGGCTGGACGCGGCCCAACGGGCTGCGCATCGAGCGCGTCCGCGTGCCGCTCGGCGTGATCGGCATCATCTACGAGAGCCGCCCGAACGTGACGGCGGACGCGGGCGCGCTGTGCTTGAAGTCGGGCAACGCGGTCATTCTGCGCGGCGGCTCGGAGAGCACCGAGTCGAGCCGCGCGATCCACGCGTGTCTCGCCGCAGGGCTGCGCAGCGCCGGCTTGCCCGAGACGGCCATCCAGATCGTGCCGACGACCAATCGGGCCGCCGTCGGGTACATGCTGTCCGGCATGAGCGATTGCATCGACGTCGTCGTGCCGCGCGGCGGGCGCAGCCTGGTCGAGCGCGTGCAGAAGGAAGCGCGGGTGCCGGTGATCGGCCACCTGGAGGGCAACTGTCACGTGTACGTCGATCGCGACGCCGACGCCGCCATGGCCCGCGAGATCGTGCTCAATGCCAAGCTGCGGCGGACCGGCGTCTGCGGTGCCGCCGAGACTGTCCTGTTCGATCGCGAGTGGTCGGGTGCAGCGGTTGTAGTCGCGGCACTGCTCGACGCGGGCTGCGAGGTGCGCGGCGACGAGTCCGTGCAGCGGCTTGATAAGCGGGTCACAGCCGCGACCGAGCAGGACTGGTACACGGAATACCTGGACAAGATCATCGCGGCGCGAGTCGTCGACGGCGTGGATGCCGCAGTGGAGCACATCGCGCGCTACGGCTCGGCGCATACGGAAGCGATCGTCACCCGCAACCAGGCGACCGCCGAGCGGTTCCTCGCGAGCGTGGACAGCGCGATCGTCTTGCACAACGCATCCACGCAGTTCGCCGACGGCGGCGAGTTCGGCATGGGCGCGGAGATCGGGATCTCGACCGACAAGTTTCATGCACGCGGGCCGGTCGGGGTCGAGCAGTTGACCAGCTACAAATACGTCGTGCGAGGCTCGGGGCAGGTGCGGCCGTGAATGTCTTTCGTGGAATCGGCTCGATCGTCGTAACGCTGGCGCTGGCGGGCGTCGCGCACGCCGCGCAGGATCTCGATACGGCGGGGCTCGCGGCCGCGATCGAGAAAGCACGCGGCGAGCAGGTGGATGCTCTCGCGCCCAGGAATTTCGCTGCGGCCGTGGAGGCGCATGACGCTGCGGTCAAGGACGCGTCGCGCGGTCGCAATCCGGACAAGATCCGCGCGCGCGTGCAGGAAGGCGAAGCAGCGCTGAACAAGGCGACGACTGCCGCCGCGACAGCCCGGCAACTCCTCGGCTCGGTCATCAAGGCGCGCGAGGATGCGCTGACGGCGCAGGCGCCGAAGTTCGCTGCCGAGGCGTGGCAGAAGGCCGCGGAGCGCTTTCGCGACGCGATGACCGAGAACGAGCAGAACGACACCAAGAACGCGCAGCGCCGCGCGGCCGAAGCGGCAGTCCTGCTGCGCGAAGCAGAGCTGATCGCCATCAAGGGCGGCATTCTCGACGAGGCGCGCGCGCTGATCGCGCAGGCCGACGAAGCGAAGGTCGGTAAACTTGCGCCGCGCAGCCTGCAAGCGGCCAAGCGCTATTTGGCCGAGGCCGACCAGGAGCTGCAGCGCAATCGCTACGATGTCAGCTCGCCGCGCAAGCTCGCAGCGCAAGCGCGCTACGAGGCGCGGCACGCGACGTACCTGGCGCAGCTCATCGAGCGGGTGCTGCGCGAGCAGAGCAACGATGAAGGGGGCGTCGAAGCGCTGATCCTGTCGTGGGAAGAGCCGCTGCGGCGGATGGCGGGCGAGATGGAGGTCGCGGCGCAGTTCGACCAGGGCATGCAGGCGCCGATGCAGGAGCTGACCGAGAACGTGCAGCAGCAGGCGCAGGAAGTGCGCCGGCTCAAGCAGGAGCTGGAGGATCGCGACGATCGGCTCGCTGCGCTCAACTCCCAGATGCAGCGCCTCGAGTCGCGGCTCGGCGGCGTTTCCGAAGAGCGCGTCGCTTTGCAGCGGCGCGTCGACGCCCAGGAGCGCATGCGCTCGAGCGTGGCAGCGCTGGAGGCGTCCTTCAGTGCCGATGAGGCACGCGTTGCGCGTCAGGGCGACGACGTCGTGCTGTCGCTGCTCGGCATCAAGTTTCCGTCAGGCCGCAGCACCATCGACGGCAGCAGCGCGGCGTTCATGAAGAAAGTGCAGCAGGGTCTCGCATTGTTTCCGGGCGCTTCGATCTCGATCGAAGGCCACACCGACGCGAACGGCAGCGACTCGACCAACCTGATCCTGTCGCAGGACCGCGCCGACGCGGTGCGCCAGTACCTGGTGAGCAATTTCGCGATGAATCCGGAGAAGATCAGCTCCGTCGGCTACGGCGAAGCCCGGCCGGTCGCGACGAACGAGACGCCCGCCGGCCGCGCGCGCAACCGGCGCATCGACCTGGTGATCCACCCGGAGCGCTAGCCGCCGGTTGCTCTTGCAACGGCCCGGGCGCCGGCGGACGATAACCCCGTTCGTCGTTCAGGGAAGAGGGCCGCGCCATGCATACTCGTCTCCTCCAGGCGTTCGCAGCCGTCGCGCTGCTCGGTGCCTCGCCGGCTTCGTCGGCGGCCAGCGACGATCCGCTCGTCGTGCATGAATGGGGAACGTTCACGACGGTGCAGGCCGCCGACGGCGAGCAGCTCTGGTGGACGCCGCCGGCCAGCCTGGATCTGCCCGACTTCGTGTATCGCAGCCGGATGAGCGGCAACACCTCGTCGCAGCCGGTATTCCACCCGAAGGACCTGCGCGCGCTGGTGCGCATGGAGACGCCGGTCATCTATTTCTATTCGCGGCGCGAGCGCGTCGTCGACGTGAGCGTGCTGTTCCGCGGCGGCATCGTCACCGAGTGGTATCCGCAGGGAACGCGGGTGGAGTCGCAGTCGACGCCGCAGATGGCTGCGCCGCATACGCGGCAATTCCTGGTCGAGTGGCGCGGCCTGACGATCCTGCCGCGCGCCACGCGTGAAATGACGCTGGACAAGCTGATCCGCAGCACGGCCGGGGAGGGCGATCACTACTACATCGCGCGCGAGACCGATGCGAACTTCCTGCGCGTTGCGAGTGCCGTGACCCATCGCGGAGCGGAGTACGAGCGCGACCTGTTCTACCGTGGGCTCGGCTACTTCCAGGCGCCGCTCGCTGTCGGCGTCGACTCCGACGAACAGCTGGTGTCGCTGAATGCGCGGGAGGCGGAGCCGATCCAGGCCGCGTTCCTGCTCACCATCCGCGACGGGATGATGCGGTATCAGCAGGTGGCCGGCGCGGTGGCGAACGCTGCCTCGACGGTCGAGATCGACGCACAGCCGTTCGGTACGCTGCAAAGCGTACGCCAGCTGGCGATGCGCGACATGTCTCGTGCGCTCATCGACGCGGGGCTGTACGAGAAGGAAGCGCGCGCGATGGTGAATACCTGGCAGGACCAGTGGTTCGCGGAGGAGGGGACGCGCGTGCTCTATCTTCTGCCGCGCGCGTGGACGGAGCGCACGCTGCCGTTGCAGGTCTCGCCGAAGCCGGACCGCGTCGTTCGCGTGATGGTCGGCCGCGCTGAGCTGATTACGCCATCGGTCGAGCGCGAGCTGCGGCAGCAGGTCCTGACGTTCAGCACCGGCGATGCAGACGCGAGATCGCAGGCAGTCGCCGCTGTGCTCGCCCTGCGACTCGGCAGATTCCTGCAGCCGGCAATCACCAAGGCGACTCAGGGCGAGGACGACCAAAGATTGACGGAGGCAGCGTGGCAGCTGGCCCGCGACGCGGCGGCCGCTAGTGCTCGTGAGGATGCGCGCAGCGCTCGCAATTGACCCAGCCGGAGTCGCCGTCCGCGTAGTGCTCTTTTTTCCAGATCGGCAAGCGGTGCTTCACTTCATCGATGATGTAGCGGCACGCGGCGAACGCTTCAGCGCGATGTCGTGAGCTGACGCCGACCCACACGGCGAGATCACCGATCGCCAGCGAGCCGACGCGATGTACGCAGGCTGCGCGCAGCACGCCGAACCGGCTGACGGCTTCCGCGACGATGCGCTCACCTTCCTTGTTCGCGAGCGCCTCGAACGCTTCGTATTCGAGTCGCGTCACGGCGTGCCCTTCGTTGTGATTGCGCACCCAGCCCTCGAACGCGGCGTAACCGCCGGCGGCGGGATCGGCGAGCCCGGCCCGGTAGGCATCGGGGGTGAGGGCCGCCTGGCTGAAGGAGAATGCTTTCATCCGCCCGCCACCGGCGGAATGAAGACCACCGTGTCGCCGTGCTTCAGCGGCGTCTGCCAGTCGCCGAACTCGGAGTTCAACGCGACTTTCAATTGTGCCGGCGCCAGCTGGAATGAATGGCGTTGCTGCAGCTCAGCGTACAGCTCGGCCGCAGTCGCGGCGCTAGTGTCGAGCGTCTCTTCGCGGCTTCCAGCCTGCTCGCGCAGGATCGCGTAGTACTGCACCCGCAGCGTCTTGCTGATGCGCGGCAAAGGATCCGGGGCGGCGCGCCCCATCGCTGCCGTGGCTTGCTCGAACTCTTCGCGGGTATTCACGTTGTCCAACGCCTGCCGCTGCGGCAAATCCAGCAGCGCCACATCAGCGTTGATCAGGAACTTGCGCGGACACTGCTTCCCGCCAGCCAGGTACGCGAGCACCGGCTCGCGCGCGGCCGGCTCCCAGATCGCGCAGAGCGGCTCGGGCAGACCGTCGTGAGCGCTGCGATACGCCGTTGCAAGCTTGTGCGGATCGCGATGCACGACCAGGTGTTGCAACGTCTGCTCCGTGAGGAACGGCAGATCGCACGCCAGCACCAGCCATGCCGCTTTGGGATGTTCCAGCAGTGCGGCGGAGATGCCGGCAATCGGGCCGACGCCGGGCTGGCGATCGACGATCTGCGGATAGCCGGCGCGCGCGGGATCTTCGCGCTGGTCCGGCCGCACCGAGACGAACGTCGCAGCGCAGACTTTCGACAGCAGCTCGAATGCCCAGCGCAGTTGCGGCTGGCCGTGATAGTCGAGCGCCGCCTTGTCAGTGCGCATGCGCGTGCTGGCGCCGCCTGCGAGTACCAGACCGAACAGAGTGCTCATTTCACGTCAACCGATGTCGCTCTTGCCGCCGCGCTTCTCGACCAGGCGCGTTTCGGCGATGACGATGTCGTGCGACAGCGCCTTGCACATGTCGTAGATCGTCAACGCGGCGACGCTCGCGCCTGTCAGCGCTTCCATTTCCACGCCGGTCTTGTGATGCACGGCGACCGTGCAGCGGACCACGGCTTCGTCGCCTTCCATGTCGATCGCGAGCTTGCAGCTCTCGATGCCGAGCGGATGACAGAAGGGGATCAGCTCGTGCGTGCGCTTCGCGGCCATCGTGCCGGCGATGATCGCAGTGTGAAATACCGGACCCTTCGACGTGTTGAACTGCTGACTGCGCAGTGCTGCGGCGACCTCACGCGGAAAGCGTACGCGTGCCATCGCCGTGGCGGTGCGCTTGGTCACGGCCTTCTCGCCGACGTCGACCATGGTCGGGCGCGCAGCGGAATCGACATGCGAGAACGAGGACATTGCTAGCCGCCGATGTAGTACATCTCGATCTTGCGCAGCGGCTGCTCGCCCGCGTGCAAAGAGGCGCGCAATTCGCTGTAGCGGTCGCCGCGACGGCTCCACGTCGTCGAGATCAGCGAGCGCAGCTCGTCGTCGCCGGCGCCTTCACGCAGCGGTGCGCGCAGATCCAGACCATTGCGCGCGAACAGGCAGGTGTAGAACACGCCTTCGGATGAAAGCCGGGCGCGCGTACAGCTGCCGCAGAACGGGTTCGAGACGGACGAGATGAAGCCAACTTCGCCGCTGCCGTCGTCGAACACGTAACGTTCGGCGACTTCGCCGTGGTAGTTCTCCTCCACCGCGTGCAGCGGCCAGCGCGCGCCGATGCGTTCGAGCAGCTCGCGCGATGCGACTACACGCTCGCGGCTCCACTGGTTGCGCGTGCCGACGTCCATGTACTCGATGAAGCGCACGATGACGCCCGTGCCGCGGAAGGAGTCGACGAGATCGAGCACGGTATGGTCGTTCAGCCCGCGCTCCACGACGCAGTTGATCTTGATCGGCGCCAGCCCGGCGTCGCGTGCGGCCCTGATGCCGTCCAGCACGCGGTCACGCTCGGCGAAACCGCCGCTCATCTGCTTGAAGATCTCCGCGTCGAGCGTGTCGAGGCTGACGGTGATGCGATGCAGGCCGTTCGCTTTCAGCTCCGCTGCGTGCTGGGCGAGCAGCACGCCGTTGGTGGTCAGTGCCACGTCGCGCACGCCTTCCAACGCGGTCAGCTCGCCGACCAGCTCGGAAATGTTCGGACGCAGCAGCGGCTCGCCGCCGGTGAGCCGGACCTTCTGCACGCCGAGCTGCACGAACAGGCGCGTCAGGCGCGTGATCTCCTCGAACGACAGCCGCTCGGTGGACTTCAGGAAGCGGTAGTGCTCGTGGAACGTTTCCCGCGGCATGCAGTACGGGCAACGGAAATTGCAGCGGTCCATCACCGAAATGCGCAGATCGTGCAGCGGCCGGTTCAGCGTGTCGCGCGGCCGCGTGTGCACGGGCAGGGTCACGATGGAACTGGCTTCGGACATGCAGCAATTGGACCCCGATCGGGGCGTTCTGTCACCACGAATATGACGCGACCGGCGTACCGGCGGCGATAGCGCCCGGGCCGGGCAGCTCCACGAAGCCGTCGGTGCCGACCAGGGAGGTGAAGTCCCCCGAGCCGCGGGTCGGCTGCGGTACCGCGCGGCGCAGCGCCTGCTCGGCCGCGAGCCGCACCGGAATGAACAGTGTCAGCGCCGGTTTGACTTCGAAAGGCTCCGCCAGCTCCACCAGCTCGACCGCCCGCGGTGGCCTGCCGAGCGATGCTTCCAGCCCGGCGAACACGTAACGGCCCAGGCACACCACAGTCGATACCGGGTTTCCCGGCAGGGCATACACCGTCTGCCCGGCCGGCCCGACGCCGAACCACAGCGGCTTGCCGGGCCGCTGCGCGACCTTGTGAAAGATCACGCGCACACCGAGCTCGGCCAGCACCTGCGGGACGTAGTCGAATTTCCCCATCGAGACGCCGCCGCTCAGGATCAGCACGTCGTGCGTTTGCAGATGCGCGCCCAGGCGCGTGCGCAGGACAGCGCGGTCATCGGGCAGGTGATCGAGCGTCGGCAAGCCGAAGCCGCGACGTTGCAGAGCTGCCATCACGGCATAAGCGTTCGAACGATAGATCTGCCACCCGGCGACCGGCTGGCCGGGCTCGACCAGCTCGTCGCCGGTGGAGATCACGACGATGCGCGGCCGCCTCGTGACCTGCGCATGCGTGCGGCCGTTTGCGGCCAGCACGGCGATCTCCGCCGGACCGAGGCAGGTGCCTGGCGGCAGCAATTCAGCGCCGCGGCGTACGTCGCTGCCGGACGCGTGAATGTTCGCGTCCTTTGCTGGCGCCGCATCGTCGGCGAGTCGTGCCACGCCGTCAGCGACGGAGATCTTCTCGACTGGAACGACACAATCGCAGCCGCGCGGCAGCGATGCGCCGGTCATCACCTCGATGCAATGCTCGGCGTCGTTCAGCGAAAGCGGCGGCGTGCCGGCTGCCTGAGTGCCGGCGATGCGGAACGCGCGACGGCCGCGCTCGTAGGCCGCGAATGCGAAACCGATCCCGTCCATGCTGACCCGATGGAACGGCGGATGATCCAGCGTCGCCACGATGCGCTCGCGCAGAGTCGCTCCGACCAGCTCTGTCAGCGGCAGCGAAGTGGCCGGCAGCGCAGCCGCATGAGCGCGGATCAGGGCTTCGGCTTCGGCGGGTGAAATCATCGCTCCAGACGCTCTCTGCGCGCGCAAAGCGCGACGCCCGGCAGGGCCGGGCGTCAGAGTGTGTCACGGGGAGGGTCGGGCGGCCACCCGGCCGCCGGCTCAGGCGCGCGTCTTGTAGATCCGCACCTGCTCGTTGAACTGCTTGGCCTTGGTCTGCAGCTCGTCGACAGCCGCATTGTGCTTTTTCATCTGCAGCGTCTTCAGCTGCATCAGCTGCGCGGTGCTGGAGGCCTTGCTCTTCGTCTCCTGCTCGAGGCAGGTGCCGAACTGCGTCACCTGCTCGTTGTAGTCCTTGAACGCCCGCATCGCTTCGAGCATCTCCGCCTCGGAGGCGCTCTTGCCGTCCGGCATGACGGCGGGAGCCTTCGGGTACGCGCACTCGGCGCGGGCGCTGAGGGAGAACGATGCGAGGGCGATGCCGACCGTGGCGATCGCGATACCGGTGGAAGCGCTGATTTTCATAATCCGTCTCGAGTACCGATTTGCGCCTGAACGCAGGCGCCCCGTACCTGCCCTGTCGGCAGGAGGGCTCGGGACTTGAGGCGAAGCAGGTCGCACTTTTTCGCGGCGAGACCCGCACTTTTCACATAAGAGCGCCGGCGTCAGGCCGACGCCTGAGCGGGCGTCAGGTCTTCTTCTCGCGCGCCTTGAAGGTCTTCACCTGTTCGTTGAAACGCGCGGCAGTCTGCTCCAGCGCTTCGACGGCCGCGTTGTGGCGCTTGGTATGGATCGCCTTGATCTGCTCGATCTGCTCTGCGGGTGCATCGGGGCCGGCGGCCTCGACCCGCTCGTTCGTCTCCTTCTCCAGGCAGTCCAGGTACGTGGTGACCTGGCTGTTGTACTCCTTGACGGCCTTCATGCCCGCGACCATCTGGTCCTGCGTGGCGCTGGCGCCGTCGGGCAGGTTGCTCGGCTCTTTGGGATAGGCGCACTCGGCATTGGCTGCCCCGGCCATCAGCATCGCGAGCGCGAGCCCGGACAGGATTCGAATCGTCATTGTCATTACCCCTAGCGGTCTGGATCGTCGGTCCGGATCCCGAGGCGGGATCGCACACGGCGTCATCTTAAGGCGCTGCGCCGCTGGTTGGCTATGCGGAAAACGGCGACACTCGCCGCCAATGACTGGCCCGGAACTCGAAGCGCTTCGCCTCAGCCTGTCGGTCGCCCTGCGCAGCGTGCTTGCCAGCCTGCCGCTGGCGATCGCCGTCGCGTGGCTGCTGACCCGCCGCAAGTTCACGGGACGCTTGTTCCTCGACGCGTTCGTGCATCTGCCGCTGGTGCTGCCGCCGGTAGTCGTCGGCTACCTGTTGCTGCTGCTGTTCGGGATGCGCGGGCCGCTCGGGCGCTGGCTGTACGAGCAGTTCGGCATTCAATTGATCTTCACCACCGCCGGCGCGGCGCTCGCCACCGCCGTCATGACGTTTCCGCTGATGGTGCGTGCGATCCGCATCTCGCTGGAAGGCGTCGATCCCGGCCTGGAGGACGCCGCGCGCACGCTCGGCGCCGGGCCGTGGGACCGCTTCTTCACGGTGACGCTGCCGCTGATGCTGCCCGGCATCCTCGCGGGCGTCGTCACGGCATTCGCGGCCGGGCTCGGCGAGTTCGGTGCGGTGATCACGTTCGTCTCGAACATTCCCGGGCAGACGCGCACGTTGCCGATCGCCCTCTACACGGCGCTGCAGACGCCCGACGGCGACGCGCTCGCGGCGCGTATCGCAGCTATCTCATTCTCGCTCGGCATGATCGGCCTGGTCGTGTCCGAGCTCATCGCGCGGCGCGTGCAGCGCATGCTCGGGCGCTGAAGGCGGCGCATGTTCAGCATCCGCGCGCTCAAGCGACGAGACGGGTTCACGCTGGACGTGGCGATCGAGGTCGCGACCTCCGGCGTGGTCGGCCTGTTCGGCCGCTCCGGCTGCGGCAAGTCGACGCTGGTGAACGTCGTTGCGGGATTGCTGCAGGCGGACGAAGCGCACGTCGAAGTCGATGGCGTGGTGCTGGAAGACTCGCGCGCCAGGACGCGTCTGCCCGCCGAGCAGCGCCGCGTCGGCTACGTGTTCCAGGACGCGCGCCTGTTCCCGCATCTCGACGTCCTCGGCAACTTGCGTTACGCCGAGCGGCGTGCACGCCGCGTGGCACAACGCATTTCGCTGGACTTCGTCGTGCAGCTGCTCGGCATCGAGCCGCTGCTGGAGCGGCGCGTGCAGCGGCTTTCCGGTGGCGAGCGTCAACGCGTGGCGCTCGCTCGCGCATTGCTGTCGCAGCCGCGGCTGCTGCTGCTCGACGAGCCGCTCGCGTCGCTGGACAGCGCGCGCCGCGAGGAAGTGCTGCCGTATTTCGAGCGGCTGCGCGACGAGCTGTCGATCCCGATGATCTACGTGAGCCATCAGTTCGAGGAAGTCCTGCGCCTCGCGACGCACGTCGTGCTGCTGGAGCAGGGTCGCGTGGTCACGCAGGGCTCGCTCGAAGACGTGAGCCTGCATCCCGACCTGCGCGCGATCGTCGGACCCGAAGCCGTGGGCTCGGTGCTGAGCGGGACCGTCGAGTCTCACGGCGCCGACATCGCAGGTCTCGCAGCCATCCGTGTCGGCGCGAACGTGCTGCACGTCGCGCTGCGCGATGCACGTGCGGGCGCGAGCGTACGTGTTCAGCTGCTCGCGCGCGATGTGATCCTCGCGACGGCGCGGCCGGAGAACATCAGCGTGCGCAATGTCATGACCGGGACGATCGCGCGCGTAGCCGGCGACGACGCCGAGACGAACATGATCCACATCGACATCGGTGGGCCGATGGTGCTGTCGCGCGTGACGCGTGCCGCGACCGACGCATTGAATCTGCAGCAGGGCAAACAGGTCTGGGTACTGGTGAAGACCGTTTCGATTCGCGGTCACGCCTTCGTGCAGAACCTGCCGGCGGGCGCAGCGCGCAAGCTGACCTATTGAGCGAGTCGGGCGGGGCGAGCGTCGGCTGCGATCAGCGGATCGGCAGCTCGCGCGACTTCTGGATGGTGCGCAGCGCGAAGCTCGAATGCACGCGCGCGACGCCTGGCAGGCGCGTGAGGTGCTTGCTGTGCAAGCGCTCGAAGTCGGCGGTGTCGGCCACGACGACGCGCACGGCGTAGTCGTAGTCGCCGGTCATCAGGTAGCACTCCATCACTTCGGGAATCTTGCGCACGGCTTCCTCGAAGCGGCGCAGGTCCGTTTCGTCCTGGCGCTCGAGCGTGATGTTGACGAACACGTTCACCGGGCAGCCGGCCTTCTGCTGGTTGATCAGCGCCGTGTAGCCCTCCACCAGCCCCGATTCCTCGAGCGCGCGAACCCGCCGCAGGCAGGCCGATTCGGACAGGCTCAGCCGCTCGGCCAGCGCGGCATTCGAAACCCGGCCGTCGAGCTGCAGGGCCTGGAGGATGGCCTTGTCGAAGCGGTCCAGTTTCATGCGCAAGAATCCGTCGTGACCGGAGGTCGTGGCCGCAGATTCTGCCACATTCTAGGCAATTCGAGCCGATTCGCGCAGTTTCCTGCCACGCCGCGCCACTACAGTAGTGCGCGTCGCCCCACCCCACCCCTCATGAGGTTGCGCATGCGCATCGGCGTCCCGAAGGAGATCAAGAATCACGAGTATCGCGTCGGCCTGGTTCCGGCCGGAGTCCGTGAGCTCGTTGCGGCAGGTCACCAGGTGCTCGTGCAGAGCTCGGCCGGCGCCGGCATCGGCGTCGACGACAGCGCATATACCGCTGCCGGCGCCAGGATCGTCGCCACCGCGAAGGAAGTGTTCGACGGCGCTGAACTGGTCGTGAAGGTGAAGGAGCCGCAGCTCGCCGAATGCAAGATGCTGCGCTCGGGGCAGATCCTGTTCACGTACCTGCACCTCGCCGCGGACCTGGAGCAGGCGAAGGCGCTGATGGCGTCGAGCGCCACGGCGATCGCCTATGAGACGGTCACGGCGAACGATGGCTCGCTGCCGCTGCTGACACCGATGAGCGAAGTCGCCGGCCGCATGTCCGTGCAGGTTGGCGCGTCGTCGCTGCAGAAGGCGAACGGCGGCATCGGCGTGCTGCTCGGCGGCGTTCCCGGTGTGCCGCCTGCGAAAGTCGTGATCCTCGGCGGCGGTGTCTCGGGCACGAGTGCGGCGGAAATCGCCGTCGGCATGCGTGCGGACGTTACGGTCGTCGACCGCTCGCTCAAGCGCCTGCGCCAGCTGGACGCGATGTTCGGCGGTCAGCTCAAGACGGCGGCCTCGACGATCGAAGCGATCGAATCGCTGGTCACGCAGGCGGACCTGGTCATCGGCGCAGTGCTGGTTGCCGGCGCCGCTGCACCGAAGCTGGTCACGCGCGAAATGGTGCGCAGGATGAAGGCGGGCGCCGTGATGGTCGACATCTCGATCGACCAGGGCGGCTGCTTCGAGACCAGCAAGCCGACGACGCACGCGGAGCCGACTTTCGTCGTCGACGGCGTCGTCCACTACTGCGTCACCAACATGCCCGGCGCCGTGCCGCGCACGTCGACGTTTGCGCTCACCAATGCAACGTTGCCGTACGTGAAGGCGCTTGCCGACCACGGCATCGGCGCGCTCGCGCTCGATGCACACCTGGCGGCCGGCTTGAACGTTCACCAGGGCGCGATCACGCACGAAGCGGTGGCGCGCGACCTGAACCTGCCGTATCGCGCCTACGCGGCGCGCAACGCCGCGGCGGCCTGATAGCGCAACGATTTCCGCTGTTTTTCTCCAACCCCCACTTGCCCGCGCCTGCGCGGGCTTCTTTTTTTGTGGCAGGCCCCCATACTGTCGCGATGTTCGATCGCGTAACGCCCACCAACAAGGCCATCATCCTCGCGAACGTCGGCATCTTCGTCCTGCAGCTGCTGCTGCGTGACGTGAACTTCGGCGCGTTCGCGCTCTGGCCGCTGCAGACCGGCCTGTTCCGTCCCTGGCAGCTGCTGACCTACGGGTTCCTGCACGGCGGCCTGCCGCACATCTTCTTCAACATGTTCGCGATCTTCATGTTCGGCTCGGAGGTCGAGCGGCTGTTCGGCTCGCGGCGCTATCTCATCTACTACCTCGCGTGCGTCGTCGGCGCGGCGCTGATGCACATCATCGTGCTCAGCGTGGCAGACGGACTGCCGCTGGCGCCGACGGTCGGCGCTTCCGGCGGCGTGTTCGGTCTGCTGCTGGCGTTCGGCATGGCGTATCCGCGCCGCGAGCTGATCATCTTCCCGATTCCTGTGCCGATTCAGGCGTGGCTGGCTGTCACGCTGTACGGTGCGCTCGAGTTGTTCCTCGGCGTGACGCGCACTGCTTCCGGCATCGCGCACTTCGCCCATCTCGGCGGCATGGCCACGGGCTTCGTACTCATCCGCTACTGGCAGGCGCAGCGCCGGCGGCCGCGCCAGTGATGGATTCGGAAGGGTCTCACCGCGCAGCGCCGCGCAGCGCAACGACCGCGTCGCGCAGCGTCTGCAGGTCGGCTCGCTCCGGCGGAATCGCCGGGCCGATCGCCAGCCCGATCTTCGGCCAGAAGCGCCGCGGCCAGCGCCGCCACACCGCCCGGTACTTGCGCGAGAACATCGAGTCCCAGAGTCCGGTCAACGCCATCGGCACGACGGGCACCGGCGTCTCGCGCAGGATGCGCATCATGCCGGCGCGGAACTCGCCGATCTCGCCGTCGGAGGTCAGCCGTCCTTCCGGGAAGATGCACACCAGCTGACCGTCGCGCAGCTCGCGCGCCACGATCTGGAAGGCGCGCTCGTAGACCTCGGGATCCTCTTTTGCCGGCGCGACCGGTATCGCCTTCATGCCGCGAAAGATCAGGCTCAGCACCGGGATGCGGAAGATGCTGCTCTCCATGATGAAGCGCACCGGCCGCGGACATCCGGCGGAGATGACCAGCGCATCGGCGAAGCCGACGTGATTGCAGATCAGCAGGGCAGGGCCCTGCGCCGGAATGTGCTCGACGCCGCGCCGCGTGAGCCGGTAGATGAAGTGCACCAGCAGCCACGCCAGGAAGCGCAGCAGGAACTCCGGTACCAGGCTGTAGATGTATGCGGCGACGAACGCGTTGAGGATGCCCGTCAGCAGCAACAACTCGACGATCGACAGCCCGGCGCGCAGCGCGACTGCGGCGAGCAGCGCAGCCACGACCATGAAGACGGAATTGATGATGTTGTTCGCGCCGATGACGCGCGACATCACTTCGCGTCGCGAGCGCTGCTGCACGAGAGCGTACAGCGGCACGATGAAGAAGCCGCCGAACATGCCGATCAGCCCGAGGTCGAGCAGCACGCGCCATGAGCCCGGCAGCGCGAGGAACTGTGCAGCGCTCAGCGAAGTCCCGCCGCTGACCGCCGGCACCGCGAAATACAGATCCACTGCGAAGGCCGTCAGGCCGATCGAGCCGAAGGGCACGAGGCCGATCTCGACCTGGCGGCCGGAAAGGCGCTCGCACAGCAACGAGCCGGCGCCGATGCCCGCGGAGAACAGCACCAGCAACAGCGTGACGATCTGTTCGCTGCCGCCGAGCACGTCTTTGGCGAACAGCGGCAGCTGCGCGAGCACGACCGCGCCGTAGAACCAGAACCACGAGATGCCGAGGATCGACAGGAACACGGCGCGCGACTCGCGAGCGGCGCGGATGTTGTCCCAGGTCGACGTCCACGGCCGCCAGTCGACGCGCAGGTCCGGCGCCGCCGGCCGCAGCGGCGGGATGGCCAGACTGGTCAGGAATCCCGCGACCGAGATGCCGATGAGCGCCGTGCCGATCGCGCCGATGTGCCCGGTCGCGGCCAGCAATCCTGCCGTCAGCGTGCCGAGGAGGATCGCGAGAAACGTTCCCATCTCGACCAGCGCGTTGCCGCCGACCAGCTCGGCTTCCTCCAGCACTTCCGGCAGCAGGCCGTACTTGGCGGGCGCGAAGAACGTCGAATGCACGCCCATCAGGAACAGCGCACCGAGCAGCACTACGATGTCGTGCGCGGCGAAGCCGAGCGCCGCAATCGCCATGATGACGATCTCCACCGCCTTGACCGCCTTCAGCACCAGCGTCTTGTCGAGGCGGTCGGCGAGCTGTCCGGCGATACCCGAGAACAGCACATAGGGCAGGATGAACAGCCCGGCAGCGACGTTGGTCAGGAGCTCCGGCTCGAGCTGCGTGTAGCTGGTCGCGTGATAGGTCGCGACGATCACGAGCACGTTCTTGTAGACGTTGTCGTTGAAGGCGCCGAGCGCCTGTGCGCCGAAGAAGGGCAGGAAGCGGCGCTGCTGCAGCAGCCGGAACTGCGAATGCTGGGACACGTGCGCGCTGGTTTCTTGCGTATTGTTGCGACCTGGGACGGTGTCGGGCTGAAGCCCGACCTGCGGGGATCGCTGCAGGTCGGGCTTCAGCCCGACTCTAGCGTAACGTTTTCCGGCCTCGCCCGTCTGTGTCTGCGAGGGGTGCGAACGAACATCATGCAGGCAGTCTCGGACGAACAACTGATCCAGTGGGTGGCAGGCGGCGACGCCTCGTGCCTCGGCACGCTGTTCGAGCGCCACCACCGCGGCGTCTACCAGTACTGCCTGCAGTTGACCCGCAGCCCGGCGGCCAGCGAGGACTTGGTGCAGGACGTGTTTCTGAAGCTGCTGCGGAAGGCAGCCAGCTTTCGCGGCACGGGCAGCTGCAAGGCCTGGATCTACAACATCGCGCGCAACGTGACCTTCGACTATCTGCGCAGCGCACAGCGGCGCACCAGTGTCGATGATGAAGGCGAAGGCGCCGCCGACAGCCTCGTCGACCATCGCTCCAGCGAGCAGGCCGCTGCAGCCGAGCAGAACCTGAGCCTCGTAGCACGCGCGCTGGCGGAGCTTCCCGCGACGGCGCGCGAAGTCATCTGGCTCGGTCGCTTCGTGTTCGAGGACTACGAGGAGCTGGCCCGCGCTCTCGATTGCACCGCCAGCGCCGCACGCGTGCGCATGCACCGCGCGATGCAGCAGTTGAACAGCACGTTCATCCGCATGAACGGAGTACCGATCGATGTCTGACAAATCCGGCTCGGAAAAGCCCCGGGAAAAGACCGGCGGCGCAGTGCCGTTCGACAGCGACGACGCCGGCGAGCAGCGGCTGTGGAGCGATCTCGAGCAGCTGCCGCAGGCGGCGCCGTCGCAGCGGCTGCGACGCAGGTTCTACGACGAGCTAGATGCAGCTGACCGGCAGCTGCAGCAGCGTCGCCGCTGGCTCAGCGTGTTTCGCGGCCCGGCGTTGCTGACCGCGATGGGCTGCCTGCTCGTCGGCGTGATCATCGGGTTCGTGCTCAGGAGCCCGCTGACGGCGGATCGCAGCGTCGACCGCACGGAGCTGGCGCTGTTGCAGGAGCAGGTGGCGATGCTCAATCGCAACCTCGTGCTGGATCGCCTCGAAAGCGATTCGGCCAGCAAGCGGCTCCTCGGTGTGATCGAGGCCAGCGATCTCGCCGAGCACGATCCGGAAGTGCGGCGCGCGCTGCTGGAGCGCGCAGTCGATGACCGCGTGCATTCGGTGCGCTCGGCCGCGATCGACGCGATCGGCCCGCGCGTGGGCGCGCCGGCCGTCGGCGACGAGCTCATGGCATCCCTGGAGGGGGAATCGCCGCTGGTACAGCTCGCGCTCGCCGACCTGGTGCTCCGCTACGGCAACCCGAAGCAAGTGGAACAGCTGCTGCGGCTCAGCGAGAGCGGCGCGCTGCATCCCGACGTCGCGAAACACGTTCGATCGTCCATATCGAGGAGTCGAGTATGAAAACGCCCGCCATGCTCGCAGCGCTGACGCTGCTCGGCTTCGGCCACGCCGCGGGCGCCGCGGTGAGCGATCAGAAGATCTGGTCGCAGACTTTCCCGGTGAGCGCCGCTGCGCCGCGCCTGTTGATCGACAACATCTGGGGCAACGTGCGGGTGCGCAGCGGCGGCGTGCGCGAGATCGCTGTCACCGTCGACGAGAAACGCTCGGCGCCGACGCAGGAGCTGTTCGAGCTGTCGAAGCAGACGATCTATCTCGACATCCAGGCGGACGGCGACGGCGTCGCGATGGTCGTCGCCAAACCCACGCCCGAGACGCGGCCCCAGGTGAACCGCTGCCGCGGCTGTCGCGTCGACTATCAGTTCGAAGTAATGGTGCCGCCGGGCACGCAGATCGAAGTGAGCACGGTCACCGACGGCAGCATCGACGTCGCCGGCGCCGGCGGCTCAGTGATCGCCAGCAACGTGAACGGCCCGGTCGCGGCCCGGGACCTGCAGGATTGCGCGCAGATCGAGAGCGTCAACGGCGCCGTCGAAGTGAGTTTCGCGCGCGCGCCGAGCCGCGATTGCAGCATCAAGACGATCAACGGCGACATCACCCTCACCATGCCCGGCGGCGCCGGCATCGATGCGGCGCTGAGCATGATGCAAGGGAAGGTGACGTCCGACTTCGACCTGGAGCCGCTGGCGCTGCCGGCGAAGGTCGAGCAGAAGCAGCAGGACGGCCGCTACGTCTATCACGTCGAGCAGGCCGCCGGGATCCGCCTCGGCGCCGGCGGCCCGACCTTCAGCATCGAATCTCTCAACGGCGACCTGCGGATCCGCAAGAGCCGTCCCTGAGCGCTCGATATGCACACCCCCATTTGAATTGCGAGCCCATCATGAAAACTGCTGAACGTTTCGTCATCCGGACTGCGATCGTGCTGACCGCGCTGCTCGGCGCGGTGGCCCTGGCGCAGAAGCAAACTACGGCGCAGCCGCCCGCAGGCCAGCCGGAAACGATCACCGTGCCGCTGTCGCGCCCCGGCGAGCCGATCTCGCTGAGCATCGACCTCATGTCGGCGCGCATCGAGGTCATCGGCGAGGAGCGCAAGGACGTGGCGCTGAACGTCACGTTGTCCGGCGGTGGACGCAAGATCGTCACTCCCTCCGGCCCGAAGACGCTGGCGGGCGGCGGCGCCGGGCTGGAGATCAGCGAGCGCGACAATCGCGTCGAGGTCGAGTCCGACGGTCCGCCGGATCACATCACCATCGTCGCGCGCGTGCCGCGCCGCGCGCAGCTGGCCCTCTCGACGACCACCGAGGGCGAGATCATCGTCCGCGACATCGTCGGCGACATGGAGCTGGAGAACGTCAACGGTCCCATCACCGCGACCAACGTCACGGGCTCGGTCATCGCCGAGAGCGTGAATGCGCCGATCGCGATCGGACTGACCGGCGTCGCGGCGGGCGGCGCGACGTCGGTCTCCTCGCTCAACGGCGACATCACGCTGACGTTGCCGGCCGGCGCGCGTGCGGACCTGCACCTCGACAGCGGCCACGGCGAGATCGTCTCGGACTTCGAGCTCGACGTGAAACCGGCCAGGCCGGTCATCGAGCGCAGTCAGAATCGCGGCGGCGTATCGGTGCGCATGGAGAACGTGATCGTCGCGGCCATCAACGGCGGCGGACCGGCCATCCGCGTGAAGACGCTCAACGGCGGTATCAAGCTGAACAAGGCAGGCTCGTGATCCGGATCGCAGACCGTGGGTCAGGCTTCGGCCTGACTGCTTACTCCTTCACCCACACGAATCCATCCCCCTGGCGCTGCACCTTGCCGATTCCCGGAAACGGAAAGTGCACAGCGTACAGCCGTTGCCCTTGCGCAGCGCTGTCGCTGAGCAGCGCCTGGCGGCTTGCTTCTGCGGCGGCAGGATCCGTGTCGAACGCGACCGGCCACTGCGGCTTCTGCACCGAGACGACGAAATGATGGACCGTGTCGCCGACGTAGAGCAGCGAGGCGCGTGTCGACGTGATCAGGTAACCCGAGTGACCGGGGGTATGGCCCTTGATCGCAACTGCCTTGACCGCGCCAGGCACGATTTCCGCGTCGGGCGCGAACGCCGCAACCTTCGGCGTCATGGCCGCAACGAGGGCTGCGTGATTTGCGATGCCGTTCGCCTTCGCCTGCTCCGCCGTCATCCCCTCGAGATACGCCCATTCCGGCGCGGAGATGTGGATCGTCGCATTCGGAAACGCGCGCTCGCCGGCCGCGTTCACCAGGCCGCCGACGTGATCGCCGTGCGAATGCGAGATGAAGATGTCGGTGACGATGGCCGGTGCGATGCCCGCTTCGGACATGCTCGTGAGCAGGCGGCCGCCGTTCGGCCCCATGTTCGCCCCGGCACCGGTGTCGAACAGCAGCACCCGGTCGGCCGTCTTCACCAGCAGCGGCTGGAGCGACACTTCCAGGCTGTCCGTCGGCAAGCCGGCGGAGCCGAGCACCGCCGCTACTTCCGCCGGCGTGCGGCCGACGCCGAATACCTTGTTGTCGTTGGGGAACCGCAGGCCGCCGTCATGCAGGGCGATGGCCGCGTACGTCCCGATGGTGAAGTTGCGCACATCGCCCGGCTTGGCTGCTCTGACCGCCGGTGTATCCGGGTTGGCAGCTTCCTGCTCGTGCTGCGGAGCTTCGGGCCGGCTGGAACATGCAGCGAGCAGGGCTGCGACGATGACGGGCGCGAGTGCGGCCGTGGCTCGGATCGGGCTCATCGAGAAGTATCCTCGTGTCTGAAGTGCGCCGGCGGCGCCGGCCGCCAGGCGCGCATCTTACGAGGTTTCGGCGGCAATCTGCCGCAGCGCCTGCTCGAACACTTCGGCCGGCTGTCCGCCCTGGATCAGATATTTGTCGTTGATGATGACCGAGGGCACGGCATGGATGCCGAGGCGGCCATAGAGCTGCTCGCGCTCGCGCACCTCGTCTGCATAGCTGCCTGATTCCAGCACTTCGCGTGCCCGCACCGGATCCAGCCCGGCGCGCGTAGCCAGGTCCACCAGCACTTCGCGATCGCTCGGATCGCGACCCTCCGTGAAGTATGCGGCGAACAGCGCGCTCTTGAGGGCATGCTGACGACCTTCGAGCTCAGCCCAATGCAGCAGCCGATGCGCGTCGAAGGTGTTGTAGACCCGCGAGCGCTTGTCCATGTCGAAGGTGAAGCCGAGCGCCACTCCGCGGGCGCGCAGGGCTTCCTGATTGCGCGCCAGCTGCTCGCGCGTCGAGCCGTACTTCTGCGCCAGGTGCTCGGCGATGTCCTGGCCGCCGGGCGGCATCTGCGGATTGAGCTCGAACGGCTGGAAGTGGATGTCCGCAGGCGTGGCAGCGCCGGTGCGATCGAGCGCCTGCTCCAGCGAGCGCAGCCCGATCACGCACCACGGGCAGGAGACGTCGGACACGAAGTCGATCTTGAGGGGAGTCGTCATGGACGCAAGATGCGGCTGCGCGCGCCGCGATTCAAGCCCTCATGCCGGATCTCGCGCCTGACGGCGCAGATCACGGCTGCGAGCTGGGCGAGCTGAGCTGCCGCTTCAACGAATACTCGCGCCACAGGATGAGCAGCCCGGCGCCGACGATCAGCGGCGCGCCGAGCCAGATCGACAGCGCCGGGATCTCGCCGAAGAACAGGTAGCCGAGCAGGATGGCCATGATCATGTTGCTGTAGTCGAGCGGCGCGATCGTGGACGCCTCGGCGTAGCGGTACGAGTACGTCATCAGCAGCTGGCCGAAGACACCGAACAGCCCGGCGAGCACGATCAACAGCCACTGCGCCAGCGACGGCATCGGCCAGCCCTGCAGGGCGGTCAGCGCCGCGCATGTCATGAAGGTGAGCGAGAAGTAGAACGTGATGGTGATCGCGTGCTCGCCGCCGCTCATGCTGCGCAGGAACACCATCGCGACCGCCGAGAAGATCGCGTTGGCGAGCGCGAACAGCACGCCGAGCGAAGCGCTCTGCGCAAAGCTCAGGTGCGGGCCGATCGTGATGAGCACGCCGGCGAAGCCGATGGCGAGCGCAGTCCAGCGAAAACGGTGAATGCGCTCGCCCAGGAAGATCATCGCCAGCACGGTCAGGAACATCGGAGCGGTGAACGTGATCGCCGTGAGGTCGGCGAGCGGCAGCATCGTGATCGCGGCGAACAGGAAGAACATGCTGAGCGTGCCGGACAGCGAGCGCAGCGCGTGCGTGCGCCAGTTGCGCGTCTTCAGCAGCTGCAGGCTATCGGTACCCCATGCGATCAGCGCGAGCACGACGACCGAGATGAGACCGCGCACGAAGATCGCCTGCCCGGTCGGGATGTCCTGCCCGAGGAACTTGATGCACACGGTCATGCCGGCGAACAGGACGACCGAGGCGAGCTTCAGCGCGATACCGAGGACCGGGAAGTGGTGCGGGGCGGATGGGTTGTTCACGAGTGCGCGGACGAGGCGACGCCCCGGTCGGACAGGGCGGCAATTATGTATCAGCCGGCTGGCGGTTTCGCGTACCCTTGAGCGCGATGTCTTCCTCCGGCACCGGGCAGCTCATCGACCGTCGCGAATTCGCTGTGCGCTTCCTGCAGCTCGCGGCGGCGCTTGCCCTGCCGGCGCGGGCTCTGGCGAACATCTCACCCGGACCGTTCCCGGCCATCGTGCAGCGAGACGTCATGATCGCGATGCGCGATGGCGTGCGGCTCGCGACGGATGTCTATCTGCCGGCGCAGGACGGCAAGCCTCTCGACGTGCGCTCGCCCGTCATTCTCGAGCGCACGCCCTACGGGAAGTCCGGTAAGACCCGCCGCCACGCGAGCGAAGAGATCGCGAGGCTCTATGCGAGCCACGGCTACGCAGTGGTGTTCCAGGACTGCCGCGGCCGCGGCAATTCGCAGGGCGAGTACGTCAAATATCTCAGCGACGGCCCGGATGGCTACGACTGCTGCGCGTGGATCGTCAAGCAGTCCTGGAGCAACGGCAAGATCGGCACGCAAGGCCTCTCGTACGGCGCTCACACGACGACCGCGCTCGCGTGTCTCGCTGCCCCGGGGCTTGCGGCGATGTTCATCGATTCGGGCGGCTTCTCGAACGCGTACCAGGGCGGCATCCGCCAGGGCGGAGCGTTCGAGCTCAAGCAGGTCACCTGGGCGTTCAACGCGGCGCTGGAAGCGCCGGAGATTCGCGCCGATCCGGCGAAGCGGGCGGCGCTGCAGGCGATCGACATCAAGGACTGGTTCGGCCGCATGCCGTGGTCGCGCGGCCATTCGCCGCTGAGTCTCGTGCCGGAATACGAGGACTACGTGTTCGACCAGTGGGAGCACGGTGTCTTCGACGGCTTCTGGAAGCAGGTCGGCATCTACGCCGAAGGCTCGTACGATCGCTTCAGCGACGTGCCGATCATCTGGATGTCGTCGTGGTACGACCCGTACCCGCGCACCGCGACCGACAACTATGTCGCGCTCACGCAGCGCAAGCGCAATCCGCAGCACCTGATCCTCGGTCCCTGGACCCACGGCAACAATCACGAGACCTTTGCCGGCGACGTCGACTTCGGGCCGGCGGCGCAACTCGCCGGCAACGTTGCGCCCGACCTGCTGACGTTGCGCATGCGCTGGTTCGATCGCTGGCTGAAGGGCGAGAGGAACGGCATCGACAGCGAGCCGCGCGTGCGGATCTTCGTCATGGGCGGAGGCACCGGTCGCAAGAACGCCGCGGGCCGCATGGATCACGGTGGCCGCTGGCGTGAGGAGCAGCAGTGGCCGCTCGCCGGCACGGTGGCGACGAGCTTCTATCTGCACGGCGACGGCACTCTTGCGCAGTCGGCGCCGGCCGCGAACGCGCCGCCCCGAGTCTATGAATACGATCCGCGGCACCCGGTGCCGACGATCGGCGGCACCGTGACCTCGGGACAACCGGTCATGGTCGGCGGCGCGTTCGATCAGCGGGAGAGTCCTGCATTCTTCGGCTCACGCGCGCCGTACGAGCCGCTTGCGCAGCGCGCCGACGTGCTGGTCTTTCAGACGCCGCCGCTCACGAGCGACATCGAAGTCACCGGCGCGATCGAAGCGCAGCTGTGGATCGCCTCGAACTGTCTCGACACCGACTTCACGATCAAGCTGATCGACGTGTATCCGCCCAACGAGGACTATCCGCACGGCTATGCGATGAACCTCAGCGACGGCATCCTGCGCTGTCGGTATCGCGATTCGTGGGAGCGCCCGACGCTGCTGGCGCCCGGGCAGGCGTATCGCATCGAGGTCACGGCGTTTCCGACTTCGAACCTGTTCAAGCGCGGCCACCGCATCCGACTCGACGTCGCGTCGAGCAACTTCCCGCATTTCGATCTCAACCTGAACACCGGTGCGGCGGAGGGCGCAGGTCCTGATGTGCGCGTCGCGACCAATCGGGTGTTCGTGGACGCAGAGCGTGCGTCGCGCGTCGTGCTGCCGGTCATCCGGAGGAATGCATAGCAGTGCTGACCTGGCTCGGCTTCGGCATGGTCACGACGTTCATGACGCTGATCATGACGCGGCGGCTCTCGCCATTGGTCGCGCTCATCGCCGTGCCGATCCTGTTCGCGCTGCTCGGCGGCTTCGCCGGGCTGCAGCTCGGCGAGATGATGCTCGCGGGGCTGCGCACGCTCGCGCCGACCGGCGTGATGCTGATGTTCGCGATTCTCTACTTCGGACTGATGATCGACGCCGGCCTGTTCGATCCGCTCATCCGCGCGATCCTGCGCGCGGTGCACGGCGATCCGACGCGCATCGTCGTCGGCACGGCGTTGCTCGCGGCGCTGGTTTCGCTGGATGGCGACGGTTCGACGACGTACATGATCACCGTCGCGGCGATGCTGCCGCTGTACCGGCGTCTGCGCCTGGATCCGCTGAACCTGACTTGCGTGACCATTCTCGCGAGCGGCGTGATGAACCTGACGCCGTGGGGCGGGCCGCTCGCTCGCGCTGCGAGCGCATTGCACGTCGATCCTGCCGAGGTATTCGTGCCGATGCTCCCGGCGATGGCGACAGGCCTGGTCGGAGTGTTCGCTCTTGCGTGGCTGCTCGGGCGGCGGGAAAAGCAGCGGCTCGGCCGCTTGTCGCTGAGCGCGGCTGCAACGATCGAGGAGGGCGCTGCCGATGCGACGGATTCTGCATTGTTGCCGCCGCAGGCGCATGTGGATGCCCTGCGGCGACCGAAGCTGCTCGCGGTGAACGCGCTGCTCACGCTCGCACTGCTCGTCGCGCTCGTGCTCGGCGTGTTGCCGCTGCCCGTGCTGTTCATGATCGCGTTTGCGCTGGCGCTGGTGATCAACTATCCGAAAGTCGCCGATCAGCGCGAGCGCGTCGCCGCGCATGCGAAGAACGTGATCGCCGTCGTGTCGCTGATCTTCGCGGCGGGCATTTTCACCGGTATTCTCGGCGGCACCGGCATGCTCGATGCGATGGCGAAGAGCATGCTCGGCCTGGTCCCGCCCGCGCTCGGCCCGTTCCTGGCGCCGATCACCGCGCTCGCGAGCCTGCCGTTCACGTTCTTCGTCTCGAACGACGCCTTCTACTTCGGCGTGGTGCCGATCGTGGCCGAAACCGCGCGCGAGTTCGGCATTGCGCCCGTGGAGATCGCGCGTGCCTCGCTGATCGGTCAGCCCGTGCACCTGCTCAGCCCGCTGGTGCCGTCGACATACCTGCTCGTCGGCCTTGCGGGCGTGGAGTTCGGCGATCACCAGCGCTTCACGTTGAAGTGGGCGGCGCTGGTGTGCGTGCTCATGTTGCTGGCTTCGCTCGCGTGCGCCGTGTTTCCGCTCGCGACGTGAGCGGGCCTGCAAGAGTGCCGCGCCGCCTAACTACACCGCGTCGGAAGAGGAACCACCGCAGTTTCAGGTCAAAGCTGTGGTGAATGCATGAGCAATCGTCACGCGTCGCGCCCATGATGCGGGGCAGATCCAGGGGAGCGACGCCATGCAGTCCCGCGAGTACACGGTCGAAGAAGAGCCCCGCGCGAAGGAGTCGCTCCGCAAAGTCCGTATCACGGCAACGCGCAAGCCCGGCACATCGGCGCCTGCTGCGGCACGCACGACCGAGGCTGCGAACAGTCGCGCCGAGTTTCAGCGCTGCATGGACGCGTTCCGGCTGGCTCTCGACGAGCTCGAGCACTAGGAGTCGTGCAGCTCGCGGTCGGCGGCGAGCGGATCAAGAGCGCTGTCTGGAAGGTGCCTGGGATCGAGGTGCGGCAGCGCGCTGGGGCATGAGCAGCACCAGCGCTGCAATCGCCGCGAACAGCACGCCAGTCGCTGCGTAGCGACTCAGCGCAAGGCCGCCGTCCGCGAGCGGCTTGTCGAGGAAATCACCGACGACTGCACCCAGCGGTCGGGTGAGGACGAACGCGGTCCAGAACAGCGCGGTGTGCGAGATGCGTGTGAATACGAGCGCCAACGCGACGAGCGCCAGCAACCCGGCGAACAACAGCGCTGCGCCTCCATAGCCCAGGCCGACCGAGTCGGCAGTCCAGTCGCCGAGCGCGGTGCCCAGCGTCTGGGAGAACATGATCGTGACCCAGTACCACGCTTCCGATCGCGCATCGACCACCGAGGTGATGTCGATGGAGCCGAGCGTGCGATGCCAGGCGAACAGAGACCCGAGAGTCAGGCCGAGCAGCAGCGTCGCGCCGCCGGGGTAGCCGATGCCGAGGGAGCGGTCGGCGAAGTCGGCGAGCGTAGTGCCGACCGTCGTCGAAGCAATGACGGCGAGCCAGTAAGCGGTGGGCCTGAATCGCCGCATCGAGATCTGCAGCGCGACCGCCGCGACGAAGACGACGAAGAACACGACCGTGCTCGCCAGATAACCGAAGCCGAGCGACATCGAGACGGCGTCGCCGCCCGTCTCGCCCATGGTCGTCGCGAGAATCTTGGTGATCCAGAAGCCGAGCGTCACGGCGGGCAGCTTGCCGAGGGTAGTCGCGGGAGCTTCGGGCAGGGCGGCGTGCATCGTTGGAGTAAGACGCAGGCAGGACCGGCGACCAATCGCTATAAAGAGCCTCCGCAGATGTCGGATCGCGGCACTCTGCGGCGTCCTGGGGACAGTCGGTCACTACTCGTGCGGAGACGCTCATGAGAAAGGTCATTGCTGGCGTGATGATGAGCCTGGACGGCGTGATGCAGGCGCCCGGCGCGCCCGAAGAGGATCCGACGGGCGGCTTCGAGCTCGGCGGCTGGGTGTTCCCGTACTTCGACGACGTGCTCGGCCAGGCGATGGGCAAGTCGTTCGGCGCGCCGTTCGACCTGCTGCTCGGCCGCAAGACCTACGAGATCTTCGCGGCACACTGGCCCTACGCGGGCGCGGACGATCCCATCGGTCAGCGCTTCAACCAGGTGACCAAGTACGTCGCGACCTCGGCGAAGACGCCGCTGAGCTGGCAGAACTCGGTGGCGCTGCACGACGCAGCCCGTGACGTGGCACGCCTGAAACAGCAGGACGGTCCTGCGCTGCTGACCCAGGGGAGCACCGGGCTGCTGCAGTCGCTGCTGCAGGCCGACCTCATCGATGAGTTCCGCGTGTCCATCTTTCCCGTGATCCTCGGGCGCGGTAAGCGGCTCTTCGGCGAGGGTGCGAGTCCAGCCGGCCTCGAGCTCGTCGAGTCCGCCGTCTCGACGACCGGGGTCACGATCAACACCTACGTCCGTGCGGGCGACGTCAAGGGCGGCTCGTTCGCACTGCAGGCGCCTTCGAAGGAAGAGCTGCAACGCCGCGAGCGCATGAAGCGAGAAGGGTGATCGTGCGGCCAAGGCGCGGACGCTACACTTGCTCCTCCCATTGCCGGGAGCCTGCTGTGGCCAACTGCCGTCGCTTTGGAATCGGGCGTGTTGCGATGTGCTTGCTCGCAATCGCGTGCCTCAGCCGCGCGGCCGATGCTGCCACGCCGCCGTTGCTGCCCGAACCGGTCATCGCAGCACTTGCGAGTGAGCTCGATGGCGCGCGCGCCAAGCGCGACGTGGAAGTATTCGCGCAGCTGCATCGCATGCGCGCCTCTGAGCCGTTTCATCGCGCCACTGAGCACATCGTCGCCGAACTGCGGCGCGCCGGCCTCGACCGCGTGGAGGTGCTGCGGTTTCCCGCGGATGGCACCACGATGTTCGGCACTCAGAGAGCGCGGCCGGCCTGGGATGCAGAGTTCGCCGAGCTGTGGGAGCTCGAGCGGCGTGGCGAGCAATGGCAGCCCGCTGCGCGCATCGCGAGCTGGGAGTCCATGCCCTTGTCGCTGGCTCAGGACAGCGACAGCGGCGAGGCGACCGCCGATCTGGTGGACGTAGGAGCAGGAACGAGAGAGCAGGACTATGCCGGCAAGCAGGTCCGCGGCCAATTGGTGCTGACCAGCTCGCAGCCGGAGGCTGTGGCGCCGCTGGCGGTGGATCGCTTCGGTGCGGCCGGCATCGTCAGCTATGCGCAGAATCAGCCGACGGCGTGGTCGCGCGAAGACGAGTCGCTGGTGCGCTGGGGACACCTGGACAGCTTCAGTCCGCGGCGCACCTTCGGTTTCATGGTGTCGCTGAAGCAAGCGCGCAGTTTTCAGGCGCGCTTGAGCGCAGGCGAGACGGTGCGGCTGCAGGCGACCGTGAAGGCACAGCGCCACGCGGGCGAGTACGAGATCGTCAGCGCCTCGATCGCGGGCGCCGATCCCGTGCTCGCCCGGCAGCAGATCGCCTTCACGTGCCATCTGGATCATCCGCGGCCCGGTGCAAACGACAACGCCAGCGGATGCGCCACGATCCTGGAGGTTGCCCGCAGCTATGCGCGTCTGATCGCACAAGGCAAGCTCGCGCGCCCCCGTCGCACGCTGCACTTCCTGTGGCCTCCCGAGATCGAGGGCAGCACGATCCTGCTGAACGCGCGCCCCGACCTCGCCGGGCAGATCGTTGCCGACATCCACATGGACATGGTCGGCGGCGGTCCGCGCACCAAGGCCGTCTTTCACGTGACGCGCTCGCCCGCGAGCCTGCCGAATTTCGTCAACGACGTGGCCGAGGCGTTCGCGGCATTCGTCAACGCCGAGAGCGACGCGTTCGCTGCCGGTCGCGACACGCGCTATCCCATGATCGCCGCCGGCGGCGACAAGCAGGCGCTGCTCGCGCAGCTCAAGGAGTTCGATGCCGGCAGCGACCACGTGGTGTTCACCGACAGCTCGTTCCGCATCCCGGCCATCTACATGAACGACTGGCCGGATCGCTACATTCATACCAACGGCGATCTGCCGGAGAACATCGATGCCACGAAACTGCAGCGGGCCGGCTTCATCGGTGCGGCGAGCGGCTGGTTTCTCGCAAATCTTTCCGCCGACGATCTGCCAGCGGTCAGCGCATTGCTCGAGCACCAGAGCTTGCGACGCACGGCCGTGATGCTGGAGCGTCGCAGCGGATTGCCGCCCGTCGAGCAAGGCGTACTCGAAACCTCGCACATGGCGTACGAGCGCGGAGTGCTGGACTCCATGGAGCGCTGGCTGGCCGTGCCCGATGCGACGCGTGCAGCGCGCGAGCGGTTTCTCGGGCAGCTGGCTGCGATGTCGACGTCAGCTCGCGTCTCCGCCGGGCGCGAGCCGCCGGGCGTCGTCTACGTGCGCAATGCCGAGCCCAAGGGCCCCATGACGGTGTTCGGCTACGACTACCTGGTCGATCGTCTCGGGGCCGAGCGCGCAGCAGCGCTGGCGCTCACGGAGTATTCGGGTCTGCGCGGCGGGGGCGGCGAGTACGCCGTCGAGGCGCTCAACTTCGTCGACGGTCGCCGCAGCGTGCGCGACATTCGCGATGCGCTGTCCGCCGAGTTCGGCCCGGTCCCGCTCGAGCACGTGGCTGCGTATCTCGAAGCGCTGGAGACGATCAAGGTCCTCCGGCGCAGATGAGCGGCTACGACCCGCGGCGGGTCGAGGGTGCGTGCGGCTCCGCTGCCAGCTTGCGAGCTCGTGGGATGTGGGCGCGGCGCTCCACGGCACGCTGCAGGAGCAGCGCCGCCATCTGATCGCGCGCGTCGGCCTTGCTCGTGCCCGGCGGGAACGTGAATTTCTCGCTCGCATCGAACGGATTCACCAGCACGACCGGTTCGGGCGGCGGCGACGGCGCAGGTTGCACCTCTGGCGCAGGAGCCGGGACAGGATCGACAGCAGGGGGCGGCGGTGGGACAGCGGCGCGCTTGTCGGATTCGCGCAGCGTCGCGGCGGCGATCACGCCGGCGAGCGCGATCGAAACGAGAGCCAGGAGCGATGAGCGCAACATCGTCCCACGCGTGCCGGACCGCGCTTTGACGGCGGACGGAGTCGGTGCAGGCGCAGACGGCGGTGCACGATGCTGACCGAACTCGCTCGGCTCCGCAGGCTTGCCGAGGAAATCATCGGTCAACCTGCGCAAGTCGCGCGCGCTCAGCTCAGTCTCGACAGCGGGCATCGTATCCAACCCGCTATACAGTTTGTCGAGCAGCGCCTTGCTGCTCATTTCCCGCTCTGCCATTGGCAATCACCTCTCGTACGCAGCGTACATGAGAGGGCAACCGGCTCAGTGTGCAGCCATCTCGATGGGACGAGTGCGAACGGAAACTGCGGGCGCCATCACGCTTCGTATCTCACATAACCTGCTCGCGCACCGGCCGTCCCCAGCGGTCGACGACGATCTCGACCGGCGGCAAGCGCCGCGCCTGCAGCCAGCGCGCGCGTGCGCTGGCGCTGCGACGCAGTGCCTCGGCCTCGTCCCGGCTGAGCGCCGGCTCCCAGGAAAGCGTCGTCAGATCGAGCCGGCCGTCGTCGTCCGGCGGCCACTCGAATTGCCGCAGGCGCAACGACGCGGCCGGGCCGATTGCCTCGGCATGCAGGCCGCTCAATTTTTGTCGGATGAGCGCGTCGGCCTGAACGGCCAGCTCACGAAGGTCCGGATTCGCATCCGTGCGTGCGCCCAACCGGCGCAAGTCCGCTGCCTTGTCGGCACCGAGGCTGGCTGCCTGAGCGGCCTCTTCGAAGCGTTGCTGCCGCACGAGACACTCCACGAGGCGAAGCCACGACTCGCCATCGTCCGGCGCCTTGTGAACCGCGCGCACTCGCGCGGCAAGCTCCGCCTCCGCCTTCTCGGGCATCGGCCCGCCGCTCGCCAGAAGCGCATGGCGTCGACGCGAGAGACGGTCATAGCGAGACAGCATGCCGGCGACTGCGGTGCGTTCCGCAGCGCTCAGCGCCGGGTGCCATATCTCGAATATGAGGACTATGCGTGCCGTGTCGCTGTCGTTCCACGCGCTGTGCTCGTAGCTGTCGTCGAAGATCATCAATCGACCGAACCGCGTCTCGCGCGCTTCGCCGCCCACTTCGACGCCGCAGCCGGCGGGGACGATGAGCGGAAGGTGGACCGTCAGCCGATGATTCGCATTGCCGAAATGCGGCGGAATCCGCGTGCGCGGCTTGAGGATCGACAGGAACGCCTCGACGGGAACGCCGCCTGAAGTCACCAGCGGCAGCCGCTCGAGCGCGGCGCGCACCTTGGGAAAGCGGGCCAGCGCGGGCTCGTTCGCTAACGCGTCGTTCCAGAAATGAACGGCACTCCAGTTGGTCCGTCCCGCGAGGCTGCGCCAGAGCTCGCTCTCTTCCTGCTTGCCGATGTAGGGCAGACCGTCGGCATCGACATTCAGGAAGTCCGCTACTTCCTGCGCCAGCTCGGGGGCAGCAGCCTGCAGCCCGTCCGCCCAGTCGAAGATTTCCGGCTCGAGCCAGGGCGCATCGCCCAGTTGCGGCACGTAGAAAAAGGCGGGCCGCCGACGCTCCGGCGTGCCGGGAGCAAAGACCGGCCGCCATACGGCGCCGTTCACGCGCGACAGATCGGCGGCGGGCTCGGCGCGTTTCGCTTCCTCGATGGCATCCGCACGAACCTGCGCATAAAAGTCCTCCAGCGCATGCCGCAGCCGCGCGGAGCGCTCTTTCGCGTAGGCGGCGCCGCCTCTCTGCCGGTCGAGCTGCAGCATCTCCGGCAACGTCGCCTCCAGCAGACTGCCGGCCGCCGCAGATGCTTCGAGGTGTCCTGCCTTGGCGAGCGCAGCGCCCAGCAGCAGCAGCGTTATCGGTTCCGTGGTCTGGCGCAGGTACGCCTGGCGCAGGACAGCGACCGCTTCATCGATCCGCCCCAAGGATTCGAGCGTCACGCCCAGCGCGCGACAGGCTTCGAGATTCGCCGGGTCGACCGCGACGTAACGCTGCATGTAGGCCGCTGCCGCGCTCAGCTCGCCTCTCTCGAAGCAGCGGGCGGCAAGGAACTGGAGCGAGGCCGGGTTCGCCGGCGCCCGCTCCAGTACGGCACGATGCAGTTGCTCGGCTTCGTCCAGCCGACGCGCCGCTTGCAGGGCGGCCGCGTCGGCAAGCACTTCCTCAATCGATTTCCGGTCCAGGGCCATGAGGCTTTATACCGGCGGCGGCGCGCTCGGCAAAGCCGGGCAGCACGGACGCGTCGGCGGCGGGCCCCGGCTCCGGCTCGGACTCCTTCAAGTCGCCTTCCCACTTCGAGACGACTGCAGTCGCGATGCTGTTGCCGATCACGTTGGTGGCGGAGCGACCCATGTCGAGGAAATGGTCGATGCCGATCAGCAGCACGAGGCCGGCTTCCGGGATATCGAACTGCGCCAGCGTGGCCGCGACGACGACCAGCGAAGCGCGCGGCACACCGGCGATGCCTTTCGAGGTCAGCATCAGGATCGCCAGCATCATGATCTGCTGCCCTGCCGACAGCTCCATGCCGTACGCCTGCGCGATGAACAGCACTGCGAACGTGCAGTACATCATCGAGCCGTCGAGGTTGAACGAATATCCCATCGGCAGCACGAAGCTGGCGATGCGGTTGCTGCAGCCGAAGCGCTCGAGTCGTTGCAGCATCTGGGGATACGCGGCTTCGGAGCTTGCCGTCGAGAATGCGACGAGCGTCGGCTCGCGCATGCAGCGCACCAGCTGCAGTACGCGCCGGCCGATGATCGCGCCGCCGAGCAGCATCAGCAGCGCCCACAGCAGCAGCAAGCCCAGGTAGAACTCGCCGATGAACACGCCGTAGACGCGAATGATGCCCAACCCCTGGCTGGCGACGGTGCCGGCCAGCGCGCCGAAAACGGCCAGCGGCGCAAATCGCATCACGTAGCCCGTCACTTTCAGCATCGTCTGCGCGACGCTTTCGAGCGCATCCACCAGCGTGCGGCCGCGCTCGCCGAGCGCGGCCATGCCGGTGCCGAAGAACAGCGAGAACACGACGATCTGCAGGATCTCGTTGCGCGCCATGGCATCGATCGCGCTGCTGGGAATCGTGTGCGAGAGCAGGCCCGCGAGCGACAGCGGCGCGGCGCTCACCGTGCCTGCGCCTTCCGTCGGCAACGCCAGCTGCATCGTCTTGCCGGGCTCCAGCCACTGCACGAGCAGCAGCCCGAGCGTGAGCGACAGAATCGAGGCGAACATGAACCAGGCGAGCGCTTTGCCGCCGACCCGGCCCACCGTCGCGGCATCGCCCAGCCTGGCGATGCCGATCACGAGCGTCGAGAACACCAGCGGCGCGATGATCATCTTGATCAGGCGCAGGAACGCGCTCGGCAGGAGCGACACGTGCTCGGCGAATCCGGCGCTCGAGTCGGGGAAGTACGCGTACGCGACATAGCCGCAGGCAATGCCGAGCAGCAGACCGGCGAGGATCTGGTAGGTAATCCGGTTTTGCATCGTTGCAGTTTTCGGTCGTGTTGCTTGTGCAACCTCGAGCGTGGGGGCCCGCACGATAGCAAGCACGGCAGCCGTGCACGCCCGCTTTCCTGTTTTGTTTTTATGAAGTC
>DATEJG010000131.1:0-3053 GCA_035278165.1 Steroidobacteraceae bacterium
TGCACCCGCCGCTGCTGCTCCCGTGACGCCCGCGCCTCCGGCCGCGGTCGTCCACGCGGATCAGCCCATTCGCGACGCGCTGCGCGAGTTCATCGGCAGCAACCGGCTCGCGCGGGTGATCGAGAAGAAGTCCGAGCGCACTGCCGTCGAGGCGTTTTACGCCTCGCGTGACTACGCGCCGATGTTCGTGAGCCCCGATGGCGCGACCGAGCGCGGCAAGCAGACGATCGCGCATCTGCGCAACGCCGATGCCGACGGCATGGACCCGACCGACTATCCGGTCCCGTCGATCCAGGCCGGCAGCACGCCCGCCGCGATGGCGGACGCCGAGATGCGGCTGGTCGAGTCCGTGCTCGACTACGCACGCCACGCCCAGATGGGGCGCGTGCATTATTCGCGCGTCAGCGCGGATATCTTCTACGAGCAGACCGCCCCCGTGCCGCTCGACGTGCTGAGCAAGGTCGCCGCGAGCAGCAAGGTGGCCGATGTGCTGAACAGCTACCAGCCGCCGCAAGCCGCCTACAAGGCGCTGCGCAAGAAGCTCGCCGAAGTGCGCGGCCGCAAGGGCGACGTGGCGGACGCGATCGCGCGCGGGCCGGTGCTGGAGCTCACGACCGACAAGCGGACCAAGCAGACCTTGCTGATGTCGGACGAGCGCGTGCCGGCGCTGCGCGAGAAGCTCGGCCTTCCCGCCGTGCGCGGCGATAACTTCTACGACAAGCCGCTCGCCGACGCGGTCGCGCAGTACCAGAAGGAAAAGGGTCTCTCGGCGACCGGCAAGCTGACGCAGCAGACCGTGGACGCGCTCAACGGCAAGCGGCACGAGAAGGACGATCAGATCATCATCGCCAACATGGAACGCTGGCGCTGGATTCCGCGCGACCTCGGCAAGGCGCACGTCGTGCTGAACATCCCGGACTTCACCTTGCGGGTCTACAACAACGGCGCGACGATCTGGCAGACGCGCGTGGTGGTCGGAAAGCCCGGCACACCGACGCCGCTCCTCTCGGAGACGATGAAGTACATCACGGTCAATCCGACCTGGAACGTGCCGCCGTCGATCGTCTACAACGAATACCTGCCGGCGCTGCAGCAGGACCCGACCGTGCTCAAGCGGATGGGCCTGAACCTGCAGCAACGGCCCGACGGCAGCGTGCATATCTCGCAGCCGCCGGGCGAGGCCAACGCGCTCGGGCGCGTGCGCTTCAACTTCCCCAACAAGTTCCTGGTCTATCAGCACGACACGCCGGACAAGCATCTGTTCGCGCACAGCAAACGCGCCTACAGCCACGGCTGCATGCGGGTGCAGGACCCGACCAAGTACGCCGAGATCATGACCGGGCTCGGCATGCCGGGCTCGAACTACTCGGCGGACCGGATCAAGAGCATGTTCGGTCATTCCGAGATCGACCTGCGCTTCACCAACCAGATCCCGGTGCACATCACCTACCAGACCGCGTTCGTGGACGACGCCGGCCACCTGCAGGTCCGCGACGACATCTACGGCCGGGACGCCCGGCTGCTCGCCGCCCTGAAGGAAGACCGTCGTCAGGCGGAAATTCCGATCGCGCGAGCCCAGCCGAGCTACAACCGCCCGTCAGTCCGACTGCCGAACGGGGTCGGAAACGACAGCTATTCGGGCGGCCAGTCGTTCGGGCAGTCGTTCTTCGACCGGCTGTTCGGTAACCCGATCCGGCAGGAGCCCCAGCCCCAGAGGCAGCGCCGGGCGCAGCAGCGGACCGTGACGGCCCGCTAAAGGCGTTATTCACCATCCCGGAAGGCTCTGGCGCCAAAGGGCTATTTTTCGCCATACTCCCCCGTTAGCCAATCGGGGCTAAGGGGGGACGGGGCAGCGCTAATCTCGCGTTAACCCATCCCGACAAGACTGCGCTAACCATTCGCACGCGGCGGGGGACGCCGCGGTCGCTCTGTTTGGGCGACGTTTCACGCGGGATTGCATGCCGAGTCGCTTTGCGCGTCAGGCCGTATCGTTGTGTCGTCCGTTGCGCGCAATCCCTTGCGTGGGGCTTGCGGCGTTCGCCCTGGTGGTCACCTCCGATACCCTGCAGACCGTGGTGGCGAACGGCGACACCCGCTCGATCTACCTTTCGCACACCCACCGCGACGACGAGATCACCGTCACGTTCAAGCGCAACGGGCGCTATGACGAGGAGGGGCTGAAGAAGCTCAACTACTTCCTGCGCGACTGGCGCAACGACGACCAGACCCGGATGGACCCGCAGCTGTTCGACATCCTGTGGGAGATCACCCGCGATGTGAACACCAAGGAACCGATCCGCATCGTCTCGTCGTACCGTTCGCCCGCCACCAACGCTATGTTGCGCCGGCGCTCGCGCGGCGTCGCCCAGTTCAGCCAGCACATGCTCGGCAAGGCGATCGACTTCAACATTTCCGGGGTCTCGGTCGAGGAGTTGCGCGTCGCGGGTCTGCGGCTGCAGCGCGGCGGCGTCGGCTACTATCCGGGTTCGTTCGTCCACGTTGATGTCGGCTCGGTGCGCCACTGGCCGCGCATGACGCACGACCAGCTCGCGCGCGTGTTCCCGAACGGCCGCACCGTGCACGTGCCGTCCGACGGCCAGCCGCTCTCCGGCTATGCGCTGGCGCTTGCCGATATCGAGCGGCGCGGATCGTCGAGCCCGTCGGCCGTATCGCTCGCGGCAGCAAAGAGCGCGGGCGCGATCAGCGGCGAGGAACAGCGCGTCGCGTCGGCTTCGAAGCCGAAGAAAGGGAACGTGCTGGCCCGCCTGTTCGGCTTCTCAACCGACGAAGACGAGGAAGACGACAGCAGCGCGGCGCGGGTGCCCATGGCCGCCGCGAAACCGGTGCAGGAAGCGCGCGTTCCGACGCCGCAGGCCCGGCCGACGATCAATCCCAAGCCCGCAGGCGGCTTCGCGCTCGCCTCGGCGACCTCCACGTCCGTCACGCTTCCCTCGCGCACCGTGCCGCGGCCGCCGGCCGAGGTCGCCGAGCCGACCGACGTCAGTGCCGCGCGGGGCGAGACGACGTCGAGCATCACGGCCTGGCTCAATGAC
>DATEJG010000132.1:0-7392 GCA_035278165.1 Steroidobacteraceae bacterium
CCAGGCCAATGACCCTATCGGGCTCACCTTTACCGTGTAGCGCCCAAATCTGCGCCTGCTCGCTCTCCGACAGCCACTGCCACACCATCGCGCACCTCCTCTTTACAGCGCATGGTGTTGCATCGACCTATTGAGTTCACCGAAGCCTGACCCACGCCAGCGCTGTGGGTCGGCCTCAGCCTGACACCTCTGCAAGAGTGAGAAGGGCCGCACAGAACGGCCGCGCCGCGGGCTATTTAACGTATGCGGCCACAAGTCCCAGGCGTAGGATCGCCGCGATTCCCTCAGCGGGGACGAAGATGTCAGTCGAGCACGTTTATCCTGCCGGGCCGCGCACGGTGCCGGCGGATCTCACTCGGCCCACGCGGGCCTATCGCACTCATGCATGGCTCGCCATGGGCGGCCTCGCGCTGTTCGTGCTGCTCTACCTCGCGCTCGCGGGCTGGTTCAGCTGGACTGCCTACCGGCTGCTCGCCAGTCTCGGGCACGGCGGCGACACGCTGTGGCGGCTGGTGGCAGGCGTCTGCTCTGCGTTCCTCGCCGTCTTCATGTGGAAGGCGCTGGTGTTCGTCAAGCATCGGCAGGCGATCGACGACATCGAGGTCACGGCCTCGGAACAGCCGCGCCTGTTTGCGTTCATCAATCGTCTTGCAGACGAAGCGGGCGCACCGCGCGCGCATCGCGTGTTCCTGTCGCCGCGCGTGAATGCGGCGGTGTTCTATGACCTGAGCGTTCTCAACCTGCTGTTCCCGTCGCGCAAGAATCTCGAGATCGGCCTCGGGCTGGTCAACGCGATCTCGCTCGGCGAGCTCAAAGCAGTGCTCGCGCACGAGTTCGGTCACTTCGGGCAACGCTCGATGGCCGTCGGCCGCTGGGTGTACATCGCGCAGCAGATCGCGGCGCACATCATCGCCAAGCGCGACGCGCTCGACTCGTTCCTGCGCGGTCTCTCGCGCGTCGACCTGCGCATCGCCTGGGTGGGCTGGTTGCTGTCGCTCGTCGTGTGGTCGATCCGGTCGCTGACCGAGACCGTTTTCCGCGTCGTCGTGCTGGCGCAGCGCGCACTGTCGCGCGAGATGGAGCTGCAGGCCGATCTGGTTGCCGTGTCGCTGACCGGCAGCGACGCGTTGATCCACGCGCTCTACAAATTGAATGTCGCCGACGAGGCGTGGGAGCGCGCACTGGCGTTTGCCGACTCCGAGGCGCGCGACAAGCGCACCGTGATGGACCTGTTTGCCGTGCAGAAGCGCATCACGGAGAAGCTGCGGCAGGTGCTCGACGATCCGGGCTACGGCGAGGTCGCGCCGCCGCCCCGGGACAAGCCGCAGGAGCACCGCGTCTTCAAGACTTCGCTGGCGCAGCCGCCGCGCATGTGGAGCACGCATCCGGCGAACTCCGAGCGCGAGCAGAACGCCAAGCGCCGCTACATCGCAGCCGCGATCGACGAGCGCAGTGCATGGGAGCTGTTCGACGACGTTCCCGAGCTGAAGAAGCAGATGACGGCGCACGTCTTCCGAGCGGTCCAGGAGGCGGCTGACGTGCCCCTCGAGCAGTCGCTCGCGAAGCTCGACGAGCAATTCGGTCGCGCCTTCTACGATCGCTCGTATCGCGGCGCATATCTCGGCCGCCCGCTGGCGCTGCATGCGCGGCAGGTCGCCGACCTCTACGGGCCGCCGCTGCGCAGCGACTACGTCGCAGCCGAGCTCGCCGCACTCTATCCGCAGGCGCTCTCTGAGGATCTCGCGCGACTGAAGGCACTGGAAGAAGAGAAGGCGACGCTGCAGGGACTGAAGGAAGGATTCCTGACCGCCCACGGCGGCATCATTCGTCATCGTGGCAAGGACCTGAAGCGCGCCGACCTGCAGGAGGCGCTCGACCAGCTGCAGGGTGAGCTCGATCGCGCGCGCGAGACCGTGCAATCGCACGATCGCCGCTGTCGCTCCGTGCACGTCGCCGCCGCGGCCCAGCTCGGGCCGGGATGGGAGGCCTATCTCAAGGGTCTCGTCTCGATTCTCCACTACGCCGAGCACAGCGAAGCGAATCTGCGCGATGCGCATGGCGCGCTGTGCAACACGGTGTCGGTGGTCACGGCAGACGGGCGCGTGTCGAAGGGCGAGGTCCGCGTTCTGCTGAATGCGTGCGCCGAGGTGCACAACGCGCTGCGCCATATATATGAGGACGAGGGCAGCAAGATCGTCCTCGACCGCACGCTGTCGCGGCGTCTCAAGGTGGAGAGCTGGCAGCAGGCGCTGGGCACGTTCACGCTGCCGCTGGCGGACGAGAAGAACGTCGGCGAGTGGCTCAATGCGATCCACAGCTGGGTCGCAAGCGCCGGCTCGGCGTTGTCGGCACTGCGCCAGGCGGCGCTCGAGCAGCTGCTGCTGGCCGAAGCGCAAGTGTCGCGATTCGTTCGTGAGAAGATGACGCCGGCCGCCGCGCCGGATGCGACCAAGGTACCCGACCAGTATCCGGTGCTGGTGCCCGGCAGCGAGCGGCCGCGCAAGACCAAGCTGGACTTGTGGGATCGCTTCCACGTCGCCGACGGGCTGGTCCCGACGCTCGCGCGGTTGACGGTGGCGTGCGGAATCATTGCGGCCGTGCTCAGCGTCGGCGCCACGGTCGGCAAGACGCTCGTCAATGTCCACAACGGGCTCGCGCGGCCGGTCACCGTTTCGATCGGCGATGCCTCGGTCCAGGTGCCGGCGTTCTCGCATGCCAAGCTCACGGTCGGCGGCGATGAGCGTTATCCGGTGCGCACCGTGACCGAGCGCGGCGACGTCATCGAGCAGTTCGATGCGGAGATTCCGATCGGCTCGACCGAGAGCATCTACAACGTCGCGGGTGCAAGCGCGCTGGTGGAGTGGACCGCGACCTACGGCTCGGTGGGCCAGGTGCCGGAGCGCATGATCGGGCCGCTGCGCTGGACTACGACCGGCGCCAGCTACATCTTCGAGGAGCCGCCCGAGACCATCAGCACCAGCCGCAGCAGCGACGGCGGCACGCGCGACGTGATGGCGGCGTTCGGACACGACAACCCGTCGGGCTTGTTGTCGGTGCTGCAGGATCCGAAACAGCAGGCGCAAGTCATCGCGGCGCACGCACGCTGGGATTCGAGCGAAGGTCACTACACCGCGTACTGGCTGGCCCTTGCCTCGCAAGGCGAAGGGTTCGAAGAGATCGTCCGCGCACGTCTCAAGCTCGATCCTGAGGATGTGCTCACCTTGCGTGCCGAACAGGATGCGCGCCGCGATCTGCGGGCTGCAGTTTGCAAGCGCCACCAGACACTCGCGCGCGCGCGTCCGCAGAGCATCAATCTGCAGTACGTGGCTGCTCGGTGCATCGACGACGAGGCGCAGCGCGAGCGGCAGTTTGCCGATCTCTATGCGAAGGCTCCGGACAACGGTTGGCTTGCGGCGGCGATGGGTTACACACATGCGCAGCACGCGCGCTGGGACGATGCTGCCGCCGCGCTCAACGTTGCGCGGCAACGCGTCCCGTCGATGACGGAGCGGCTGGCCCTCGACACGATGCGTCTGCGTCGCCTGTCGAGTCGCGATGGCGACGCGCAGAGCGCAGATCTCGTGCAGCAGTCCGATACGTTGCGGTACTACGTGGCGCTGATGTCCGGCGCCGGGCTGCAGCCTGGCATCGATATGGCGTATCACCATGTTGCGCGCGGCGATGTGCAGGCGGCCCTGGGCGAGAAGATCAGCGATCCGCAGGAAACCGCGCGCGTCGTGCGCCTGGCTGCAGCATCCGACGGCGCCTCGCGCGAGCTCGTCGGCCAGGCGCTCGCGCTGCCCATGGATCGAGGCATCGACCGCGACAGCGTCTGGACAGCGCTCGGCCTGGCATTGCGCGAACGCAAGGACCCCGCGCCGTACCTGGCCGTCGTTCGCGAGGAGAAGGACGACGACAACGTCGAGAAGATTCTGGCGTTCATCGCCGCCGCTCGCACTTCCGCCAATCCGCTCGACGCGGATCAGCTGCTCGACGGCCTGCCCCTCGAGGCACGCGGTCACGCCTACAGCACCGCGCTCGTGCTCCTCGGGCCGCGGGCACCCGCCGAGTGGCGCCGCGCCGCTGACCGGCTCCTGTTCGTGCCGGAGCGGCCGTACTTCAGCGTGGTGCTGTGAGAAGAACGAGAAACTCTCGCCAAGACGCGAAGGACGAGAATCTCCGGGCCAGCCCGACTCGACTCACTTGATTTCGACCGCGCGCAGGCTTCTACTGCCGTAAACGCCAACGAAGCGGGGAGACTCCGATGAAGCGTCGCGATTTCGTGCAGTCGTCACTCTGGGTGACTGCGGCCCTGAGCATTTCCGCAATCAAGCCGAGCTACGCCGTCGTCCGTCCGGGCAAGGTAGCGGACGTTGCTGCGGTCACTGGTGACGGCCGGCAGATCACGCTGCGCGGCGCAGACATCCAGGACCTTGCCGCGAAGCTGCACGGGCAGCTGCTGCTGGCGGGCGACGACGGGTACGACAGCGCCCGGCGGATTCTGAATCCGTCGTTCGACAAGCATCCGGCACTGATCGTGCAGCCCAAGGACGTGCCGGACATCCAGGCTGCCGTGAGCTTCGCACGGGCCAACAGCCTGCTGGTCGCGGTGAAGTGCGGCGGGCACAGCCATTCTGGTCAATCGACGTGCGATCGCGGCATGCAGATCGACCTGTCGACCTACCGCGCGGTCAGCGTCGATCCGAAGGCGCGCCGCGCGTCCGTCACCGGCGGCTCGCTGCTGGGCTCCGTTGACAAGGCGACGGCGCCGCACGAGCTGGTGACGCCGCTCGGCACGGTGTCGCACACCGGCGTGGGCGGCCTGACGCTCGGCGGCGGCTTCGGCCGGCTCGCGCGCAGGTTCGGGATGGCCATCGACAACCTGGAGTCAGTCGACGTCGTTACCGCAGACGGCAAGCTGCTGCATGCGAGCGCGAGCGACAATCCGGACCTGTTCTGGGCGGCGCGCGGCGGCAGCGGCAACTTCGGCGTGGTCACGAACTTCGAGTTCCGGCTGCATCCGATGCAGCGCCAGGTCGTCGCGGGCAAGGTGATGTATCCGATCGAGAAAGCGCGCGACGTGCTGACGATGTGGAGCGAATACGCGCCGGCGGCGCCCGATGAGCTGTACATGGACCCGACACTGGTGCTGCCGCCCGGCAACGCTCCGGGTGCGATCATGCTGGAAGTCTGCTACAGCGGATCGCAGGCGGAGGCGGAGCGCGCGCTCGCGCCGATCCGCAAGGTCGGCACGCCTGCCAACGACTCGATCAAGGCGATGGAATACGTGCAGGTGCAACGGGTCAACGACACGACCGACACGCGCGCCATCGCCTCGTATCTCAAGGGCGGATTCATCGGCAAGATTCCGGGCGAGCTCGTCACGGCCATCGTCGATGGAATCCACGGCGACCCGCGCCGCACGACGCTCCTGTTCTTCCAGCACTGCGGCGGCGCGAGCAGCCGCGTCGCGGATGCCGCGACCGCGTTCGCGCACCGCTATGCGATCGCCAACATGATGGCGGTCTCGGCCTGGCCCGCCGGCGGCAAAGAGGATCCGGCCCCGCACATCGAAGAGACGCGCCGTTACTGGAAGACGCTCGAGCCGTTCACGCGCGGCTTCTACGTGAACGACGTCGCGCGCGAGGTCACCGCGAAGGAGCTCAACGAGAACTATCGCGGCAACTACGAGCGGCTGGTCGGCCTCAAGATGAAGTACGACCCGACCAACCTGTTCCGGCTGAACGCCAACGTCACGCCGATGAAGGACGCGGCTAAGGCTTCAGCAAAGGTTTGACGTTCTCCGGCGGGCGGCCGATCGCGGCCGCCGCGCCGCGCACCACGATCGGGCGCTCGATCAGGATCGGGTTCGCGACCATCGCCTCGATCCATTCCTCGTCGCCGAGCGTCTTGCCGGCGAACTTGTCCTTGAACACCTGCTCGGTGCGGCGGACCAGCTGCAGCGGCGCGATGCCCAGCTTGCGCACGATCGCGCTGAGCTCGGCCTCGCTGGGCGGCGTCTTCAGGTACTCGATGACTCGCGGCCGATGACCGCTCGCCTGGATCAGCGCCAGCGTCGCGCGACTCTTGCTGCACGCAGGATTGTGGTAGATGGTCAACTCGCTCATGAACGTTATACGCCTGGTGGCCGCCGGGATGGTGCTGGCGAATCTTAGCGCTTGCGCTGCGATTGCGAATCGTCCGCCGCGCCTCGCGCACTCTTCCTACGGATGCATGCAGGCGGTGCTGCAGGAAAAGCTCCCGCAGAACATGCCGGACAAGCGGGCGCACTGTCTCGCGGGCGGGCTGATCTCCCGCTACTGCAGCGTCACCGAGGCGTATCTCGCCGGCGCCGGCAAAGAGGTGCGCGACCTGCTCGGTCATGGCGACGCCGAATGGGCCGACTGGAAGGCGGACCGGACGGGCATCGCGTGTGCGGAAGGTACACGGGACGATTCCGCGCTGGCGGCGTGCTGCTCGGACCGCGGGTATTGAGTGTCAACGCGTTGACAGAAGGCAGGGGCGCGGCCGGGCGATGCTGCGCCCATGATCCCACGTCACACTTGGCTCGCAGGTCTCATCGCCGTCGGTGCAGCGTTGCTGGCGCACACGGCGGCCCGCGCCAGCGACTACATCCTCGACCCGCAACGCACCGTCATCTCGTTCGAGTTGCGCAGCATGGGCGCGACGCAGCGCGGCGATTTCAGGCGTGCGGCCGGAGCGGTGATGCTCGACTCGACGGCAGGGGTTGGCGAGCTCGACATCGTGATCGACGCGGGCTCGCTCGATGCTCGCAACGGCGCGCTGACGAAATTCGTGCGCGGCCCGTCGATGCTCAACGCAGCAGCGCATCCGCAGATCGCATACAAGGCGCGGCGCATCGTCTTCGCGCACGGCAGGCCGGTGCGGATCGAAGGCGAGTTGACGATGCTCGGCGTCACGCGGCCAGTCCCGCTGGAGATTTCCAGCTACGCCTGCCGCGGCGAGCTCACCGCGGCCGAGCGCTGCGCGATCGTGGCCACAGCCAGCGTGAAGCGCTCCGAATTTGGCATGACGCGCTACCGCCTGCTGGCGAGCGACGACGTGCAGCTCGCGATCCACGCCGAAGGTGTCCGGCCGCAGGAAGCAGGCGGCGGAGAAGAAGCAGACCCGGAAATTCTCTCGCCAAGACGCCAAGACCGCCAAGGTCGGAAAGGATTCTGACTATATGAAAATCCTTTTCCTCCTTGGCGATCTTCCTTGGCGTCCTTCGCGCCTTGTATGGTGCGCGCGGCGCTGGAGTAGGCTCTGTAGCGCCGGGGTGAAGGGACGTTGTGGCGCCCATCTGGTCGATAGCAACGACACAGACTCCACTAAGACATCCCTCATCCACATCTGCACCGTCGATGAGGA
>DATEJG010000133.1:0-33912 GCA_035278165.1 Steroidobacteraceae bacterium
CCAGGCCAATGACCCTATCGGGCTCACCCTTACCGTGTAGCGCCCAAATCTGCGCCTGCTCGCTCTCCGACAGCCACTGCCACACCATCGCGCACCTCCTCTTTACAGCGCATGGTGTTGCATCAACCTATTGAGTTCACCTCAGCCTGACTCCTCACTCCTCCTCCAGCTTCTTCCTCAGCTTCACCGGCTCCAGCTTCTTGCGCATGCGGATGTTGAGCATCTCCACCGCGACCGAGAACGCCATCGCGAAGTAGATGTAGCCCTTCGGGATGTGGAACTCGAAGCCCTCGCCCACCAGCGCCATGCCGATCAGGATCAGGAACGACAGCGCCAGCATCTTGATCGTCGGGTGGCGGTCGACGAACTCGCCGATCGGGCCGGCCAGGAACATCATCACCACGACGGCGACGACCACCGCCGCGATCATCACCTCGACGTGATCCGCCATGCCGACGGCGGTGATCACCGAGTCGAGCGAGAACACGATGTCGATGATCGCGATCTGCACGATGACGCTGGTGAAGGTGGCGGCGCGCGCGCTGCCCTCGCGATGGTGCTCCTCGCCCTCGAGCCCGCTGTGAATCTCCAGCGTGCTCTTGGCGAGCAGGAACAGGCCGCCGCCGATCAGGATCAGGTCGCGCCCGGAGAAGCCTGCGCCGGCGACCGTGAACAGGTCCGACGATAAGCTCATCACCCAGGTGATCGACAGCAGCAGCAGGATGCGCGTGATCATCGCCAGCGCCAGGCCGATGGTGCGGCCGCGCTGCTGCTGCGCCTTCGGCAGGCGCCCGACCAGGATCGAGATGAAGATGATGTTGTCGATGCCGAGGACGATCTCGAGCGCCGTCAGGGTTGCGAATGCCAGCCAGGCCTGCGGGTCGCTGAGTATTTCCATGGTGCCGTGCGGTTATGGCGCGCGCCGCTGCTCGCGACGCGTCGACCACAGCGAGGCGAGCACGCCGATCGCGAGGAAGCCGACGATGACGCCGAGCGAGATCGCGTGCGGGATCTCGAGGTGGTGGTGCAGCAGCATCTTCACGCCGACGAAGCCGAGGATGAAGATCAGGCTGAACTTGATGTACTTGAACATCATCATCAGCCCGGCGATCGCGAAGTACAGCGAGCGCAGGCCCAGGATCGCGAATGCGTTCGAGGTGAAGACGATGAACGGCTCCTGGGTCACGGCGAAGATCGCCGGGATCGAGTCGACGGCGAACACGACGTCGGCGAAGTCGACCAGCAGCAGCGTGACGAACAGCGGCGTCGCGGCGCGCGCGCCGTTGACGACCGTGAAGAAGCGCTCGCCGTCGAGCTGGTCGGTGACGGGATAGACGCGTCGCGCGAGGCGCACCAGCATGCTCTTGCCGGGATCGAACTGATCTTCCTCGCTGCGCAGCATGCGCGCCGCCGAGTAAAGCAGGATCGCGCCGAACAGGTAGAAGGTCCAATCGAAGTTGTGGATCAGCGCGGAGCCCATCGCGATCATCGCACCGCGCAGCACGATCGCGCCGACGATGCCCCAGAACAGCACGCGGTACTGGAACTGGGCCGGGATCTTCATGAACGTGAAGATGATGGCGATGACGAAGATGTTGTCGACCGACAGCGACCACTCGAGCAGGTAGCCGGTGACGTACTGGATCGCCGCTTCGGAGCCGTCGGGCGAGTCCGCGGAAATACCGCGCCAGCCGAACCAGTGATGCTCGTACACGCCGTACACCAGGCCGCCGAACGACAGCGCTACGATGATCCAGACGACGGTCCAGCCGAGCGCCTGGCGCACGTGCATCGTCCTGGACTCGCGGTGCAGGACCCCGAGGTCGAGCGCGAGGACGCCGATGAAGATCGCGAAGAAGCCGAGCCAGATGAGCCAGTTCATGACGCGCGCGACGCTGCGCGGGGGCTGCGCATCATGGCATCGCGTCTACTTTGGTGGTTTCCTTCTGCTCCATCAAATCGAGCGCCGACAGCTTCATGTCGAGCGCCAGCGCGCCGGCGACGTAGATCGAGGAGTACGTGCCGACCAGGATGCCGATCGTCAGCGCCCAGGAGAAGCCGCGCAGCGTCTCCCCGCCCATGATCAGCAGCACGACCACCACCAGGAGCGTCGCGCCGCTGGTGATGATCGTTCGTGACAGCGTCTGGTTGATCGAGGCGTCCATCACTTCCTCGGAGCTGGCGCGCCGCGCCTTGTGGAAGTTCTCGCGCACCCGGTCGAACACCACGACGGTGTCGTTGAGCGAGTAGCCGATGACCGCGAGGATCGCCGCGAGCACGGCCAGGTCGAAGGTGATCTGCGTGACCGCGAAGAAGCCGAGGATGATCAGCGGATCGTGCAAGGTCGCGATGATCGCGCTGATGCCCATCTTCCACTGGAAGCGGAACCAGGTGTACAGGCCGATCAGCAGGAACGTGAACAGGATCGCGAGACCGCCCTGGTTGGTCAGCTCCTGGCCGACCTGCGGACCGACGACCTCCGCGCGCTGCAGCTGCACGCTCGGATCGACCTTCTGCAGCGCCTCGGTCACGGCCTTGCTGACGGCGTTGACGTTCTGGTCCTCCTGCGGCAGCAGTCGCACCATGATCGTGCGGTCGTCGCCGAAGTTCTGCACCTGCGGGTGCGCGAAGCCGCCCTGCTCCAGCGTCGCGCGCGTCTTCTCGATGTCCGCGGTCTTCGGGTACTGGAATTCCAGCACCACGCCGCCGGTGAAATCGATGCCGAGGTTCAGCCCGTGCCAGAACAGCAGCACGACGGAAGCGATGAGCGCGACGCTCGACACGCCGTACCACATGCGCCGCGTGTGCATGAACGGGTACGTCGTGACTTTGTGGAAGAACTCCATGGCGCGTTCCGGATGATCAGATGGGCAGGTGCGTCAGGCGCGGGCGCCGGCCCCAGATGGCATGGACCAGCGCGCGGCTGCCGACCACCGAGGTGAACAGCGAGGTCAGGATGCCGAGCGTCATGACGATGGCGAAGCTGCGAATCGTGCCGGTGCCGAACGCGAACAGCACGACGCCGGCGATCAGCGTCGTCACGTTCGAGTCCGCGATCGTGGCGAAGGCCTTCTCGAAGCCGGCGTTGATGGCCGAGAGCGGCGAATTGCCCGCGCGCAGCTCTTCGCGGATGCGCTCGTAGATGAGGATGTTGGCATCCACGGCGATACCCAGGTGGAACACCACGGCCGCGATGCCCGGCAGCGACAGCGAGGCCTGCAGCATCGACAGCAGGCCGACCGTCAGCACCAGATTGGCGGCCAGCACCGCGTTGGCGATCCAGCCGAACCCGCGGTAGTAGATCGCCATGAAGATGAAGGTCAGGATCAGGCCCACGGCCATCGCGTGCCAGCCGCGGCGGATGTTGTCGGCGCCGAGGCTCGGACCGACCGAACGCTGCTCGACGATCGTCTGCGGCGCCGCCAGTGCGCCGGAGCGCAACAGCAGTGCCAGCTCGCGCGCTTCGTTGGACTGCAAACCGGTGATGCGGAAGCTCGACGACAGCACGCTCTGGATGGTGGCCGCGCTGATGACGTCTTCCTCGGTACAGACCGCTCCGGTGCGCACGCCCTTGCACTGCTCACCTTCGGCGAGCTGCTTCTTGGAGATGTAGACCACCGCCATGCGCCGGCCCACGTTGTCCTTGGTAGCATTGAGCATCGACTGGCCGCCGCGCGCGTCCAGCTTCACGTTGACCTGCGGCTGCCCCTCGGAGAAGCCGGAGCTCGCGTCCGTCAGCTGCTCGCCGGTCGCGATCACCTCGCGCTTCAACAGGATCGGGCGGCCGGGCTGTCCCTGCTGGCCGCGCTCGAAGTACAGCTTGGAGCCGATCGGCACGCGCTTGCTGCTCTGCGCCTCGTAGGGATTGTTGGCTTCGTCGACCAGCCGGAATTCCAGCGTCGCAGTCGCGCCGAGCACGCGGATCGCCTCGTTCGGATCCTGCACGCCGGGCAGCTGCACGACGATGCGGTTCGATGCCTGGCGGGTCACGATCGGCTCGGCGATGCCGAGCTCGTCGACGCGATTGCGCAGCGTGGTGATGTTCTGCTCGATGGCCACGTCCTGCCGGCGCTTGATCTCGGCCGGCGTCATGCGCATCTCGATGTACGGACCTTCGGCCGACTCGCCCGAGGTGAGCTGGAGGCTGCCGTCCGGCGACTTCAGTGCGTCGGTCGCCGCCTGCATGTCCGAGGCGCTGCGCAGCACGACGCGCACGACGCCGTTGTTGGTGGTGACGGCGCCGTACGGAATGCGCTTGTCGCGCAGAGTGGTGCGGGTGTCGCGTTCCAGACGCTCCTGCGCCTGCACGATCGCTCCCTGGATGTCCACTTCGTACACGAAGTGCACGCCGCCCCGCAGGTCGAGACCGAGGCTCATCGGCTTGAGCCCGACCTTGCGCATCCACTGCGGCGTGCGCGGCACGCTCGACAGCGCTACGAGGTAGTCGCCGGAAGTGCCCTTGATGATCGCGTCGCGCGCCGCGGTCTGCTGCGGAACGTCGGCGAAGCGCAGCACCAGGCGGTCTTTTTCGAGATACGCCGTCTCCGGCGCGATCTTCTGTTTCTCGAGCACGCCGAGCACGCGGTCCTGCGCGGCCTGGTCCATCGCGACCCGGTCGTTGCGCGACAGCTGCAGCGCCGGACCCTCGCCGAACACGTTCGGCAGCGCGAACAGCGTGCCGACCACGACCACGATGATGACGAGCCAGTATTTCCAGCGGGAGAATTGATACATGGAGAGTGCGCGACGTCAGACGCTCTTCAGCGTGCCCTTGGGCAGCACCTGGGCCACCGTGGCGCGCTGAATCTTGACGTTCACGCCGTCTGCGATCTCGAGCGTCAGGTATTGCTCGCCCAGCTGCGTGACCTTGCCGAGGATGCCGCCGTTGGTGACGACCTCGGCGCCGACCTCGAGCGCGGCGACCATCGCGCGGTGCTCCTTGGCGCGCTTGGTCTGCGGGCGGATCAGCAGGAAATAGAAGACCACGAACATCAGGATCAGCAGCGGGATCTGCATGAGGGCGCCGGATTGCCCGGATGCGCCCTGCGCCTGCGCGGCGGCGGTCGAAATCAGCCAGTCCATGTTGGAAGCCTTACCCGGAAAAATGAGCGGCGCATTATAGGGGAGGAAGCGGATAGCGGATAGCGGACGGCGGCGGGCGGCCCCCGGGTACACTTTGCCACCCGCGCGTCTCCGGCTGCCCTCCATGATCTCCAGCGAAGTCCTCGTCATCCTGCTGCTCATCCTCCTCAACGGCTTTTTCGCGTTGTCGGAGATGGCCCTGGTCTCGGCCAAGCGCTCCCGGCTGCAGGGCGCCGCCGAGCAGGGCCGGACCGGCGCGAAGTCGGCGATCGCGCTCATGGAGGACCCGACGACGCTGCTGTCGGCAATCCAGATCGGCATCACCCTGATTGCGATTTTCAACGGTCTGTACGGCGGCCGGACGCTGACCCCGCCGCTGGCGAGCTGGCTCGGCGGCTATGGCGTGCCCGCGCGGTATGCCGAGGAGATCGCATACCTGATCGTCGTGGTCATGATCACCTTCGTCACGCTCATAGTGGGCGAGCTGGTCCCCAAACGCGTTGCTTTGCTGCACGCCGAGACGCTCGCGCTGCGAATCGCGCCGCTGATGCGCCTGTTCGCGACGATCACCGCGCCGGCGGTCTGGCTGCTGCGCGTGTCGAGCAATGCGGTACTGCGGATCCTGCCGGTTTCGGCTGCCCCGCAGGCAGCGGTGACCGAAGACGACGTCCGCGCGCTCGTGGCAGAAGGCACGCGCGCCGGCGTGTTCCTGGCCTCCGAGCGCCGGCTGGTGGAAGGCGTGCTGGCGCTCGCCGATCGCAAGGTCGGCTCGATCATGATCCCGCGCCAGGACGTGATCTGGCTGGACATCGCCGAGCCGATCGAAACGCTCTGGCAACAGGCCAAGGCCAGCGGCCACGCACGCTTCCTGGTCGCGCGCGACAAGTTCGAGAACCTGCTCGGCATGATCACGCTGGCGGACCTGAGCGAGGCCGTGCACCGCGGCGCGCTCGATCCGGACCGCGACCTGGAGCCGCCGCTGCACATTCCGGACTCGATTTCGGTGCTGCAGTTGCTCGATCAATTCCAGAAGTCGAGCACGCACCTCGCGGTCGTCACCGACGAGTACGGCGAGATCGAAGGCATCACCACGCCCATCGACATCCTCAAAGCGATCGCCGGCGAGCTGCCCGAGCTCGGCAGCCGCGAGCGGCCCGAAGCGACGCAGCGCGAAGACAGCTCATGGCTGGTCGACGGCCACCTGCCGATCGAGGAGCTGCAGCGCCGCCTGAACCGCCGCGACATGGTCGGCCGCGACTACCACACGGTCGCCGGCTTCGTGCTCGCGCGCCTGGGCCGCATCCCGCGGGCCGGCGACACGCTGACGTGGCGCGATCTCAAGATCGAGATCATGGACATGGATGGGGTGCGGATCGACAAGATCCTGCTGTCGAAGCTGGCGCAGAAGGGCAAGGATTCGGACTAGCTGTGGGTCAGGCTTCAGCCTGACAGATCCTTCTTCTCCTGGTGCTCCTCCAGCCACTCGCGCCAGATCGCGAGCGACACCGCGAGCAGCACCGGGCCGATGAACAGGCCCACCAGGCCGAACGCCAGCACGCCGCCCAGCACGCCGAACACCACCAGCAGGAACGGCATGCGCGTGGCGTTGGAGATCACCATCGGCCTGACGAGGTTGTCCACCCAGCTGACCACCAGCAGACCCCACACCAGCAGGAAGATCCCCGGCCCCAGCTTGCCGGTGACCAGCAGCCACAACGCGAGGCTTCCCCAGACCAGCGGCGCACCGAACGGGATCAGCGCGATCAGCACCGTGAGCGCACCCATCAGCACCGGCGCTTCGACGCCCGCGAAGAAGTAGCCGATGCCTGCGACCGTGCCCTGCGCCACCGCGCCGAGAATCAGCGCATACACGACTGCCTGCGTCGTCGCGCCGATCGCGTCGAGATAGTCGTGCACGCGCGGGCCGAGAATTCCTTCGAGGATCGCGCGCGCTTCGCGCAGCAGCCGCGGCCCGTCGCGCAGCAGGAAGAACATCGAGAACACGGCGAAGAACAGCTTCGCCACGTTGCGACCGACGCCGCCGATCAGCTTCGACATCTCGACCGACGACTGCTCCAGCGTGCGCACCAGCTGCTCGCGGATCGCGGTCGGATCGGCGGACAGCTGTTGCAGCAGATCTTCCGCCCACACGCCGACCCACGGCAGATCGCGCAACGCCGGCGGCAGCGACGGCTTGGATGCGAGGAACGTCTGTACCTTGGCGTACGCATCGACGGCCTCGACCCGCACCATCAGGATCAGCCAGACGAGCGGGACCACGATCGCGAGCGTCACCGCCAGCGTCGTCAATAGCGCGGCCAGCCCGGTGCGGCCGCGCAGCGCGCGAATCAAGCGTTGCTGCAACGGCCAGCTGACGTACGCGAGGATGCCGCCCCAGATGAGCGGCACGATGAACGGCTGCAGCACGCTGAACGTGAGCAGCACGACGCCCAGCAGCAGGCCAGCCACGAGCACGCGTCGGAACCAGGGTGCGGTCGGTAGATCGGCGAGCATGCGGGTGCGCGTCAGTCGCTGTTGATCCGGCGGGAGTGGAAGTCGGCCACGAATGCTCCGAAGCGTCGCTGTTCGATCGCCGCACGCATGGACTGCATCAGGGCCAGGTACTGGTGCAGATTATGAATGGTGCCGAGGCGCGCGGCCAGAATCTCGCCGCACTTGTCGAGATGACGCAGATAGGCGCGGCTGTAATGGCGGCACGTGTAGCAAGTGCATTGCGGATCGAGCGGGCTCGTGTCCGACTCATAGCGCGCGTTGCGGATCTTCAGCACGCCCGTGGTCGTGAACAGATGGCCATTGCGTGCATGCCGCGTGGGCATGACGCAGTCGAACATGTCGATGCCGCGCCGGACCGCCTCGACCAGGTCCTCGGGCGTGCCGACGCCCATGAGATAGCGCGGACGATCGGCCGGCAGGTGCGGCTCGATCGCATCGAGCATCGTCTCGCGCTGCTCTTTCGGCTCGCCCACCGCCAGGCCGCCGATCGCGTAGCCGTCGAACCCGATGCGCTGCAGGCCGGCGAGCGATTCCTGTCGCAGCCCGGGATACATGCCTCCCTGCACGATGCCGAACAGCGCGTGCGGATTCTGCAATCGGTTGAACTCGGCGCGGCTGCGCGCCGCCCAGCGCAGCGAGAGCTCCATCGAGGTGCGCGCCTGCTCTTCGGTAGCCGGGTACGGCGTGCACTCGTCGAAGATCATCGCGATGTCGGCGTCGAGGTCGCGCTGCACCTGCATCGAGCGCTCCGGTGTGAGCATCACCGGATCGCCGTTGACCGGCGAGCGGAAACTGACGCCCTCCTCCGTGATCTTGCGCAGCGTCGCCAGGCTGAAGACCTGGAAGCCGCCGGAGTCCGTCAGGATGGGACCGTGCCAGTGCATGAAGCGATGCAGCCCGCCGTGCGCGCGGATCACGTCCATGCCCGGCCGCAGCATCAGATGAAATGTGTTGCCGAGCACGATCTGCGCGCCGTTGTCGATCAGCTCTTCCGGCGTCATCGCCTTCACGGTGCCGTACGTGCCGACCGGCATGAACGCCGGCGTCTCGACGTCGCCCCGCGAGAACGACATGCGTCCGCGGCGGGCTCGACCGTCGGTGCCGAGCAGGTCGAATCTCATGCGCGCTCCAGGAACATCGCATCCCCGTAGCTGAAGAAGCGATAGCGCTCGCTGACTGCGTGGCGATAGGCGTGCATGACGGCATCGTAGCCGGCGAAGGCGCAGACGAGCATCAGCAATGTCGACTCCGGCAGGTGAAAGTTCGTGATCAACGCGTCGACGACGCCGAAACGGAATCCGGGCGTGATGAACAGCCGCGTCTCGCCCGCGAACGGCCCGAGCCGACCCTGCTGCGCGGCGGATTCGAGACTGCGCACGACTGTCGTGCCGACGGCCACCACCCTTCCCCCGGCAGCGTGCGTTCGCTCGATCGCTGCGCAGACTTCCGCGCTCACCGTGACGCGCTCGGAATGCATGCGATGCTGGGCCAGATCATCGACACGCACGGGTTGAAATGTCCCGGCGCCGACGTGAAGCGTCACGAATGCCGAGCTCACTCTCATGTCGCGACAGCGCGCGAGCATGTCGGCGTCGAAGTGCAAACCAGCGGTAGGCGCTGCCACGGCGCCGGGCTCGCGCGCGTACACCGTCTGATAGCGCGTCACATCGTCGGCCTCGGCCTGACGCTCGATGTACGGCGGCAGCGGCATCGAGCCGTGCTGCTCGAAGTACGCGAGCGGATCGACGCTGAGCTCGAGCTCGAACAGATCGTCGCGGCGACCTACGTAGCTGGCTTGCACGCCTCCCGGCAGCGCTATCGGTACGTCAGCACGCAGCGGCTTGCTTGCGTGCGCGTGAGCAAGAATGCGATGCCCATCGAGCACGCGCTCCAGCAGGATCTCGACTTGTCCGCCTGTAGGCTTGCTGCCGACGACGCGCGCCGGAATCACGCGCGTATCGTTGAACACCAGCAGATCGCCGGCGCGCAGCAGCGCAGGCAGATCAGTGAAGTGTCGGTCGTGCAGCCGCGAAGTACGGCTCTCTACATGCAGCAGGCGGCTCCCCGATCTCGCGATCGGAGGCCGCTGTGCAATCAGATCTTCAGGCAGGTCGTAGGCGAAGTCGGCGCGCCGCATTGGGCGCGCACGGTAGACTACACGGGCCCATCGGGCAACGTTACGCTGACCGGGCCGTCATCCATTTCCACGCGGACGCCCGGCACTGCGTCCGGCGGCCCGGGCAGCGCCTGGATCGACGGTCCGTAGAATCCGCGCTGGAAGTGCGGGCCGTCCATGCGCTTCTCCCATGCGTTCTCCGGCACGGTGACTTCGAACGCCATGCGCTTCTTCGCGCGCAGGATGTTGAGCTTGAGCTTCTCTCCCGGTTGATACGACGACAGGATGCGCAGCGCATGCGACGGGCTCGACGGAGTGCGCCCGTCGATGTCGACGATCACATCGCCGTCTTCCAGCTTGAGCCGGCTGTCGTCCGGCGCGCGGACCACGAGCAGGCCGGTCTCGGTGCCGAAGTACTGGCCGAGCTTCGGCGTCATCGGCACCAGCTCCGCGGAGCCGAACACACCCTCGCTGCGCATGAACAGGAAGTTCGGCATGCGCGGCATCGGTCCGATGGTGCCGGCCATCGGCGGCACCGGCATCGTGAAGAACTGGTCCTTGAGCGACTGCGCGACCAGGCTGGCTTTCAATGCTTTGTTGTCGCGGCGATAGCCGATGGCGACGGAGTCGCCGGGCTTCACCTTGGCCAGCGCGGCCAGCAGCTTGCTGCGCGCCGACTCGTCGCCCTCGCGCTTCAGCGCGGTGCCGTTGATGTCCGTCAGCACGTCGCCCGCCTTCAGACCTGCGCCTTCCGCCGCGCCGCCGGGGCTCACGCTGACGATCTCCACGCCGCCACCGGGCGCATCGTCACTCGATCCGAGATTGATGCCGAGCACGGCGCGCTTCGGCCCACCAGCCCAGGCACGCACGTGCGGCACCATATCGTCGGACAGCGACATGCTGAGATTCGCGACCTCGCGCGCCGCTTCATCGAGACGCTTGCGCGCATCGGCGAGCTTGCGCTCGAGATCCGCCTGCGACTTCGCATCGCTGTCTGCGCTCTTCTGGCCTGCTTCGGCGGCCACGCCCGCGCCGGCGGCAAAGGCCAGCAATGCGGCCAATGGCAGCGCAGCGAAGATGAGGGTCTTGCTTTTCATTCGATGCTCCTGGAAATGCTCTGCGCAACATTCGATCAGAACGTGACTCCGCCTTCGGCGTAGCGGACCTTCACCAGCGAGTCCATCAGCTCCACCCGCTCGCGCCACAACCGCCGCGTCTGCACCTCGTTCAACCCGCTGTGCGGCGCATCGGACAGCTGCACATCGAGCCATTGGATGCGCTGCTCGATCGTGTCGATCGTCGCTGCCGTCGACACGCGCTCGACTCGCGGCCGCTCGGGCAGCTGTTGCAGCAAGTCGTCGAGCCGGCGCGACTGCGCAACCAGCTCCGGCACGCGCTCGATCTCGACACGATCCGTCGACTGCTCCGGCGATTGCGCCGGGGACGAGCTGCGCTCGGCGACGGGTACGGTCTCGTCGCGCAGCGCGACGAAGAAGATCGCGGTCAACACGACGAACGCCACGGCACCCACGACGCGTGCGGAAACGGCAGGCCGCGGAGTTGCCGCAGGCCGCGTCATCGCGCGCTGAATCTCGACGAACGACGCTGGCGCGTCGAGCTGCGGCAACGACTGCAATCGCGCCTGCATCTCGCGCAGCTTGCGCAACTCGGCCGCGCAGCGCGGACACTGCTCGACGTGCGCCGCTGCGGCGGCGTCCACCGGCGCACCGTCGCGCAAGCTCAATAGATGGTCGATAGATGCGTGCATGGCAGGGACTCGGAGTGCGGATCGAGCACCTCGCGCAGACGCTGATGCGCCCGTGCGAGCTGCGACTTGGAAAAGCTGGTGCTGCGCCCCATCAGGCGCGCGATTTCTCCGTGCGTGTAGCCCTCGACATCGTGCAGCCAGACGACGCTGCGCGTCAGCGGCGGCAATGCCGCCAGCGCACGCTCGAGGTCGGAGCTGGCCTGCGCCTGCACGTCCGGCGTGGACGCAGCGTCGATCAGCACGCTGGCAATCGTCTCGGTGTCGTCCGTGTCGACATACGCGAAGCTGCGGTGCCACGGCGAGCGCAGATACATGAGGCACTTGTTGACCGCAATCGCGCGCACCCAGCCGCCGAACGCGCCGTCGCCGGAGTAGCTGCGCAGGCTTCGCAGGATTTCGATGAACGTGTCCTGGAACAGCTCGTCCGCGATCGCCGGCCGTGCGATGAGACGGCGGATCAGCGAATACACCGGCCGCTGATAAGCGCGGTAGATCGCTTCCTGCGCGCGGACATCGCCTCCGCAAGCCGCGCTGAGCACTTCCGCCGTGACTTCTGATCCCGCGAATTGCGACATTGCAGCTTAGATGCCGCACCGTGAGAAAAGGTCGCAGAGCGGCGCGCTCACCGAGCTCGACCGCGTATGCAGTCAGTGCGCTAAGTCGTTGAACCGTATGGTGCCCGAGGTCGGAGTCGAACCGACACGCTTTTAAAGGCGGCGGATTTTCTTACCACTTCGGCTTTCGCCGCGCCGCGCAGGGTCGTCTGCGGGTTCGTGGTCTGGAGCACGCCTTCACCCTAGCTGTTCAGCCGTAGGTGCCCGCCGTCTGCTCTCTACACCTTCCCCGATTGCACCGGGGCTTGGCTCGGTGTCAGCTCGAGTCGCAGGACTCAGGGCCTTCGCCGAGTTTGACGGGCTGCACCTCGCGGATTTCTCCGTGAGGGCTCAAGTTGTAGTGTCTGAGTCCGCTGCGTCTACCAATTCCGCCACTCGGGCATCGAGGGGATCAAAATTTGGGGCTCGAAGTATAGAGGCGCCTGCGCCGGACTCAAAGCCTCGCGCCGGAACACGAGCACCCTCGATGCGTTGGTGTGCACGCACAACCAGGAAACCTCGCAGCGATCAACCGGAGATCAGCCATGAAATCCAGACTCTACGTCGCCCTCTCCTGCGCACTGCTGCTCGGCCCGGGCCTCGCGCTCGCCGCCGACAGCAAGGTGAACCTGACCGGCAAGGAGGAAGTCCCGCCGGTGCAGACCGAAGCCGTCGGCATGGGCACGATCACGGTCGCCGCCGACAAGTCGGTCAACGGCAGCGTGATGACCAAGGGCATGGACGGAATCGCAGCTCATATTCACCAGGCCGCGCAGGGCAAGAACGGTCCGCCGATCATCCCGCTCGAAAAGAGCGCCGACGGCTCGTGGAGCGTGCCCAAGGGCGCGAAGCTCACCGACGAACAGTACGCGGCCTACAAGGCGGGCGAGCTGTACGTGAACGTGCACAGCGCCGCGCACAAGGGCGGCGAGATTCGCGCGCAATTGAAGCCCCAGCTGTAACTCGATTGCTACCCGCGCGCGACCGACTTCAACCGGCGCGCCGCGGGACAATGCATCTCGATCCAGTGCACTGAAGGAGATCGAGATGACGCTGCAGCTCGGCGATACCGCCCCCAACTTCGACGCGCAGACCACGCGCGGCAGGATCGACTTCCACGAGTGGCTCGGCGACAGCTGGGGCCTGCTGTTCTCCCATCCGCGCGACTTCACGCCGGTCTGCACGACCGAGCTCGGCCAGGTCGCGCTGCTGCATCGTCAGTTCGAGCGCCGCAACGTGAAGCTGCTCGGTCTGTCCATCGACACGGTCGTCTCGCACGAGCTGTGGCTGCACGACATCCGCGACACCCAGGGCGCGAACGTCCACTTCCCGATCGTCGGCGACCTCGACCGCTCCATCGCCACGCTCTACGGCATGCTGCATCCGCGGCACGATTCCAATCACACGGTGCGCACGGTGTTCGTGATCGACCCGGCCAAGAAAGTGCGCCTGACGCTGGCTTATCCGCAGACCTGCGGCCGCAATTTCGCCGAGATCCTGCGCACGATCGATTCGCTGCAGCTCACCGACGAGCACGCCGTCGCTACGCCGGCCAACTGGCGCGACGGCGACGACGTCATCATCCTGCCGGCGATCACCGATGAAGAAGCACGCGACAGGTTTCCGCGCGGCTGGCATGCGCTCAAACCCTACCTGCGTGTGACGCCGGATCCGCGCGGATAAGCCGCGCATGAGCACGCCGGCGATGGCTTGCGCCACCGCCGGCGGGGTTACCGACCCTCCTCGTCTCGGGTGCTGTCGTCAGTACGGATCGCGCGGCTCATCGGGCATCGGCCCGTCCGTCGACCGGTCGCGCTGGTCCTGCTGCATGCGTGCCGTGTACTCGTCCTTGGTCACGTAGCCGTCGCTGTCGGAGTCGAGCGCCGCGAACTTGTCGGCGACCTGCTCGTCGCTCGAAGCTTCGGACTTGCTCAGGCGCTGGTCGCCGTTGCGATCCAGGGACTCGAACTGCGCAGCCGAGCCGCCGTGGCGCTCGTTGCCGCCGGCGAAAGCTGCGCCGGCAGCAAGCGACAGTGCGAGTGCGGAAATGGGAATGAACGCTCTCATGGGGCATCTCCTTTCGAGGGTTGAATGCAGCGGTGCTGCGAGGGATTGCCGTCAGATCGATGCCGACGGCGGCGGAACGCGAAACGCGCCGCTCTACTGGCCGAATGCATCGGCCGCTCGCGAGTTCCGCGGCCGAATCCTACGGCGTGTCGCCGACGTGCAGGCGATAGCCGAGGCCGGGCTCAGTGACGATGTGGCGCGGCCGCGCGGGATCGGGCTCGAGCTTCTGGCGCAGGTTCTTCAGGCACACGCGCAGAGTGCGCGTGTCGTCATGCTGTCGATCCGGTCCCCAGGCTTCGCGAATCAGCTGCTTCGCAGTGACGATCATTCCCGCCTGCCGCGCGAGCGCTTCGAGCACGCGATATTCGAGAGGCGTCAGATGCAGCTCGCCACGCGCGGAGCGCGCCTCGCGCCGCGCCAGGTCGATGGTGGCCTCGCCCAAGTGCAGGAGCGGCGGCTGCTCACCGCCGCGAACTCCGCGGCGCAGAGCGGCACGAACACGGGCGAGCAGTTCCGGCGCGCTGAACGGCTTCGTGACGTAGTCATCCGCGCCGGCATCCAGCGCGGCGATTTTCTGCCCTTCGAGCACTCGCGCCGACAGCACGATGATCGGCACCTGCGACCACTGACGCACCTGCCGGATGACCTTCACACCGTCGCCGTCAGGCAGGCCGAGATCCACCAACAACAGGTCCGGCTTGTGACTGCGAGCTTCGATCCCGGCGCGCGCCGCCGTCGATGCCTCGATCACGCGATATTGCTCTGCCTGCAGCAACAGGCGGATCACATTGCGTATCGCAGCGTCGTCCTCGATGACCAGGACCTGATGCATCGCCTGCGTCATGCGCCGGGCTCCTGTGCCGGCAGCGTGAATTGAAAGCGCGCACCGCCCCCCGGCCGATCGCCTGCGCTGATCGTGCCGCCGTGCGCCGCGACGATCGCACGGCAGATCGCAAGTCCGAGCCCGGCGCCCACGACCGTGCCCTCGTCCCGACCGCGCTGGAACTTGTCGAACAGCCGATCGCGATCCGTCGCCGGCAATCCCGGGCCCTCGTCGTCCACCGTGACCCGCACCCACTCATCCTCGTCGCGCGCTGCGATGCGCACGCGCGTGCCGGCAGGCGTGTACTTCGCGACGTTGTCGAGCAGGTTCGCCAGCGCCTGCACGACGAGATCCGCATCGACGTGCACCGTCGCAAGATCAGCCGGAATCTGCACCTCGAGCGGATAGCTGCGCAGCCGCTCCTCGACGCGTGCGAGCGCCGAGCCGACCAGGTCGTCGAGCGATTCCCACTCGCGGCGCAGCGCGATCTGTCCCGATTCCAGCCGCGTGAGGTCGAGCACGTTCGACACCAGCTCGGAGATCTCGCGCGCCTTCAGCTCGATCGACCGCGCCAGCGACGTGCGTGAAGCCTCGTCGAGATCCTGGCCGCGCTCGGCGAGCGTACTGCTGGCGCCGGCGATCACCGCCAGCGGCGTGCGCAGGTCGTGCGAGATGGATGCGAGCAACGTGTTGCGCAAGCTCTCGGTCTCCGCGGATATGCGCGCAGCCTCCGCCTTCTCTGCGAGTTGCGCACGCTCCAGGGCGAGCCCCAGCTGACCGGCAAACGTCGCGAGCAGGTGGCGCTGCTCCGGCAGCAGGATGCGCCGCGGATTCTGCGGCAGCACGGCCAGCACGCCGAGCCGCTGATGCTCGTCACTCAACGGCACGTACAACGCTGGTGCGGCCGGCAGCGTGTCGGAGCCGAGGCCCGCGCGCCGGCCGTGATCGACGACCCACTGCGCAATGGAAAGGTCCGCCTTGGGGAACGAGCCTTCGATGGGCGCCTCCGGGGGATACTGCAGACGCCCGTTCGCGTCGGGCAGCAACACGACGGCTTTGCAATCGAACACATCGGTCACGTGCCTGACCGCGACGCGCGCCATATTGGAAACGCCGCGCGTTGCTGCAAGCTCGCGGCTCATCGCGTACAGCATCGCCGTGCGCCGCTCGCGCGCTCCTGCTACACGCGTCTGCTGACGCACGCTCGCCATGAGGTTCGCGATCACCAGAGTCACCGTCAGCATGACGCCGAACGTGATCAGGTACTGAAAATCGGAAACCGAGAACGTGAATTGCGGCGGCACGAAACAGAAGTCGAACGCGAGCACGTTCACTAACGCCGCCACGGTCGCCGGCCCGCGGCCGAAGCGCACACCTGCAACCGTCGAGCCGAGCACGTAGACCATCACGATGTTGGTCGGCTCGAAAAATGGATACATGACGAATGCGATTGCGGTACAGACTGCGGTAGTGGCCAGCGCCCAGGCGTAGCGCTCCCAGTGGACGAGCGGCGGCTGCGCCGTCGTCCCCGCGATCTCCGGTCGCGCCTCGTCGTTACGCACGCCTTCAGCGACGCCGATCGTGATCACGTCGAAGCCACGCGCCTGGCGCACGATCTCGGTCGTCGTCGACGGCCGCAGCCAGGCACGCCACCCGGTGCGCTTCGCGGCGCCGACGACGAGACGCGTCGCCTTACGCGTGCGTGCATACTCCAGCAACGCTTGTGCGGCCGACGGTCCATCGAGCGTGACGGTTTCGGCTCCGAGCGATTCCGCGAGCCGCAGCAGATCGATGCGACGGTTGCGATCGGCCGTCGACAATCGCAACAGCTGCGGCGTTTCGACATAGACGACGGACCAGTGCGCGTCGAGAGCGTCAGCGATGCGCTTGCCGGCGCGCACCAGCTGCTCCCCCTGCTCATCAGGACCGATCGCGACGAGCACGCGGTCGCGCGCCATCCAGGCCCGCGACGTGCGATCCGCGACTGCGGACGCGCGCGCCGCGGCGTCGACGCGGTCGGCAACACGCCGCAATGCCAGCTCGCGCAGCGCGAGCAGATTGGGCTTGCGGAAGAAGCGATCGATCGCAGTAGCGACCTGCTCCGGCACGTACACCTTGCCTGCCTTGAGGCGTGCGATGAGGTCGTCCGGCGGCAGGTCGATCAGCTCGACCTCGTCGGCTTCGTCGAAGATGCGGTCGGGGATCGTTTCGCGCTGGCGCACGCCGGTGATCTGCGCGACCAGGTCGTTGAGACTCTCCAGGTGCTGGACGTTCACCGTCGTCCAGACATTGATGCCCTGCTCCAGCAGCTCCTCGATGTCCTGCCAGCGCTTCGCGTGGCGCGGCGGCGGATCGCCGTCGATGAGATTGGAATGCGCCAGCTCGTCGACGACCAGAATCGCCGGGCGGCGCCGCAGGCCCGCATCCAGGTCGAGCTCGCGCCGCGCGGTGCCTCGATAGCTGACGGCGAGTGTCGGCAGCTGCTCCAGCCCTTCGAGCAGGCGCTCTGTCTCGACGCGTCCGTGCGGCTCGACGTAGCCGACGACGATTTCGCCGCCGCTGGCACGCACATTGCGCGCAGCTTCGAGCATCGAGTAGGTCTTGCCGACCCCGGCACTGGACCCGAAGAAGATGCGCAGCTTGCCGCGCTTCGCCCGGGCCTCCTCCGCCTTGACGGTCGCGAGCAGCTGATCGGGATCGGGGCGGTTCGCCTCGCTCATCGCGCGCTATTGTGCATCATCGCTCGCGTTTCTGAGCCGCATCGAGCGCGAGGTTCAACTCCAGCACGTTGACTCGCGGCTCGCCCAGCACGCCGAACGTACGCCCCTCGGTCGCCTGCGCGACCAGGCGGCGCACTTCGTCCGGCAACATCCCGCGGTCGCGCGCCACGCGCTGCACCTGGTACTCGGCCGCCGCAGGCGAGATGTGCGGATCGAGACCGCTGCTCGATGCTGTCACGAGGTCCACCGGGACCGGCGCCGTGTTGCCGGGATCGGCCGCGCGCAAAGCCGCGATCCGCTCTTCGACCGCCGTCTCGAGCGCCGGATTGATCGGGCCCTGATTCGCACCGCTCGACGCCGCGCCGTTGTACGGCTGCGGACCGGTCGCGGACGGCCGGCTCCAGAAATACTTCGCACTGGAGAACGGCTGGCCGAGCAGACGCGAGCCGACGGCGCGGCCGCCGGACTCGACGATGCTGCCGTTCGCCTCGCCGTGAAACACTGCCTGCCCGATGCCGGTGACGACCAGCGGATAGGCGATGCCGGTCAGCGCCGTCAGCAGCAGGAATACGATCAGCGCAGGGCGCAGCTCACTCATGGATGTTCCTCCTCCTCACGCCACACCGGTCGCGGCCAGGAGCATGTCGATGACCTTGATGCCGGCGAAAGGCAACAGGATGCCGCCCACGCCATAGACCAGCAGGTTCCGTCGCAACAGCTGCGCCGCCGAGGCTGCGCGCGTCTTCACACCGCGCAACGCGAGCGGGACCAGCATCGGAATGACGATCGCGTTGAAGATCACCGCTGACAGGATCGCGCTCTGCGGTGTCGCCAGCTGCATGATGTTGAGCGCCCCGAGGATGGGATACGTCGAGGCGAACGCCGCGGGAATGATCGCGAAGTACTTCGACACGTCGTTGGCGATCGAGAACGTGGTGAGCGCGCCGCGCGTGACCAGCATCTGCTTGCCGACGTCGACGACCTCGATCAGCTTGGTCGGATTCGAATCCAGGTCGACCATGTTGCCGGCTTCCTTGGCCGCCTGCGTGCCGGTGTTCATGGCGACTGCGACATCCGCCTGCGCAAGCGCCGGCGCATCGTTGGTGCCGTCGCCGCACATCGCGACCAACCGGCCCTCCGCCTGGTTCTTGCGGATCAGCTCCAGCTTCGCTTCCGGCGTTGCTTCCGCCAGGAAGTCGTCGACGCCGGCTTCGGCGGCAATCGCGGCTGCAGTGAGCCGGTTGTCGCCCGTGACCATGATGGTCTTGATGCCCATTTGCCGCAGCTCGGCGAAGCGCTCGCGGATGCCGCCCTTCACGATGTCGCGCAACTCGACCGCGCCGAGCACGCGGCGTCCTTCGGCGACGACCAGCGGCGTCGCGCCGCGGCGCGCGACTGTTTCCACCAATTCGTTGACCTTCGCAGGCCACGCGCCGCCCTGCTCCTCGATGAACTTGCGGACTGCGTCCGCGGCGCCCTTGCGCAGGCGCCGTCCTTCGATGTCGGCACCGCTCATGCGCGTTTGCGCGGTGAACTTGTGAAACACGTGCGGCGTGGTCGCGAGGTCGCGACCGCGCAGCTGAAACTTCTGCTTGGCGAGCACGACGATCGAACGACCTTCGGGCGTCTCATCGGCCAGCGATGCGAGTTGCGCCACGTCCGCGAGCTCCTGCTCGGTTACGCCGGGCGCGGGCAGGAACGCGAATGCCTGGCGATCGCCGAGCGTGATCGTGCCGGTCTTGTCGAGCAGCAGCACGTCGACATCGCCGGCTGCCTCCACGGCGCGACCCGAAGTCGCGATGACATTCGCACGAACCATGCGATCCATGCCCGCGATGCCGATCGCCGAGAGCAGCGCGCCGATGGTCGTGGGAATGAGGCACACCAGGAGCGCCACCAGCACCGTGATCGTCACGACCGAGCCCTGCCCTGCCGCGTCGACCGCAAACTTCGAGAACGGCGCGAGCGTGGCCGTCGCCAGCAGGAACACGATCGTCATCATCGCGAGCAGGATCGACAGCGCGATCTCGTTCGGCGTGCGGCCGCGTCGGGCACCTTCCACCATCGCTATCATGCGATCGAGGAATCCTTCACCTTCGCGGCTGGTGACGCGCACCACGATCCAGTCGGACAGCACCCGCGTGCCGCCGGTCACCGAGGAGAAGTCGCCGCCCGCCTCGCGCAGCACCGGTGCCGATTCGCCCGTAACGGCGCTCTCGTTGACCGATGCGACGCCCTCGATGATCTCGCCGTCCGCCGGAATGATGTCGCCGGCTTCGACCAGCACCAGGTCGCCCCTGCGCAACGCGCCCGCCTCGACGGTGTGATGCTCGTTCTTCTTGTTGCTGATCAGCTTCTTCGCGTGAACGTGCTTGCGCATCGATCGCAGCGTCGCCGCCTGCGCCTTGCCGCGCCCCTCGGCGACTGCTTCGGCGAAGTTCGCGAACAACACCGTCAACCACAGCCACGCTGCCACGTGCAGGATGAATCCCGGGCTGCCCTCGCCCTGGATGCGCCCCAGCGCCGCGCCGATGCCGATGAGCGTGGTGAGGATGCTGCCGATGAACACGACGAACATCACGGGATTGCGGAACTGCACGCGCGGATCGAGCTTGCGGAAAGCCTCGCCGAGCGCGCCACGGACGATGTGAGGAGTCATCGACGGGCCATCATCTGCAGGTGCTCGACGATCGGTCCGAGCGCGAGCGCCGGGACGAACGTCAGGGCGCCGACCAACAGCACGACGCCGACCAGCATCGTGATGAACAGCGGCGTGTGGGTGGGCAGCGTGCCTGCGGTGACGGCGGTTGCCTTCTTCGCGGCAAGGCTGCCGGCGAGCGCGAGCACCGGGATCATCAGCCAGAAGCGCGCGCCCCACATCGCGACGCCCAGCGCGATGTTGTAGAACGGCGTATTCGCGGAGATGCCGGCGAACGCGCTGCCGTTGTTGTTGGCAGCCGACGAGAACGCGTACAGAACCTCCGAGAAACCGTGCGCGCCCGGATTGGCAATGCTGCTCACGGCGCTGGGAGTCACGACTGCAACGGCGGTGCCGACCAGCACGAGCAGCGGCGGCACGAGCACCGCGATCGAGGCCATCTTGACCTCGTACGCCTCGATCTTCTTGCCGAGATATTCCGGCGTGCGCCCGACCATCAGCCCGCCGATGAAGACGGCGATGAGCGCAAACATGAGCATGCCGTACAGGCCGCTGCCGGCGCCGCCGAACACGACCTCGCCGAGCTGCATGAGCCACATCGGCACCAGGCCGCCGAGCGGCGTGTACGAGTCGTGCATCGAGTTCACGGAGCCGTTCGATGCAGCGGTCGTCGCGCTCGCCCACAGTGCGGAGCTGGCGATGCCGAAGCGCACCTCCTTGCCTTCCATGTTGCCGCCGGACTGCGCCTGCGAAACGGTGGTATCGGCGCCCGCAGCGGCCAGCACGGGATTGCCCGTCTGCTCGGCGACATACACGCCGAACGTCAGCGGCGCGAAGATCACCAGCATCGCGATCATCACTGCCCAACCCTGGCGTGTGTCGCCGACCATCCTGCCGAACGTGTAGCACAGCGCAGCCGGGATGATGAGGATCGCGAGCACTTCGAGAAAGTTCGACAGCGGCGTCGGGTTCTCGAGCGGATGCGCCGAGTTCGCGTTGAAGAAGCCGCCGCCGTTGGTGCCCAGTTGCTTGATGGCGACCTGGCTGGCCGCCGGGCCGAGCGGAATCGTCTGCTGCGTGATCGTCGTTTCCTTCGCGGCCGTGGGCTCGATGAGGTCTACGCTCCGGTACGAGCCGAAGCTCTGCACGACGCCCTGCGAGACCAGCGCGAGCGCCAGCAGAATCGACAACGGCAGCAGGATATAGAGCGTGCTGCGCGTCAGATCCACATAGAAGTTGCCGAGCGCAGCCGTCTGGCGGCGCGCGAAACCGCGGATCAGAGCGACGAGCACCGCCATGCCGGAGGCCGCGGAGACGAAGTTCTGCACCGCCAGCCCGAGCATCTGCGTCAGGTAGCTCATGGTCGACTCGCCGGCATACCCCTGCCAGTTGGTGTTCGAGACGAAGCTCACGGCAGTGTTGAAGGCAGAGTCGGGGCCGATCGCGCCGAACCCTTCGGGGTTGAGCGGCAGCACGCCCTGCAGCCGCTGCAGCAGGTACACGACGACGAAACCGATGAAGTTGAACAGCAGCAAGCCAAGCGCGTAGCGCTGCCAGCTCGACTCGACGGCGGGATCGACGTGCGCCAGCCGATATATGCCGCGTTCGAGCGGTCCGAGGACGGACGACAGGACCGTGCGCTCGCCCTGATACACCTTCGCCATGAACGCGCCGAGCGGCTTCGCCAGCGCGACCAGCACGACCATGTACAGCACGATCTGAAAAATGCCGGCTGCATTCACGCGAACTTCTCCGCGAGCAGCAGCGCAATGAACAGGTAGACCGCGAGGCCCAGGGCAAGCAGCAGGCCGAGCCAGCTCATGATGCTCATCGGCCCGGCTCCAGCCATGCGGCGAGCTTGCAGAGCAGCCAGGTCAGCAGCGCCAGGGCAGCGGTCGCAAGGAACACGGTGACTTCCATGGCGATCTCCGATCGCAACAGCGATTGCTCACTCTAGTCACGCTCGTGTGAGCGCGGCGTTAGAATTTCCCGCCACCCGTTGCTACGAGCTTGCACCAATGCTGATCAGCTGCGTTGTCTACCAGAACGGCCGGAAGCTGGCCGACATCGAGCCGCAGGACATCCATCGCTACCTGGTGCAGCCCGACTGCTTCGTGTGGGTCGCGCTGCTCGAGCCCGACGCCGGCGCGCTCGAGCTGATGCAGGCCGAGTTCGACCTGCATCCGCTCGCCGTCGAGGACGCGCGCCACGGCCATCAGCGGCCGAAGATCGAGGAGTACGGCGACGTGCTGTTCGTGGTGCTGCACATGATCGAGCAGGCCGACGGCGGCGAGCTGCGCACCGGCGAGGTCGACGTGTTCGTCGGCCGCAATTTCATCCTGTCGGTGCGCACCGGCGTCGAGAAAGGCTTCCGCGAGGTGCGCGCCCGCGCCGAGCGCGAGCCGGAGCTGTTGCGACGCGGGCCCGGCTACGTGCTGTACGCGCTGATGGATGCGGTCGTCGACCGCTACTTCCCGATCCTGCAGACGATCGAAGCCGAGCTCGAGCGCATCGAGGAAGACATCTTCGCCGCGACCTCGCCGCGCGCGAACATCGAGGCGCTGTACGCGTTGAAGCAGCGGCTGATGATCTTCCGTCACGCCGTCGGCCCGCTGCTGGAGAGCGTCGGCAACATCACCGGCGCGCGCGTGCCCGGCGTGTGCAGCGGCATGCAGGAGTACTTCCGCGACGTCTCCGATCACCTGCATCGCCTCAGCCAGACGATCGAGTCGATCCGCGACACGGTGTCGACGGCGATCTCGGTGAACCTCTCAATGATCACGCTGCAGGAAGGCGAGAACATGAAGCGCCTGGCCGCGTACGCAGCGCTCATCGCAATGCCGACGCTGGTCGTCGGCATCTACGGCATGAACTTCGATCACATGCCCGAGCTGCACTGGCGCTACGGCTACGCGGCCGTGTGGGGGCTGATGGCGGCGATCGACGGCTACATCTTCTATCGCCTGCGCAAGGCACGCTGGCTGTAAGCCTTCGCAGAAATTACCGGCCGCACTCCCAGAAATTACAACGCGGGCGGAAGAATCTGCAGCGCAGCCCGAACGCCGCGGCGTCGCCGCGCATCCCGCGCCGATCCGCCGCAAGGCACGCGCAATCGGTACACACCCGACGTCGCCGGTGAGCGAAGTTTCCAGGCAGCGGTGCACGAAAATTAAGATCGCGTAGTAAATGCCCGACTGGCACACCGGCTGCAGCGCAATACGGCGAAGCCGGTGGCGGCCAGCGCGGAGCGCACCAGTGGAGATCCTGCGGACATGCCTGGTCACCGAAATCTTCCATCCGGAGGATCAAGGTGGCCAGGGCCGGCAAGCCTTCGCGCTTGCCCGGCGCCTGCGCGCGCACGGCGCCGGCGTGACGGTCGCGACGCGCCGCAATTTCAGCGGATCGGCGCGCCGCGAATCGTTCGACGGCATCCACATCACGCGCCTGCCGCCGACCGGTCTGCTCAAAGGCAAAGGCTGGCGCGCGGCGCCGCCGACGCTGTGGTTTCTCGCATTGTTGTTCATGCATCTTCTGCGCCAGCGCCGCTCCTACGACGTGCTGCTCGTGCAGGGCGTGAAAGGCGTGCTGATTCCCACGCTGCTGGCGGCGCTGCTGCTCGGCAAGCGCTGCATCGTAAAGGTCGATGCCGTCGCGGAGCTCGAACAGGAGCTCACGCCGGAAAGTCTGAGTCAGATGAAGCTGCGCCCGGGCTCGACGCTCGTGCGGCTCTGGTCGCGCTTGCGAGATGCGCTGCTGCGCCGGGCGGACGCGACGATCGCGATCTCCGCCGAGATCGAAGCGGCGCTCACGCGCCGGCTCGGCTCCGCGACTCGCATCGTGCGCATTCCGAACGGGATCGAGCTCGGCCACACCGGCACTCACGGCAATCGACGCGAGCTGCGCGAACGCCTGGCCCTTCCCGATGGCGTCGTCGTGATCTACACCGGCAGACTGGCGCGCGCGAAGGGCCTGCCGATGCTGCTCGACGTGTGGACACAGATCGCGCGCGAGCGTCCCGATGTCCATCTCGTGCTCGTCGGCAGCGGTGACCGCTCGTTCGACGGCTGCGAGCCGCAGTTGCGCGACCAGGTTCGCCGTGCCGGCCTGCAGGCACGCGTGACCTTCACCGGCCACGTCGAGAACGTCGCCGACTACTTGCGCGCCAGCGACCTGTTCGTGCTCAGCAGCGAGAGCGAAGGCTTCGGACTTTCGCTGGTCGAGGCGATGGCATCCGGAGTGCCGTGCGTCTCGACCGCAGTCGGCATAGCGCCCGAGGTGATTCGCCACGGTCACAGCGGGTGGCTCGTTCCAGTGCGCGATCCGCGAGCGCTGAGCGCAGCGCTGCACGACGCCCTCGATCGACGCCACGCGCTGCGAGCAATCGGCGCGGCGGCCCGGCGTGCAGTCGCGAGTCGCTTCGACATGGATCAGGTCGCCGGGCGCTACATCGATGTCATGCAGGAGGTTCGGCAGTCGAGCGGCAGCGTGACGAGCGTTGGCGACGTCGTGGCAGCGACCTCGACGCTGCGACGCAATGCATCCTGGCTGCTCGCGTGCCGTGTGGGCGCGGACCTGCTCAACTTCGTGCTGTTCGTGATCGTGTCGCGCCACTTCGGACCGCCGGGAACGGGCGCGTACGCCTACGGCTTCGCCATTGCCGGGTTCGTCTATTCCGCAACGACGCTCGGCATCGACGAGTACGGCATTCGCGAGTACGCACGACTTCCGGCTGACCGCCGTGCCGCGCTGCTGGCCGATCTGCTGGGCACTCAGAGCTGCATCGCCGTCGTGGCAGCGCTAGTGCTGGGGATCTATCTCATGGCGACGGCGCCAGACACGGCGGTGCTGACGACGATTCTCGCGCTGACGACCTACCAGCTGTGCTCAGCCTTCGCTGTTACGCTGTTCGTACCGGCGATCGCAGAACAACGCATGGCGCGGCCATCGCTGATCGTCCTGCTCGGCCGCGGTCTCGGGCTGGCGATCGCCGCGCCGCTGATTCTCGTCTGGAATGCGCCGCTGCACATCGCGCTGCTCGGCGTTGCGCTCTCCGGCCTGCTCACTGCGGTGCTCGCAGCGCGATCCGCGACCGGACATGGCCTGCGATTGCGGCTGCACGTAGCGCCGGCGGCAGTGCTGGCGAACATGCGCACGCTCTGGTCGTTTGCGGCCACGGAAGTGATGAGCCAGGTGTTCACGCGCATCGGCGTGATCGCGCTCGCGCTGCTGGTCAGCGAACGCGCCGCCGGTGTGTATGCCGCGGGACTGAAGCTGGTCGAAGTGGCGTGCTTGCCGCTTCTGTTCCTCGGTCGCGCTGCTTACCCCGGCTTGAGTCGCGCGTTCGGCGATCCGCATCAGTTCGGCCGTATCAGCCGCCACGCGCTGTGGGTCGGATTGGTCATCGCAGCGTTGAGCGCTGTTGCGCTCGCACTGGCCGCGCCGCCTCTGCTGGTGCCCATGCTGGGCCCGGGATTCGCGGGCACCGAGCCGATCATGATGGCGATGGCTGCGCTGATGCTCGTGCAGGGCGCGGAGATCGTGCTCGGCCGGTTGCTGCTGTCCGCCAATCTCAACGTCCCGCGCGCCGCGTGGACGAGCGTCGGCGCAGTGACATGTGTGGCGCTGACGCTTCCCACTGTGCGCGCATTTGGGATCGAGGCAGCGATCGCAGCCGTGGTCGTGTCTTTCGTACTGGTGGACGTGCTGTACGCGATGAGCCTGCAAGGCGTGCTGCGGCGACGCTCGTTCGTCGCAGCCGAAGGCTCCGTCGACAGCCAGCCGGGAGCACAAGCCCCATGAATGCGCTCACCAAGGTCATGTTGAAGCGCCTGAGCCGCGCCGCGCGCCCGTACCTGAAGTCGTCGGGACTGCTGCAGGTCTCGGGCGTCTACAACCGCTCCGCTCTCGTGTGGGAGCCCGGCGGCGAGCGTGTCGTGGTGCTCGCACCGCACATGGACGATGAGACGATCGGCTGCGGCGGCACGCTTGCACTGCATGCGCAGCGCGGCGCGAAGATCACCGTGGTCTTTCTGACCGACGGTCGCAATGGCAGCAGCAAGCTCAGCGCCCTGTCGCGCGAGCAGCGCGAGCAAGCGCAGCGTGAGCTGGTCGAGATCCGCAAGAGCGAAGCGCGGCGAGCACTCGCCGAGCTCGGTGTTCGGGAAATGCTCTGTCTCGATGCCGAGGACGGCGCGCTGCAAACTTCGACAGATGCAGCGCCCAGACTGCGCGCAATCCTCAGCGAGCTGCAGCCGCATCTCGTCTACGTTCCTTTTTATCTCGAGGAGCACGCGGACCATCGCGCTGCCAGCAAGGTGCTGCTCGATGCGGCGGCCGGCACGGATCTGCAATTCCAATGCGTCGGCTACGAGGTGTGGACGCCGCTGTTCCCCAACTGTCTCGTGCGGATCGACCAGACGATGCCGCTCAAGAAGCAGGCACTGCTGCAATACGCCAGCCAGCTCGCAGAGGCGGACTATCTGCACGCCTGCGTCGGGCTCAACGCGCACCGCTCGGCCGGGCTGCTGGATGCGCGCAACGGCTACGCCGAGGCCTTTCACGTCGCGCCGCTCGCTGCCTATCGCGAGCAGTACGCGAAGTACTGTATGTCGAGGTAGCTGCCATGCGTCTGGGCATCATGCTGCGGCACTTCGATCAGCACGAAGGTGGCGTGAAGGTGTACACCCGCGAGCTGCTGAAAGAGATCATCGCCGCGAACTCGCGCCACGAGATCGTGCTGCTGTATCGCAGCCGCAAGCGGCTCGGCACCTACCGCGGCGTCGAGCACGTCAGCGAGGTGCTGCTGGAAGGCGGGCCGATCTTCTACTGGGACCAGGTGAAAGTGCCGCGCGCCGTGCGCCAGCTCGGCATCGACGTGCTGTTCAATCCGAAGTACTCGATCCCGCTCAACGTCCGCTGCGCGACCGCGTGGGTCTGCCACGGTCTCGACTGGTACATCATGCCGCAGGCGTCGCGCTGGATCGACCGGCTCAATCATCACTGGCTGGTGCCGCAGTACGCTGCCCGCAGCGACGCCGTCATCGCAGTCTCCGAGACCACGCGCGAGCACGTGATGAAGTACCTGGACGTGCCGGGCGAGCGCGTCCACACCGTCTACTCCGGGCTGAGCGATGCCTTCCACAGTCCGATCGGTCAGCAGCAACTGGAGGACGCACGACGCCGCTTCAACCTGCCACCGCGCTTCCTGCTCTACTGCGGCGCCGTGTATCCGCCGAAGAACTTCACGCGATTGATCCGCGCCTATGCGCAAGTCGGACCGGCGCGCGGCGTGCCGCTGGTGATCGCGGGCGGCAGCAACCGTTTCCTCTCCGCGCGCGAGCTGCTCGAGCCGCAGCGGCAGAACATCGCCGAGTGGGTTCACTGGATGGGCTGGCTCGACAACGCCGACCTGCCCGCCGTCTACCGGCTCGCGGACGGCCTGCTGCTGCCTTCGTTGTACGAGTCGGTGGGCATGCCCGTGATGGAAGCGATGGCCTGCGGTTGTCCCACGCTCACCGCGAACCGCTATGGAACGCGCGAGCTGGCGCAAGGCGCTGCGGTGCTGGTCGATCCCGAGTCGGTCGAAGACATCGCAGCCGGCATCGGCCGCATCCTCGACGATCAGCTGCTGCGCGCTGCGCTCCGGCAGGCAGGGCGCGAGCGCGCGGAGCGCTTCACCTGGCAACGGACCGCGGCAGAAGTGATGAAGGTCCTCGAGTCGCTGCCGCACCAGAAGTCGCGGCGGACTGCTCCGGAGCGCGAACATACGGACGCGGGCGCGGAGACAGCCCAGCCGCACGCGCGCTGAGGGGTCTGGTCGGGCTGAAGCCTGGCCCGCAAACGTTTAAGCTTGCGTGCGACCGCCACTCACGAGCTCACGCCCGCAATGAAGTTCTGCTCCGCCTGCGGCCAGCAGGTCGAATCGAAGATTCCCGAAGGCGACCACCTGCCGCGTTACGTCTGCACGGCGTGCGGCACGATCCACTACGACAACCCGCGGATCATCGCCGGCTGCGTCATCGAGGTGGACGGCCGCATCCTGATGTGCAAGCGGGCGATCGAGCCGCGGCACGGCTTCTGGACGATCCCGGCGGGCTTCATGGAGAACGGCGAGTCGGTGCAGCAGGGAGCGGCGCGCGAAGCGATGGAAGAAGCGCTGGCGCACGTGCAGATCGGCTCGCTGCTGGCGATCGTGAGCGTGCTGCGCGCACACCAGGTGCACATCATGTTTCGCGCCCGGCTGCAGCCGGACCGGCCCGACTTCGGCGTCGGACCCGAGAGCCTGGAAACGCAGCTGTACGCCGAGCAGGAAATTCCCTGGCCGGAAGTGGCGTTCCTGAGCGTCGAGTTCGCGCTGCGCCGCTATCTGCAGGACCGCCGCGACGGCGTCGAGCGGCTGCATTTCCGCACGATCGACTGGCAGGACGGGAAACTGGTGACCACGGATGGCTGATGGCACAATGCACGCCCCGTTCCGGAGCCGCCGATGACCTTCGTAGTCACTGAAAGCTGCATCAAGTGCAAATACACCGACTGCGTCGAGGTCTGTCCGGTCGACTGCTTCCACGAAGGCCCGAATTTCCTGGTGATCGATCCGGACGAGTGCATCGACTGCACGCTGTGCGAGCCGGAGTGCCCGGTGGAGGCGATCTTCTCGGAAGAGGAGCTGCCCGCGGGCCAGGAGCAGTTCCGTCAGATCAACGCCGAGCTGGCCAAGTCCTGGCCGGTGATCACCGAGAAGAAGGCTGCGCCGCCCGATGCGAAGGAATGGGAAGGCAAGCCGGACAAGGCCAGGCTGCTGGAGAAGTGATCAGCAGTCAGGCTGAAGCCTGACCCACGGGCTACGAGCCCTTCTTTTCCTTCGCCTCGGACTCTTCCACTGCCTTGACGAGGTCCGCGGGCGGCAGATAGCCGCCGATGTAGTCGCCGGTGCGCGTGAAGATCGCCGGCGTGCCGCGCACGCCCAGGTCTTCGCCGAGCTGGAACTGCTTGCCGATCGGCGTCGTGCCGCAGTTGTCCGCCTTCACCTGCTGGCCGAGCTTCGCCTGCGTGATCGCGGCCTGGCGGTCCTTCGCGCACCACACCTGCTCCATCTTGTGCCAGTCGTCGGTATTCGGGCCGGCGCGCGGATACGCGGCGTAGCGCACGCGCACCCCGAGCTTGGTCAGCTGATCGATCTGGCTGTGGAGCTTGCGGCAGTAGCCGCATTCGACGTCGGTGAACACGGTGATCGTGTACTTCACGTCCTTCGGCGAGAACACGATCATGTCGCGCTCGTCGAGCTTGCCGAGCAGCTTCGCACGGGCCGCGGCACGCCCCTGCTCCGTGATGTTGGTGCGCGTGTCGATCTCGTAGAGATCGCCGGCAATGATGTAGCGGCCGTCGGAGCTGACGTAGGCCACGTCCGCACCCAGCGGCACCTGGTACACGCCCGGGATCGGCGAAAGCTTCACGTCTTCGACCTTCACGTCCGGGAATTTCTTGGCGATGGCAGCGCGCGGATCGGGTTGCTTGCCGGCCGGCTCGGCCGCCAGCACGGACCCGCAGACGACGGCGGCAAGCACACCCGCCAGCAGGCGACACCAGGAATTTTTCATGACAGGTACTTCCGACTCGTTGAGCGCGTGTCTCGCCGGGTTCGACGCCGCGGCGCAGGAACGGTTCAGAAGTTTAGCAGAGCCCGGCCGCCGGCAGCCGCGCCGGCGGGCTCAGCCGCGGGGATGGTGCTGCGCGTGCAGCTCTTTCATGCGCTCGCGCGCGACGTGCGTATAAATCTGCGTCGTGGAAAGGTCGCTGTGCCCGAGCAGCATCTGCACCACGCGCAGGTCCGCGCCATGATTCAGCAAGTGCGTGGCAAACGCATGACGCAACGTGTGCGGCGACAGCGCCTTCTGCACACCCGCCTTCTGCGCGTAGCGCTTGATGATGTGCCAGAACGCCTGGCGCGTCATGCGGTCGCCGCGCCGCGTCGGGAACAGGTACTCGGTCTGGCGCTCGAGCAGGATCTCGAGCCGCGGCCCGCTCATGAACTTCTGCAGCCAGCCGACTGCTTCTTCGCCGAGCGGAATCAGGCGCTCGCGATCGCCCTTGCCGACGATGCGCAGCACGCCCTGGTTCATGTTGACCTGGCTGGACTTGAGATTGACCAGCTCGGAGACGCGCAGCCCGGTTGCGTAGAGCACTTCGAGCATTGAGCGGTCGCGATTGCCGAGCGGATCGTCGATCTCCGGCGCCGCGAGCAGCGCTTCGACTTCCTCTTCGGTCAGCGACTTCGGCAGCGAGCGGCCGATCTTCGGCATCGCGATCTGCGCGGTCGGATCTTCCTTGATCGCGCCCTCGCGGATCAGGTAGCGGTAATAGCGGCGGAAGCTGGACAGCTGGCGCGCCGTGGAGCGCGGCCGCGCGCCCGCCTCGACACGGTACGCGATGAAGGCCAGCACGTCGGCGCGCTTGGCAGTGAGGCTCGAGCCGCCGCGGCCCTGCAGCCAGCGGTCGAGCGCCGTCAGGTCGGCACGGTAGGCCGAGAGCGTGTTCGGCGACAGGCCGCGCTCCATCCAGACGGCGTCGAGGAACCGGTCGATCGACGCCAGCGACGGCGTCTCCGGCGTGTCATCGCCGCTCCTCGAGTAAACTGATGCTTTGGTAACGGTGCTCATCACGTTGAAGCTAAACGCCAGGACCGACCCGCGCCGACCCCGTTTTTGCGGTGACTGGAGTATGCAAAGGGGGGTCTGGATGGGGCGTGACAGTTATCACAGAACCCCCGGAGGGTTGACATAAAGAGAAGCAGTTCACAGAAACTGGCACCCTGTTTGGGCCTCACAAGCACCCGACGCATCCGATCCAATGATTTCATCCCTCAAGCGCGCGCTCCTCGGCCTGCTGGAGGTCGCCTACGGTCTGTACGCCCTGGCGGCCTTCCTGGTTTGCGGCCTGCTCGTATTCTTTCTCGTGCTGTTCCCGCTGGGCATCACGGCCCGCCGCCAGGTGGCGCACTTCGCGGCGCAGGCGTTCTTCCGACTGGCCGGCATTCGCGTGCAGGTGCTCGATGCCGCACAGCTCCCGGCCGGGCCCTGCGTGGTCGTCGCCAACCATGCCAGCTACCTGGATGGCGTCGTGCTGAAAGCAGCGCTGCCCGCGCGCTTCTCGTTCGTCATCAAGAAGGAAGTGTCGCGCGTGCCGCTGGCAGGCTTCGTGCTGCGGCGGATCGGCTCGGAGTTCGTCGATCGCTTCAATCGCCACGCCGGCGGCATGGACGCGCGCCGCCTGATCAAGGCCGCCGACGCCGGCCAGGCGCTGGCGTTCTTTCCCGAAGGCACGTTCCTCGAGCAGCCCGGGCTCGGCAAGTTTCACACCGGCGCGTTCGCGATCGCCGCGCGCGCGGAGCTGCCGATCGTGCCGCTCGCGATCCGCGGCACGCGCCACATCCTGCCGAGCGGCCGGGTTCTGCCGCGGCCCGGACGCATCCACATCCAGGTGCTGCCGCCGCTCGGCCCGCTGCATGATCTCGAAGCCAGCGCGGCAGTGATGCAGACGCGCGACTTGGCGCGAGCGCGGATCCTCACTGCGCTCGACGAGCCGGATCTGTCGGAAACGGATGGCGTCGCAGCCCTGCAGGACGCGCGGCGGTCGTAAGAATCGCCGCAGGTGCGCAGTTGAATTGCCGCTGCCGGCCGCAACAATGACTTGGTCCCTCCGCTTGACCCCCTGTAGGATCACGCCATGAGCGAAGACACCTATATCGTTGCAGCACGTCGCACACCCATCGGCTCCTTCCAGGGCGCACTGAGCGCGCTCAGCGCACCGCAGCTCGGCGCAGCGGCGGCGCAGGCTGCGATCAAAGACAGCGGCATCGATGCTGCGCAGATCGATGAGACGATCTTCGGCTGCGTGCTGATGGCCGGCATCGGCCAGGCTCCCGGACGGCAGGCGGCGCTCGCGGCCGGCGTGCCGCAGAAGGTGCCGGCAACCACCGTGAACAAGATGTGCGGCTCGGGCCTGAAAGCCGTGATGCTGGCGGCGGAGCAGATTCGCGCGGGCTCTGCGCAGATCGTGCTTGCCGGCGGCATCGAATCGATGACGAATGCTCCGTACCTGCTGCCGAAGGCGCGCGCCGGCCTGCGCATGGGCCACGCGCAACTCATCGATCACATGTTCTTCGACGGTCTGCAGAGCCCGTTCGACGGCAACATGATGGGCTATTTCGCCGACGCCACCGCGAAGAAGTACGGCTTCACGCGCGGCCAGCAGGACGAATACGCGGCCGAGAGCGTGCGACGCGCGCTGGTTGCAGTCGAGAAAGGCTACTTCGACGCCGAGGTCGCGGCGGTCACGGTGCAGGATCGCAAGGGCGAGCGCGTCGTCGCCAAGGACGAAACGCCGTTCACCTGCGACATCGCGAAGATCCCGAATCTCAAGCCCGCCTTCAACAAGGACGGCACGGTCACGGCAGCGAGCTCGTCCTCGATTTCGGACGGCGCAGCGGCGCTGGTCGTCGTGAGCGCGGCGAATGCGCAGAAGCTGAAGCCGCTGGCGCGCATCGTTGCGCACGCGAGCTACGCGCAGGCGCCCGAATGGTTCACGACTGCGCCCGTCGGCGCGATGCAGGCGGTGCTGGCGAAGACCGGCTGGAACGCGAACCAGGTCGACCTCTACGAGGTCAACGAAGCCTTTGCCTGCGTGGCAATGGCCGCGATCCACGATCTCGAGCTCGACCCGGCGCGCGTCAACGTCAACGGCGGTGCTTGCGCGCTCGGCCATCCGATCGGCGCCACCGGCGCTCGCATCCTGACGACGCTGGTGCATGCGTTGAAGCGCACCGGCGGCAAGCGCGGCATCGCCTCGCTGTGCATCGGCGGCGGCGAAGCCACTGCGGTGGCAATCGAGCTGGTGTAGGTCAGGCTGAAGCCTGACTCTTCCCTCACACCGTAATCGGCGTCTCCGGCGGAATTCCCGCCAGCTCGTACCCGCGCTGAAAATCGCGGACGTGCTTCGACATCCATTTGCGCGCCTCGTCCGGGTTCTTGTCGCGCACCGCGGCCAGAATCCGCCGCTGCGCGTCCGCGATGCGTTGTCTCGCCTGCGGCACCGTGTCGATCACCCGAGCCAGTGACGGCGCGAGCGCGTCCGTGAGCGACTGCTTCGCCAGCACCAGCACCTGATTGCGCGAGGCCGCGCCCATGACCTCGAAGAAATCCGCCACCAGGTCGACGGCGCGCGGATCGTCCTGCGGACAGGCACGAAACGCTTCCGCGACCTGCGTCAGCTCGTCGAGATCGTCCTGCGTGCGCCGCGTTGCGGCCAACGCAGCCACTTCCGGCTCGATCACCATCATCCCTTCCCACACGTCCACGAACGTCACGTCGTGCAGCACCAGCGCGTGACGCATGCCGGAGGCAACCTTCGCCGCGTGCGGCCGGCTCACCACCATGCGCTTCGCGCCCGGCGGGCGCGACACGAGTCCCGCGCTCTCCAACCGCCGCAGCGCTTCGCGCACGGTCGAGCGATGCACGCGGAATTGCTGCGCCAGTTCGGTCTCCGCCGGCAGGACGTCACCGTCCCGCAATGCCCG
>DATEJG010000134.1:0-5863 GCA_035278165.1 Steroidobacteraceae bacterium
AAACTGAGCAGCGCAGCATATGTTGCGCTGCTCAGTTTCCCCCGCTTTTCTCTCCCGGCACCGATCAATTCAAGGAAGTGCTGGGGCGGGACAGTTCTTCGGAGAACTGGGCGAGCTCGGCGGCGACGGCTTCCATCGCGAGGGCGCTGCAGCCGATCTGCTCAGCCCAGCTGTGCAGGTCGAACTCGTCTTCGATCGCGCGCAGGGAGTTGAGCAGCAGGAGCGCGTCGAGCATCGGCATCGTCAGGCGCAACGTCTCGTCGCCGTCGACACAGTGCAGAGTAACTGTGCCGCAGATTGCCGGCTGGTGCTCCGGGACCTCGGCGGTCGCTGCCGCGGTGATGACCTCGTGCGTTCCGAATACATCTGCCAGGCACATGAGGTGCCTCCTGCGGGCAATCGGCCGAAGTGGGCCTGCCTCAGCAACGCGCGGACGAGGGCGCGAGGTCCCTGTGCGGCAGAGCCACGCAACTCGGTGATTTTTATTTTTTAAATCAACGACTTCTGAACGGACCAAGCCACAGGTCAGTCGAGCTGCAGGTACTTGCCGAGCAGCCGCGAGATCAAAGCCTGCGCTCGCTGCGCGTGTTGCGGCTCCCAAATCTGCACTGCGCCCTCGTCCATGTAAGCGCGACGCGCAAGTTCGAGCTGTACCGCGTGCACGCGCTGCGCCGGTTTGCCGTAGTGATGCGTGATGTAGCCGCCTTTGAATCGACCGTCGAGCACCGCGCCGAATTCTCCATCGAGCTTGACGAGCGCCAGCAGCGCATCAGCGACCGTGCGCGGACAACTCGCGCCGTCGCGCGTGCCGAAGTTGAACTCCGGCAGCACGCCCGCGAACAGGTTCGGAATCTCGCTCGCGATCGAGTGCGCGTCCCACAAGCGCGCAATGCCGTGCGCGGCATGCATCGCCTCGAGCTCCGACGCGATGCGCGCGTGATACGGCCGCCAGTACCGCTCGATGCGCGCAGCAATCTCGCGCTCGTCCGGCTCGTGCCCGGCCATGTAGATGAACGACCCGCCGAACGTCTCGGTCGGGCAGACCGGCGAAGTCGGATTCCCGGCGTACAGCGGCGCCGAGTCCGGCGCGCGGTTGAGATCCACTACGTAGCGCGAGTAGTTCGCCTTGATGATCGAAGCGCCGAGCTCGCGCGCGAAGTCGTACAGCAGATGCACGTGCCAGTCGGTATCCGGCAGGCCGCGGCCCACGACCGTGAAGCGATGAGCCAGCTCCTCCGGCACTTCGGTTCCCGAGTGCGGGATGCTGATCAGCAGCGGCGCCGTGCCGCGATGGAACTCGTAGACGTTCATAGCATGGGCAGATTCAGCCCGTTCTCGCGCGCGCAGTCGATCGCTTCCTGGTACCCCGCGTCGGCATGACGCGCGACGCCGATGCCCGGATCGTTCCACAGCACGCGCTCGATGCGCCGCGCCGCCGCCGGCGTGCCGTCGCACACGATGACCACGCCGGCATGCTGCGAATAGCCCATGCCGACGCCGCCGCCGTGATGAATCGAAACCCACGTCGCGCCGCCCGCGGTGTTCAACAGCGCGTTCAGCAGCGGCCAGTCGGAAACCGCATCCGAGCCGTCCTTCATGCCCTCGGTCTCGCGGTTCGGGCTCGCGACCGAGCCGGAATCGAGATGATCGCGGCCGATCACGATCGGCGCCTTGAGCTCGCCCGCGGCGACCATCTCGTTGAAGGCGAGGCCGAGGCGATGCCGCTGCCCGAGCCCGACCCAGCAGATGCGCGCCGGCAATCCCTGGAAGCTGATGCGCTCGCGCGCCATGTCGAGCCAGCGGTGCAGGTGCGGATCGTCGGGGATCAGCTCCTTCACCTTGGCGTCGGTGCGATAGATATCCTCGGGATCGCCCGACAGCGCGACCCAGCGGAACGGGCCGACGCCGCGACAGAACAGCGGCCGGATGTACGCCGGCACGAAACCTGGGAATGCGAACGCGTTCTTCACGCCTTCATCGAACGCGACCTGGCGGATGTTGTTGCCGTAGTCGAACGTCGGCACGCCCATCGCGTGATAGTCGAGCATCGCCTTCACGTGCACCGCGGCCGACTTCTGTGCCGCAGCGGTCACTGCCGCGGGATCGCGCGTACGCATCTCCAGCCACTTCTCGACCGTCCAGCCGATGGGCAGATACCCGTTGACGAGGTCGTGCGCCGAAGTCTGATCGGTCACGGCATCCGGCCGGATCCCGCGCCTGACCATGTCCGGAACGATCTCCGCGGCGTTGCCGAGCACGCCGACCGAGATCGCGCGGCCGGCGGCTTTCGCATCCGCGAGCATCTTCAGCGCCGCATCGAGCGACGGCGCCTGCGCATCGAGATAGCGGGTGTCGAGCCGCTTCTGAATGCGGCTCTGCTGACATTCGATGCACAGGATGCTGGCGCCGGCCATCGTCGCGGCCAGCGGCTGCGCGCCGCCCATGCCGCCGAGGCCCGCGGTGAGAATCCACTTGCCCTGCAGATCGCCGCCGAAGTGACGCCGGCCCATCTCGACGAACGTCTCGTGCGTGCCCTGCACGATGCCCTGGCTGCCGATGTAGATCCACGAGCCGGCGGTCATCTGGCCGAACATCATCAGGCCGCGGCGGTCGAGCTCGTTGAAGTGCTCCCACGTCGACCACTTCGGCACCAGGTTCGAATTGGCGAGCAGCACGCGCGGCGCGTCCTCGTGGGTGCGGAACACGCCGACGGGCTTGCCGGACTGGATCAGCAGCGTCTCGTCCGCGTTGAGCGCGCGCAGCGTCTCGACGATGCGATCGAAGCATTCCCAGTTGCGCGCCGCGCGACCGATGCCGCCGTACACGACCAACTCGTCCGGGTTCTCCGCCACCTCGTGGTCGAGGTTGTTCATCAGCATGCGCAGCGGCGCCTCGGTCAGCCAGCTCCTGGCGGTGCGCTGCGTGCCGCGCGGCGCGCGTACGGTGCGTGCGCCGTGGCTGCGATCTTCCGGGGGCATTGTTCGGGCGTTCATGGCGGTTTCACTCTGAGAACAGAAGACTGAAGTCCAACCTACCGCAAGATGCTCGCCATTGCGCGCTTGTAGCCGGCGGCGATCGCGGTCTCGGCGAAATGCCGGCCTTCCTGCACGAGCCAGCGGCCCGCGACCATGACGTCGCGCACCTCCTGGCCGCCGCCGGCAAATATGAATGTGTCGAGCAGGTCATCGTCGCTGCGACCGGCGAACAATGGCGTGCTGCTGTCGATCACGACGATGTCGGCGCGGCGTCCGGCTTCGAGCGCGCCGATATTGCGCCCTGTTGCGCGTGTGCCGGCGTTGCAGGCACGGCGCCACAGCAATGCGCCGCTCGAAGGTTCGTCCGCAGTGGCGACGACGTTGCGGTGCCTGGTAATCAGGCGCGACTCGTACTCGAGCCAGCGCAGCTCCTCGACCGGCGACAGCGATATGTGGCTGTCCGAGCCGATCGCGAAAGCGCCGCCGGCGGCGAGCCACGCCTGCAGCGGGAAGATGCCATCGCCGAGATTTGCCTCCGTTGTCGGGCACAACGCGATGACAGCGTCGGTTGCGGCGACCGCTTTGAGCTCTGCATGAGTCGCGTGCGTGGCATGCACCAGGCACCAGCGCCGATCGACGCGTGCGTGCTCCAGCAACCACTCGATCGGGCGTGCATGCAGCTGCGCCTGAGCAGCTGCAACCTCGCGCTCTTGTTCGGCGATGTGGATGTGTACCACCTTGTTCGCGGGCAACGAGGTGAGCACCGTCCGCAGCGCGTCGGCAGGCACCGCACGCAGACTATGCAAAGCAATCCCGATCTCGACCTGCGGCGACTGCGCGCGTGTGAGCTCGTCCACCAGGTCCAGATACTGGTCCGTCGGCAGCACGAACTGCCGCTGCCGCGGCGTCGGCGGGGCGCCGCCGAAGTCGGACGTCTGATACAGGGTCGGCAACAGCGTGAGGCCGATGCCCGCAGTGCTGGCGGCATCGATCAGCGCCTGGCACATCACGCCGCGATCGGCATACGGCGTGCCGTCGGGCTGATTGTGCAGGTAGTGAAACTCGCACACGGCCGTATAGCCGGCCTTGAGCATGTCCGCATAGCACTGCGCCGCGACTGCGTTGAGACACTCGGGCGACATGCGGCTGGCGTGCTCGTACATCGTCTCGCGCCAGGTCCAGAAGCTGTCGCCCTGGTCGGCGTGCGCGCTACGGCGCTCGGCGAGCCCGGCCATCGAGCGCTGGAAAGCGTGACTGTGTACATTCGGCATGCCCGGGATCGCCACGCCGCTGATCAGCCGCGCGGTGGTGACCACGTCGTCGGGCGCCACGTCGACGATGTCGCCCGCCGGGTCGACCGAGATCACGACGTTGCGCCGCCAGCCGCCGGGCAGCCAGGCGGCGCTGAAGCGGTAGCGTGATTGCAGCGACATGGGGAGAGTATAAAGACAGAGTGATGAAGTGATGAGCCCGATGCATTCAAACAGCGCCAATCTTCATTGGGACCGCGTCTGGGTCGGCGCCGATCTCGCCACGATGGACGAGACCGGTGGGATCGGCCACATCCCGGACGCCGTGCTCGCGATCCGCGGCGGGCGCATCGCGTGGATCGGCACGGCCGCACAGCTCGAATCGCTCTCGTGGTCGGCGGAGGTCGCAACGGACGCGCACGGCCTGTGGATCACACCCGGTTTGATCGAGTGCCACACACACCTGGTGTACGCGGGCGATCGCAGCAACGAATTCGCAGCACGCTTGCGCGGCGCCACCTACGCAGACATCGCGCAAGCCGGCGGCGGCATCGTCTCGACGATGCGCGCCACGCGCGCCGCCGATGAAGACCAGCTGCTCGCTCAATCGCTGCCGCGTGCCCGGGCGCTGGCGAGCGAAGGCGTGACCACACTGGAAGTGAAATCCGGCTATGGCCTCGATCTGAACAACGAGCTCAAGATGCTGCGCGTCGCACGACGCCTCGGCGAGCAGCTCGGCATCGACGTCGTGAAGACGTTCCTCGGCGCGCACGCGCTGCCGCCGGAGTTCGCGAACCGCCAGGACGACTACGTACGCCACGTGTGCGACGACATGCTCCCTGCCGTCGCCGAGCAGCAGCTCGCCGAGGCGGCGGATGTCTTCTGCGAGCGGATCGCCTTCACGCGCGAACAGACCGAGCGGGTGTTCGAGCGTGCACGCAGTCTCGGACTGGCTCTGCGGCTACATGCCGATCAGCTCAGCGACGGCGCTGGCGGCGAGATCGCGGCACGGTATGGCGCGCTCTCCGCCGATCATCTGGAGTACACGTCGCCTGCGTCGCTGCAGCTCATGGCGCAGGCTGGCGTGGTCGCGGGCCTGCTGCCCGGAGCGTTCTATTTCCTGCGCGAGACGCAGCTGCCGCCGCTCGAGCAGTTGCGCTCGCTCGGCATACCGATAGCAGTCTCGACCGACTGCAACCCCGGGACGTCACCGATCGCCTCACTCCTGCTCGCGATGAACATGGCGTGCGTGCTGTTCCGGATGACGGCGACGGAGGTGCTGCGTGGCGTGACGGTCAACGCCGCGCGCGCGCTCGGCCTGAGCGGCGATCGCGGCATGTTACGAGCGGGGATGCGAGCGGATCTCGCGATCTGGCGCCTGCGCCATCCAGAGCAGCTGTGCGCCGAAGTCGGCGCGCACCGGCCCGTCGAAGTCGTGTTGGGCTCGGCCTGACGGAGCAAGGCTGAAGCCTTGCCCACGACTGTGGGTCAGGCTTCGGTGAACTCAATAGGTTGATGCAACACCATGCGCTGTAAAGAGGAGGTGCGCGATGGTGTGGCAGTGGCTGTCGGAGAGCGAGCAGGCGCAGATTTGGGCGCTACACGGTAAGGGTGAGCCCGATAGGGTCATTGGCCTGG
>DATEJG010000135.1:0-6077 GCA_035278165.1 Steroidobacteraceae bacterium
TGAAGAACGGGCGCTCGCGATGCACGGCGTAAAAGCCTTCGGCCTGCGACTGGGTCAGCTGCATCATGCGCGCCGCGATGATGCGCAGACCGGCCTGCTCGAAGCGGCCGTAGACGTTGCCGATCACGTTCTTCTGGACACCATCGGGCTTCACAATCGAAAGGGTGCGTTCGAGCGCCATGAATCTCCGTCCTCGATCTCTATTGAAATCAATGAATTAGGAACGCCGCCCGGGGTCGGCCGGCAATGTGCGGCGCAGTCTACCGGCGGGACCCGCCAGCAGCAAGAAATGCGAGTGGCGGCGGGAGCTTAGAGGCTCAGACGGTGAAGCTCTCGCCGCAGCCGCATTCGCCCTTCACGTTCGGGTTGCGGAAGCGGAAGGCTTCGTTGAGGCCCTGCTTGACGAAGTCGATCTCGGTGCCGTCGATGTAGCCGAGGCTGGCGCGGTCGACGATCACCTTGACGCCGCGATCCTCGAACACGACGTCTTCCGCGCCGATCTCGTCGGCGTAGTTCACGACGTAGGCGAAGCCGGAGCAGCCGGTGTTCTTGACCGCGAGGCGCAGCCCGACACCGTGGCCCCGGCGGCCCAGGAAGGAGCGAACGCGGTCGGCAGCGGCGGAAGTCAGTGAGATGGACATGGCTGGAAGCGACTAGTGACGGGCACTGGTGACTGCATCCTAGGTTGCGGCGCGCGCCCGGCGAGTCAAGGCCCGGGTGCGGGCGGGCTCATGCGAATCGTGCATGAATCCATGACGCGGCCCAATTGTACGATCGAATGAGGACCGCGAATTGCTGCGTACGTCGCATTCCGGCCATGGATCACGATTTTCCTTCGCTGCGGCGCTGCCACGCCGCCGCGAGCGCACGGACGGCGTCTTCCAGGATCAGCAGGCGGCCGCGCTTCTCGGCAGGAACCTCCAGTTCCTCGGCGGCCTCTCGCCAGCTCCAGCCGCGCAGCTGCTCCTGCGTCGCGCCTTCGAGACGCTCGCTCAGCAGCGAGCCGGCGGCGATGCAGTGCGGACATCCGTAAGCCTCGAAGCGCACGGCAACGATGCGATCCGCGAGCACGCGGGCGGTGAGGTCGAAGCGCACGCCCTGCTCCGGATCGCCGGCGGTCCCCGCGATGACATCCGCAGCCGGCGGCAGGCGGCCAGCGTTGCGCGGGCGCGCGAAGTGCTCGATCACTACGGAATTGTAGGGAGCTTCGCTCACTGCTTGGCCGCCGAGCTTGCCGCCTGCGGCGAAAACGAGCGCAGCCGCGCGACTTCGCGCTTCACTGCGGCGATCGCCGTCTCGATCTGCTCCGGCGTCGTGAACCGGCCGAGGCTGAAGCGCAGCGAGCTCTGCGCGAGCTGGTCGCTGTGACCCAGGGCACGCAACACATAAGACGCCTCTTCCGAGGCCGACGAACATGCCGAGCCGGCGGACACGGCGAGCTCACGCAGCGCGAACTGCAGACTTTCGCCCTCGACACCATGGAAGCTGACGTTCAGCAACACTGCGACGCGCTCCTGCGGATGTCCGTTGAGCTCGACGCCGCCGATGCTCGAGATGCCGTCCCACAGCTTGTCGCGCAGCGCGCCGATTCTTGCCGCGTCCTCTTCGCGCTCGCGCGCGGCGAGCTCGAACGCGAGGCCCATGCCGACGATCTGGTGCGTCGCCAGCGTGCCCGAGCGCATTCCGTGCTCCTGGCCGCCGCCATAGATCAGCGGCTTCAGCGCGAGCGGCGGCTTGCGACGCACGTACAGCGCGCCGATGCCCTTCGGTCCATAGATCTTGTGCGCGGTGAGCGAGAGCAAGTCGACGTTCATCGCTTCGACGTTCAGCGGCACCTTGCCGAAGCTCTGCGCGGCGTCGACGTGGAACGCGACACCGCGCTCGCGACAGATCGCGCCGACTGCCGCAATGTCCTGGATCACGCCGATCTCGTTGTTGACGTGCATCAGCGAGACCAGCTGCGTATCGGGACGTAGTGCAGCCTGCACCTGCTCCGGGCGCACGATGCCGTCTGCGCCCGGCTTCAGCCACGTCACCTCGAACCCTTCCTTCTCCAGCTGCTTGAGCGGATCCAGCACTGCCTTGTGCTCGGTTCTGGACGAGATGAGATGGCGGCCGCGATCTGCGTTGAAACGCGCAACGCCGAAAATTGCCAGGTTGTCGGACTCCGTCGCGCCGGACGTCCAGACGATGCACGGCGCTGTCGCACCGATCGCCGCGGCAACTTGCGCGCGTGCCTTCTCGACCAGACCGCGTGCACGCCGGCCGTACTCGTGACCTGCCGACGAAGGATTACCCTGCGCACCGCCCGGGCGCAGACATTCGATCATTGCATCGGCAACGCGGGGATCGACCGGCGTCGAGGCCGCGTAGTCGAGGTAGATGGCGGGAGTGGCGTTCACTGCTGGGCAGAATAAGAAAATTTATGGGCAGAGTCACGGAACGGCACAGTGACTCTGTCACTCCGTCACTTGGCTACTGTGCTTTCTTCCAGCGCTGCGCCGCCTTTGCTGAACCGCGGTCAGCACGCCCCGCAGGATGTTCACTTCGTTCTGATCGAGCACGGCTCGATTGAACAAGCGGCGGATGCGCGCCATCAGGTGGCCGCCGCCGGTGCGATCGCGGAAGTCGATGTATTCCAGCACCTGCTCGAAGTGCTCGTACAGGCGCGTCATTTCCGCGGCGCTCGCCAGCGGCACTTCGAGCGGCGCACTGGCCGGTGCGCCCGGACGTGCTGCCAGCCACAGCTCGTAGGCGAACACCTGCACCGCCATCGCGAGATTGAGCGAGCTGTAGTCCGGCGCGGTCGGAATCGTCGCGAGCAGATTGCAGCGCGCCAGCTCCACGTTGGTGAGCCCGATGCGCTCCGAGCCGAAAACGATCGCGGCTGCGCCGGATTGGCCGGCTTGCACGATGCGCGGCGCGCACTCGCGCGGCTCGACCAGCTCGAACGGCAGGTGACGCTGGCGCGCGCTGGTGCCGACCACCAGTCCGCAATCGGCGATCGCATCGGCGAAGTCTTCGTGCACGCGCGCAGCTTCCAACACGTCGTCCGCGCCGGAGGCCCGCGCGGTGGCGTCGGTATTCGGAAAGAACTTCGGACGCACGAGGTGCAGCTCGTGCAGCCCCATGTTCTTCATCGCGCGCGCGACGGCGCCGATGTTGCCGGGATGGTTCGGGTCGACGAGGACGATGCGGATGGTCATGGCGTTGAGCTGCTATTCTACGCCCCGCATGCAACCTCTATTGAACATTGCCGTTCGCGCCGCGCGCCGCGCCGGGGAGATCATCATCCGCGGCCTGAACCGGCTGCACCGGCTCGACGTGCGCGCCAAGGGCCAGAACGACTTCGTCAGCGAGATCGACACGGCGGCGGAGCGCGACATCATCGAGACCGTGCGCCGCCATTATCCGCAGCACGCGTTCCTCGCCGAGGAAAGCGGCCAGAGCGGCGAGGACAACGAGTTCGTGTGGATCATCGATCCGCTCGACGGCACCACGAATTTCCTGCACGGCTATCCCCAGTTCGCGGTGTCGATCGGCGTCCAGCGCCGCGGTCGCATGGAGCACGCCGTCGTCTACGACCCGATGCGCCAGGAGCTGTTCACGGCCTCGCGCGGCGAAGGCGCGCAGCTCGACGGCAAGCGCATCCGCGTCAGCCCGCACATCGGCCTCGACCGCGCGCTGATCGGTACGGGCTTTCCCTATCGCGCGAACCTGCACTGGCTCGACGCCTACATGGCCATGCTCAAGGCGGTCATGCAGGCGACGGCCGGCATCCGCCGCCCCGGCGCCGCCGCGCTCGATCTGGCTTATGTCGCGGCCGGCCGGCTCGACGCGTTCTGGGAGCTCGGGCTTTCGCCGTGGGACACGGCGGCCGGAATGCTGCTGAGCACCGAAGCCGGCGGCATGGTGGGCCGCCTGAACGGCAGCGAGTACAAGCTCAGCGGCGACATCGTTGCCGGCACGCCCAAGGTCTACGCACCGCTCCTGGAGCTGCTGGCGCCGCACGTGCCGCCGGACCTGCGCGAGCCGGCAACGCGAGATTGAGGTTGCACGAGTGCTCCGCTAGAGTGCCGCGCAACGCAGCACCTCGCGGCAACTCTGGAGCCTGAACGAACATGCTGAGAAACCTGCTCGCGGTCAAATCCGTCAAAGATCTGGAGGCCGAGAGCGCAAAGGGCGAGCTGCGTCGCACGCTGGGGCCGACAGCGCTCACCGCAATCGGCATCGGCGGCATCATCGGCACCGGCATCTTCGTGCTCACCGGCCTGGCGGCCGCGCAGCACGCCGGCCCCGCCATCGTGCTGTCGTTCATCATCGCCGGCATCGGCTGCGTGTTCGCCGGCCTGTGCTACGCCGAATTCGCCTCGATGATTCCGGTCTCCGGCAGCGCTTACGCCTACTCGTACGCGACCCTCGGCGAGGGCGTCGCCTGGTTCATCGGCTGGAACCTGGTGCTCGAGTATCTGTTCGCCGCCTCGACCGTCTCGGTCGGCTGGTCGCGCTACCTCGTGAAATTCCTGGACGCGCTCGGCATCAACTTCATCCCGCCGGCGCTCAGCAGCGCACCGATCGACTACACCCTGGAGCGCGGTTTCTTCGCGACCGGCGCAATGCTGAATCTGCCCGCCGTAGTCATCGTCACGATCGTCACCGTCATCCTGGTGCTCGGCATCCGCCAGTCGTCGCTGGCCAACGCGATCATCGTTTCCATCAAGGTCGCCATCGTCGTGCTGGTCATCGTCTTCGGCGCCTTCTACGTCACCGCGGACTACTGGCACCCGTTCATCCCGGAGAACACCGGCACCTGGGGACAGTACGGCTGGAGCGGCGTCATCCGCGCCTCCGGCATCATCTTCTTCGCCTACATAGGCTTCGATGCCGTGTCGACCGCTGCACAGGAAGCCAAGAACCCGCAGCGCGACGTGCCGTTCGGCATTCTCGCCAGCCTGATCATCTGCACGGTCCTGTACGTGCTCATGTCCGGCGTGCTGACCGGCATGCTCGAGTATCCCAAGCTCAACGACGCAGCCCCGGTCGCGGCGGCGCTCGAAGCGCATGCGCAGCTGCGCTGGCTGTCGATCCCGGTGATCTTCGGCGCGCTCGCCGGCCTGACCTCGGTGATCCTGGTCATGATGCTCGCGCAGTCGCGCATCTTCTATTCCATGTCGCGCGACGGCCTGCTGCCGCCGCGTTTCCGCGCCTGCCACCCGCAATGGCAGACGCCGGTGTTCTCCACCGTGCTGACCGGCGTCGGCGCCGGCCTGATGGGCGGGCTGCTGCCGCTCAACGTGCTGGGCGAGCTGGTCTCCAGCGGCACGCTGCTGGCGTTCGTCACGGTCTGCATCGGCATCATGGTGCTGCGGGTCACGCGGCCCGAGCTGCCGCGGCCGTTCCGCGTGAAGTGGGTGTGGTTCGTCGGCATCGGCGGCACGCTGTTCTGCGGCCTGATGCTGGTCAGCCTGTTCATGACCGGCGGCACCTGGTACCGGATCGTCGGCTGGACGGTCATCGGCTTCCTGGTGTACTTCGGCTACGGCTACAAGCACAGTGCGCTGCGTAACGGCGGCTCGTCCGATCGCCCGATCGGCCAGACCAGCACGCAGACCAGCAAGTAACTCACTGCGAGGAGCGCGTCATGAACAAGGTGTGGCTCGTGATGTTCGGCGTCACGATCACACCCTGGAAGCTGATCGGCTACGCCGGCGTGTTCATGTTCGCCGGCCGCTGGTTCGTGCAGCTGGCAGCGTCGCAGGCGCGCGGCAAGGTCACCATGCCGCGGCTGTTCTGGTACATGAGCGCATTCGGCAGCGTGCTGCTGCTGTCGTACTTCGTGTTCGGCAAGAACGACTCGGTGGGAATCCTTTCGAACCTGTTCCCGCTGTTCGTGGCGCTGTACAACCTGTACCTGGATATCAAGACCAGGAAGACCCAGAGTCAGGCTGAGGCCGGGTCAAAGGGTCGACGCAACACTGCGGGCTAGTGTATCTGCGGGAGTTTCGAAGGCCAGAGTCTCCCGAGGCCGTTGATTGAGCTGGCGAGCGACACTGTCGAGGTGACCTTGGGAGTGAGCC
>DATEJG010000136.1:0-3674 GCA_035278165.1 Steroidobacteraceae bacterium
CGCTACATGAGCTCCGGCCCGATTCTCGTTCAGGTGCTGGAAGGCGAGAGCGCGGTCGCGAAGAACCGCGAGCTGATGGGCGCCACCGACCCGAAGAAGGCCGACAAGGGCACGATTCGCGCCGATCTGGCCACCAGCATCGAAGAGAACGTGGTGCACGGCTCGGACAGCGCCGAGAACGCGAAGATCGAGATTGCGTACTTCTTCGCCGCGGCCGACCTCTGCCCGCGCACCCGTTGAGCCCGGGGTAAGATGCGCCTGCGATGAGCGAGACCGCCCGCATCGATGCGAGAACCAACCTGCTCGGGCTGACGCGCGCCGAGCTGGAAGCGTTCGTGGTCGGGATGGGCGAAAAGCCGTTTCGCGCGCGCCAGCTGCTGAAGTGGCTGTACAAGCGCTGCGTCGCCGACTTCGACCAGATGACCGATCTGGCGAAAGGCTTTCGCGAGCGCCTCGAGGAAGTCGCGATCGTCGCCACGCCGACGATCACGACGCAGCAGGTCTCCGCCGACGGCACCCGCAAGTGGCTGCTGGCGATGGACGGCACTCAAGGCATCGAGACCGTGTTCATCCCCGAGCCCGGTCGCGGCACGCTGTGCATCTCCAGCCAGGTCGGCTGCGCGATGGACTGCACGTTCTGCTCCACCGCGCAGCAGGGCTTCAATCGCAACCTGACCGTCGCGGAGATCGTCGGCCAGGTGTGGCTCGCGAATCGCGAGCTCGGCTTCCAGCCGGGCGGTGAGCGGGTCGTCACGAACGTGGTCTTCATGGGCATGGGCGAGCCGCTCGCGAACTATCGCAACGTCGTGCCCGCCGCCGAGATCATGATGGACGATCTCGGGTTCGACATTTCCCGGCGCCGCGTCACCGTCAGCACGTCGGGGCTGGTGCCGCAGATGCTGAAGCTGGCCGCCGAGACCAACTGCGCGCTCGCGGTCTCGCTGCATGCGCCGAACGATCGGCTGCGCGACCAGCTGGTGCCGATCAATCGCAAGCATCCGATCGCCGATCTGCTCGACGCCTGCTGGCAGTACGTGAACAAGCAGAACGCCCGCAGCATCACGTTCGAGTACGTGATGCTCGACGGCGTCAACGACGAGCCCGAGCACGCGCACGAGCTGGTGCAGCTGCTGAAGGGCCAGCCGGCGAAGGTCAACCTGATCCCGTTCAATCCGTTTCCCGGCACGCGCTACCGGCGCTCCAGCGCGGCGGCGATCGAGCGGTTCCGCGAGATTCTCAATACCAACGGCGTGATCGCGACGACCCGGCGCACGCGCGGCGACGACATCGACGCGGCCTGCGGCCAGCTGGTCGGACGCGTCAACGACCGCACGACAGTACGCCTGGGCTCCAAGCTCATCTCAGTGGCGGTGCAACCGTGATGCGTGCAGCGACGATCGTGTCGATCGGGCTCGTGGTCCTCGGCGGATGCACGAGCACCAACAATGTGACCAAGCCGCAGCCGCAGCGCGCCGCCGAAATCAACCTGGAGCTCGGTGTCGAGCACCTGCGCAAGGGCAACCTGCAGGAGGCGAAAGACAAGATCGATCGCGCGCTCGAGCAGAATCCGCGCTACGGCCGCGCACACCTCGTGGCCGGCATGCTGTACAACCGGCTCGGCGACGAGAGCAAGGCCGAGTCGCACTATGCGCGCGCCGTCTCGCTCGAGCCGGACAACGCGGAGTTCAAGAACAACTACGCGGTCTATCTGTGCCAGCAGAAGAAGTACGACCGCGGCCGCAAGATGGCGCTCGAGGCCGCCGGCAATGCGCTGTACAAGACGCCGGAAGTCGCTTACCTGAACGCCGGCAACTGCTCGCGCAGCGCCGGCGACACCAAGGCCGCCGAGGAGAATTACCGCAAGGCGCTGGCGGTGAAGCCGCGGTTCGGCGAGGCGCTGTTCCAGATGGCCGATCTCGCGTATCGCCAGACCGAGTACATGTCGGCGCGCGCGTTCCTGGAGCGCTACCTGGAAGTGGGCCGCACCAGTCCGGCGACGCTGTGGCTCGGTGTGCGCATCGAGCGCGGGCTCGGCAACCATGCGCAGGCGCAGCACTATGCGCGACGCCTGAAGAGCGAATATCCGTCGGCGGCTCAGACCAAGGAACTGCTGGAGTCCGAGCGGAACCCGGGATGAATGAGCCGGTCGGTGCTGCAGCGGGCGCGGCGGGCGCCGAGCCGGGCACACCAGGCGGCATGCTGCGCGCCGAGCGCGAGCGCCGCGGCTACTCGGTGCAGCAGGTCGCCGAGGAGCTGCATCTCGACGTGTGGCTGATCGAGGCGCTGGAGGAGAATCGCTTCGCGGCGCTCGGCGCGCCGGTGTACGCGAAGGGCCACCTGCGCAAGTACGCCACGCTGCTCGGCTTCTCGACTGCAGACGTGCTGGAGCGCTACGAAGCACTCAGCGGCACGCCGGCGGTGCCGACGCCGATTCCGGCAGCAATGGTCACGCCGCTGCCGCGTGAGCGGCGCCGCGTACCGAAGGCACCGCTGTGGATTGCGTTCGCCCTCGCGGTCGCAGGCGGCCTTGCATGGCTGATTTACGAGCTGTGGCCGCTGACGCACGGCGCCGGGATCGCGACGACGAGCGAGGCTCCGGCGGCCGTTGCGCCGCTATCTGCGCCCGTGCAAGTCGCGCAAGCGCCTGCACCTGTGGCTCGACCGCCGGTGGTGGAGCCGGCAGCGGCGACGACGCCCGCCGCTGGTGAAGTGCGGCTGCGTCTCGAGTTCAGCGAGCAGTCGTGGACCGAGATCTACGATTCGGGCGGCCGGCGCCTGATGTTCGACATGGGGACGGCCGGGCAGGTGCGAACCGTCAGCGGCATGGCGCCGTTGCGGGTCAATCTCGGCCAGGCGTCGGCGGTCGCCGCGCGGGTCGACGATCGACCGATCGTCATTCCGCGGCGCGCCGGCCGGGACGGCGCCAGATTCCTGATCGAGGCAGATGGCTCAGTGAAACCGGAGAGTTCTTTGAAGACCGCGGAGCGCGAGGCGATCGAGTGACGCAGCAACAGATCCAGCCGCCGCGGGGAATGAACGACGTGCTGCCGGCCGACATCGCCGGCTGGCACCGTCTCGAGAGCGTCGCGCGCGAATTGTTCGCCGCGTACGCGTACCAGGAAATCCGCGTGCCGATCGTCGAGAGCACCGCGCTGTTCAAGCGCTCGATCGGCGAGTTCACCGACATCGTGCAGAAGGAGATGTTCACGTTCGAGGATCCGGGCGGCGATTCGTTGACGCTGCGGCCGGAGGCGACGGCGGGCATCGTGCGCGCAATGATCAGCAACGGCCTGCTGCACAACCAGCGCCAGCGGGTGTGGTGCGCCGGCCCGATGTTCCGCTACGAGCGGCCGCAGGCGGGCCGCTTCCGGCAGTTCTACCAGCTCGACGTCGAAGCGTTCGGCTATCCCGGCCCGGACGTCGACGCCGAAGTCATCATGCTGAGCGCGCGCCTGTTGCGCGCACTCGGCCTGCAGCGTGTCGAGTTGCATCTGAATTCGCTGGGAACACCGGCCTCGCGGCGCGTCTATCGCGAGAAGCTGGTCGAGTACTTCACGGCGCACAAGTCGAAACTGGATACGGACAGCTTGCGACGCCTCAAAGGTAATCCACTGCGGATTCTCGACAGCAAGAATCCGGAGTTGCAGGACGTGATTGCCGGCGCGCCGGTCCTG
>DATEJG010000137.1:0-24153 GCA_035278165.1 Steroidobacteraceae bacterium
AAGATCGCATACGGCAGCTGATGGCAGTGCGCGCGGCTCGGAAGAAGCTCAAACCTGAATGAGCGCGCGATCCCAGTGTCGCTCAGTAAGGTGAACGCGACTGAAGCGCAAGTGGTTCTGAAAGCAATCGGTGAGGATGGCATCAGGCGCAAGTCGGTGTCGTAGTGATCCCGGACGGTGGCGCGATCGAACGCCTGCCGTTGCTTGCCGGTCGAGCACGAGCCATGGAGATCCTCGCAAGCGCAGCGGACTTCGATGCCGCAACTGCGGAGCGCTAGGGCTGGATCAACCGTGCGCTTGCCGATGCGACCTTCGAATCGTGGGTCGACGCTTTCGCCCGTCGGATTGCTTCGTTCGACAAGCAGGCATTGTCGGCAGCGAAGGAACTCGAGAACCGCCGCACCTTGCCCGATCCCGAAGACCAAGCACAGCCAGGAGATCTTCTATTCGACTTTTGGCTGGGAAGCTATCGCAAGCGCGGTCCGAAGCTGCACGCGAAGGGAATCAATCAGCGCGGCGACCTCAAGCTGAACTTCGGCGATCGCTTAGGGGAGTTTGACCGTGGCACTGTGCTATGGATGATCGTCACCGACGTGCTCTCGCACTTGGTTCGGGTTTCGATCACGTGCACGGATTCCACTTGGTGTGCAGTGGCGACTCGTTGCTACACACATTCCGTGTAGCAAATTTTGTCGCAGCTACAAACCCAATCGAGCGCCCACTTGCACAGTGAGTCCTGCATGGGCTAATTACGAAAATCGTTGCGAATCAAACGACATCACGAACCCTCGTAGGCAGTGCCGGTCGGTCCAGTCACAGCACTGACCGCGGGTTGTCTCAAAACCTAATGTTATGAATCAGTTAGACCGTCGTTGCTGCATTGCACCCATGATGGATTACACCGACCGGCACTGCCGCTACTTCCTGCGGCTGCTGAGCCCGGGGGCGCTGCTGTACACGGAAATGATCACAGCGGCCGCGATCGTGCGCGGCGACGCCGCGCGCCTGCTCGACTTTCATCCGACCGAGCATCCGGTCGCGCTGCAGCTCGGCGGCAGCAATCCCGACGAGCTGGCGCAGGCAGCGCGCACCGGCGCGCAGTTCGGCTACGACGAGATCAACCTGAACTGCGGCTGCCCGAGCGACCGCGTGCAGAGCGGACGCTTCGGCGCGTGTCTGATGGGCGAGCCGCAGGTGGTCGCCGAATGTGTCGGCGCGATGCGCGCGGCGGTGCAGATCCCGGTGACGGTCAAGTGTCGCATCGGCATCGAGCCGATGCCGCATACCGCAACCGACTCCTATGATTTTCTCGTGCGCTTCGTCGCCGCGGTCGCGCAAGCCGGCTGCACGGTGTTCGTCGTGCACGCGCGCCAGGCAGTGTTGAATGGACTGAGCCCGAAGGAGAACCGCGAGATTCCGCCGCTGCAGTACGACGTCGTGCGGCAGCTGCGCGCGGATTTCCCGGCACTCACGTTCGTCGTCAACGGCGGCATCCGCACGCTCGAAGATGCGCTCGAGCATCTGCAGCTGTTCGACGGTGTGATGATCGGCCGCGAGGCGTATCAGAATCCGTATCTGCTTGCGTTGCTACATCGTGCTGTCGTCGATCCGCAATGGCAGCTGCCGTCGCGCGAGGACATCGTCGAGCGCTACGTGCCGTATGTGCAGGCGCGCCTCGCGGAAGGCCATCGATTGCGCTCGATGGTGCGCCACGTGCAAGGTTTGTATGCAGGACTGCCGCGCGTGCGCTCCTGGCGCAGATATCTTTCCGAAGGTGCAGCGGCGCCCGACGCGCGCGCCGAGCTGCTCATCGACGCGCTGCGGATCGTGCGCGCAGCCGCGTAGACCGCTACTCCTTCTTCTCTTCGACCGGCAGTCGGCCGAAATCGCCGTTCTTGCTGGCCGCCATGTACGCGGTCGTGGCGTACGCGGCGACCACCTGGTTCAGAGTCTTCGCGTCGATCCGCGGCAGCGTGTCGTTCACCGTGTGATGCACGTCGAAATAGCTCGTCGCGTCCTGCGACAGATCGAGAATCGGCACGCCGAGCGCACGCAGCGGACCGATATCGGAGCCGCCATGCGCTTCGTTGCCGCCGGCTTCGAGTGACAGCGGCTTCAACGCTTCGCGGATCGCATCGACGGCCGGCACCGCTTCCGGCGCCACTTGCGACTGCACGCGCCACACTGCGCCGGCGCCGAGGTCGGCTTCGATTGCAAGCACGTGCCGCGCAATCTCGTCGCCGGCGAGGCGCGCATATTCTCTCGCGCCGGACAGTCCGAACTCTTCGTTGGCGAACAACACGACGCGCACCGTGCGCGCCGGCTTGCGCTCGAGCCGTGCAATCATGCGCGCCGCCTCGATGACGATCGCCACACCTGCGCCGTCGTCGATCGCGCCCTGGCCGAGGTCCCACGAATCCAGGTGCGCGCCGAGCAGCACGATCTCATTGCCGCGCTCGCTGCCTGGAATCTCGCCGATCACGTTCGCGGACCAGCTCGGCGGCAGCTCGCGCGCAGTGGATTTCACTTGCAGGCGCACCGGTTTGCCGGGCTTGAGCCAGCGCGCGAGCTGGTCGGCATCCGGATTCGACAGCGCGAGCGCGGGAATGCGTGGTGCATCGACGCGATAGCGTGTCGTGCCGGTGTGCGCGTGACGCTCGTCGGAAGTGCCGATGGAGCGAATCAGCACCGCCACCGCGCCGAGATTGCCCGCGGCACTCGGGCCGTCGGTGCGATTCTTCACCGCGGCGCCGTAGCCGGAGCCGTCGCGGGTGCGTTCCATCCGCTCATTGATGAAGACGATCTTGCCGCCGACCTTGTCGGCGGGCAATGCATTGAGCGCGTCGAGCGACGCGACTTCGAGCACCTGCGCTTCGATGCCTTCGTCCGAGGTGCCGACGCTGCCGCCGAGCGCGACCGCGACGAGCGGCTGCGGGTGCGGTCCGGCGAGCGTGACCTCGGCATGACCGCGCACCCAGCGGGGTACCAGCACGTCCTGGCTGCGCACGTTCGAGAAGCCGAGACTGCCGAGCTTGTTGAGCGCCCAGCGCACGGCCGCCGCATCGCCGCTCGAGCCTGCGGAGCGCGGCCCGACCTCGGTCACCAGCGAGGCGACGTGGTCGTATGCAGACGTGCCTGACAAGGCCCGGTCGCGCAGCGCGGCCGCCGTCGCGAGCTGCTGCTCGGTCCAGTTGCTTTTCGGGGACTGGGCCGCGTCATCGGCCGCGACGCCCAGCGCCGGCGCCAGCACTGCACAGAGGGCCAATGTCGGCAGCCGCGCGCAACGAACCACAATCTCCATCGGAAACTCCTTAAATCGTTGGTCGTCCCGGCCGCAACAAGGTTATGTTGCGTTGTATGTATAATGCCAAAGCGCCCGCCAGCCTGGGGCCGCCGCCGGCTGCGGCGGTAAGAGACTGAAGAGGTCATGGGAAAAGACATAGAACTCGCCATCCTGTTCGCCGATGTGGTCGGCAGCACGCGCATCTACGAGGTCATGGGCGACCTGCGCGCCCGCGACATGGTACTCACCTGCGTGGAGATCATGCGCGCTGCGACCGAGCAGAATCACGGCACGGTCATCAAGACGATCGGCGATGAGATCATGGCGACGTTCCCGACCGCGAACGACGCGCTCAACGCGGCCAGCCGGATGCAGCACGACATCCGCATCCACTCCGAGCTCAAGGTCGAGGGCCAGCCGATCGCGATCCGCATCGGCGGGCACTTCGGCCCGGTCGTGCTCGAGAACCGCGACATCTTCGGCGCCGCCGTGCACACCGCGAATCGCATGACCAGCCAGGCGAAGGCCGGCCAGATCATGGTCACGAGCGCGATGGTCGAGCGGCTGGCGCCCGAGTGGCAATCGGCAGTGCGCCAGATCGACGTCGCCACGCTCAAGGGCAAAACCAGCGAGGACGAGCTGTTCGAGGTGCTGTGGCAGAAGGAGGACGCCACCAGCATGCTGCCGGCGATCGCGCTCGGCCAGGGATCGCGCGAGAAGCAGCGCGTGCGGCGGCTGCGCCTGCGATTTCAGGGGCAGGAGATCGTCGTCGACGAGAGCCGCACCAACATCGCGATCGGGCGCGCCGAGGAGAACGACATCGTCGTCAAGGGCAATCTCATCTCGCGGCTGCACGCGCGCATCGAGTTCACCCGCAGCAAGTTCCTGCTGATCGACCAGAGCACGAACGGCACGTTCGTGACCACGCGCGAAGGCGAGGAAGCGTTCGTCCGCCGCGACAGCATGCAGCTGAAGGGCGAGGGCCTGATCGGCTTCGGGCGAGTGCCGGAGTCGGGCTCCTCGCTCACCGTCAAATATGTGTGTGAAGAGTAGGAGTCAGGCTGAAGCCTGACTCACACCACCGGCCAGGCCACAAGGGGTGGATACCTTGTGGGTCAGGCTTCAGCCTGACAGTCCGCCTCAGCCCAGCCGCTTCTGCACGTCCTTCAGCTCATCCCGCAATTTCGCGGGCACTCGCTCGCGGAACTCGTCCAGGTACTTGCCGATCGACTCGACCTCGTGTCGCCAAGCAACCGGGTCGACCGACAGCAGCGTGTCGAGCGTCGCTGCGTCGATGTTCAGCCCCGTGACGTCGAGATCCTGGCGGCGCGGCACGTAGCCGATCGGCGTCTCCTGCGCTTCGATCCTGCCGTCGCAGCGGTCGGCGATCCAGCGCAGCACGCGCAGGTTCTCGCCGAAGCCGGGCCACATGAAGCGGCCGTTCTTGTCCTGGCGGAACCAGTTGACGTGGAAGATGCGCGGCAGCTTCGCGGCGCGGCCTTCGAACGACAGCCAGTGCTTCCAGTAGTCGCCGAAGTTGTAGCCGCAGAACGGCTTCATCGCCATCGAGTCGCGCCGCACGACGCCCATCTGGCCGACAGCTGCCGCAGTGGTCTCGGACGCCATGCCGGCGCCCACCAGCACGCCGTGAGACCAGCTGCGCGCTTCGTACACGAGCGGCGCAACTTCGCGGCGGCGGCCGCCGAACAGGATCGCGGAAATCGGCACGCCCTCGGGCGCATCGGACAGCTTCGAGTAGATCGGATTCTGCGCGGCCGAAACCGTGAAGCGCGCGTTCGGATGCGCGGCATGGCCGCTGCCGGGCGTGTACGGCTTGCCCTGCCAGTCCTTGACGGGCGTTCCGCTCTCGAGGCCCTCCCACCAGGGCTGGTCGTCGGCGGTGACGGCGACGTTCGTGAAGATCGTATCGTGCTGGATCATCTCGAATGCGTTCTGATTGGTCTTGCGGTTCGTGCCCGGCACGACGCCGAAGTAGCCCGCTTCCGGGTTGATCGCGCGCAGCTGTCCGTCGCTCCCGACCTGCATCCAGCAGATGTCGTCGCCGACGGTCCAGATCTTCCAGCCCGGCATCGAGGCGGGCGGCACGAGCATCGCGAGATTGGTCTTGCCGCAGGCCGACGGGAACGCGCCGGCGATGTAATGAGTGCGACCCTCGGGGCTCTGCACACCCATGATCAGCATGTGCTCGGCGAGCCAGCCTTCGTCGCGCGCCTGCCAGCTGGCGATGCGCAGCGCGTGGCATTTCTTGCCGAGCAGCGCGTTGCCGCCGTAGCCGGAGCCGACGCTCTTGATCGTGAGCTCTTCCGGGAAGTGCATGATGAAGCGGCGGTCGGGATTGAGATCGCCGACCGAGTGCAGTCCCTTGACGAAGGTGCCGTCGCGCTCGATGCGCTTCAGCGCCGGCGTACCCATGCGCGTCATGATGCGCATGTTGACGACGACGTAGGCGCTGTCGGTGATCTCCACGCCCAGGCGCGCGAACGGCGAATCGATCGGCCCCATGCAGTACGGGATCACGTACATCGTGCGGCCGCGCATCGCGCCGTCGAACAGCGCGTCGAGCTTGCGGTGCGCTTCAGCCGGATCCATCCACAGGTTGTTCGGGCCGGCGTCGTCGCGGTTGCGCGTGCACACGAAGGTCAGGTGCTCGACGCGGGCGACGTCTGACGGGCTGGAGCGATGCAGGTAACAATTGGGGTGGGTCGCCTGGTTGAGCTTGATAAGATCGCCGCTGCGAAGCATCGCCTCGATCAGTGTCGAGTTTTCAGCGTCGGACCCGGTACACCAGTGAATCGAATCAGGCTTGGTCAATCGCGCGACTTGCTCGACCCAGCTTTCAAGCGTCGCATTCGACGTATTCATTTAAACGGCATCCTCCGAACGGAATCGGCGTCGCGCACGCACGGCGGCGCAGTGCGGGACGCGAGCAAAAACAGGCGCGGGATTATACCGGGCGCCCCCTTGCTGTCATTGCACAGGTCGCAGCCCGGTGCCATGGTGCGAGCTCGCGTAAATTCACTGGCAATCCGGCGTAAGTCTCGGAATCTAAGGAGATTCTGCGGGGCTTTCGGCGCACTGTTCGTGGCATTTTTTCAGCCTCCGGTGGCGGCCCAGGAAGGCTCGGACATCCACACGGAGCTGGTGGCGGAAGTGCGCGAGAACGTCAGCACCACGCCCGGGCGCGAGGTCTATCGGTTCGTGCCCGCGCGGCTGCTGGAGCAGGGCCAGATCGTGTACTACACCGTCCGCATCACCAACGAGTCGACCGTGCCTTTACGTAACGTCGCCGTCGTCCAGCCCGTTCCGGCAAACACCGCCTACGTTGCAGATTCCGCCTCCGGGCCGGGTGCGGATGTAGTGTTTTCCGCCGACGGCGGCCGATCGTTCGGTCCCGCGAGCTCGCTCACGGTCCAGGTCGAGGGCGCCACTCGGCCGGCGACGGCGGCGCAGTACACACACATCCGCTGGCAGCTGCGCAATCCGCTCGCGCCGGGCGCAACGGCGCTGGCGCGCTTCCGCGCGACATTCCAATAGATACCGCCAGGGACCATGCACGACTACGGCGATCTGTTCGGGACCGAAGGGCCGCTGGCGACGGCGATCCCCGGATTCGCGACTCGCGAGGAGCAGATCGCGATGGCCGAGCAGGTCGCGCTGGCGCTGCGCTCGCACGGCCGGCTGATCGTCGAAGCGGGCACCGGCACCGGCAAGACCTTTGCGTATCTCGTGCCGGCGCTGCTGTCGGGACGTCGCGTCGTCGTTTCCACCGGCACGCGCAATCTGCAGGATCAGCTGTTCCATCGCGATCTGCCGACAGTGGCGCGAGCGATCGGCCGCCCGGTGCGCGTCGCATTGCTGAAAGGCCGCGCGAACTATCTGTGCGTGCACCGGCTCGAGCTGGCAGAGCAACAGGCCGCAGCACGCGGTCTGCGCAGGGAAGTCGCGCGCGGCCTCGCGAAAGTACGCGAGTGGTCGCGCGGCACACGCCAGGGCGACATCGCCGAGCTCACGCTGCTCAGCGATGCGGATCCGGTGTGGCCGTGGGTTACCTCGACGCGCGACAACTGCCTCGGACCGGAGTGCCCGTCCTTCGACCGCTGTCACGTCGTGCAGGCGCGGCGCGAAGCGCAGGCTGCAGACGTCGTCGTCGTCAATCATCATCTGCTGATGGCCGACCTCGTCCTGAAGGAAGAGGGCTTCGGCGATCTGCTGCCCGGCGCCGATGCCATCGTCATCGACGAAGCGCATCAGCTGCCGGAGATCGCCGCGAACTTTCTCGGCTTCGCGGTTTCCGGTCGCCAGCTGCAGGCATTGTCTCGCGACGTCGCCGCCGAGCTGCTCGCAAGCGGGGCGCGACACGAAGTTCCAGCGACGTTCGCCCAGACGCTCGAGCGGCACCTTTACGATTTGCAGGACGCGCTGCGCGGGCCGCGCGAGCGCAGCGAATTTCGCGAATGGCCGGCGCCGGTCGTCGAATCGATCGAGCGGCTGCATGCGCTGCTCGAAGAATTCGTCGCGTCGCTCGCCGAGGCAGCGAAGGACAACGCCGCGCTCGCGGCGCTGCGCCGGCGCGGAGCGGAGCTTGCCGTGCGCCTGCAGACGCTGGTCGCAGCGGATGCCGACGAGTCGGCGAGCGTGCGCTGGGCACAGGCTTCGGCGCATGGCGTATCGTTGCACTACGTCCCGGTCGACGTCGCCGAGCAGCTCGGCGCGCTCGTGGAATCGCACACGAGCGCGTGGATCTGCACTTCGGCGACACTTGCCGTCGGCGACAGCTTCGATCACTTCATGGGCCGGCTCGGCATGCGTGAGGCCACGACCGTGCGTTTCGGCAGTCCCTTCAGCTATGAGCGTCAGACGCTGCTCTACCTGCCTCGCGGTCTCGATCCGCCGTCCTCGCCGCGGCACACGGAGCAGGTCGTCGATGCGGCATTGCCGGTGCTGCATGCCGCGGGAGGCCGCGCATTCCTGCTGTTCACGAGTCATCGCGCGCTGCGCGAGGCGGCCGAGATCCTGTTGCGCAGGCTTGGTCCGACGCTGCCATTCCCGGTGCTGGTGCAGGGCGATGGTCCGCGCGAGTCGCTGTTGGCGAAGTTTCGCGAGTACGGCAATGCGGTGCTGCTCGGGACCAGCAGTTTCTGGGAAGGCGTTGATGTCAAAGGCGCTGCGCTTTCGGTCGTCATCATCGACAAGCTGCCGTTCGCAGCGCCGGACGATCCGGTGCTGAAGGCGCGGCTCGATGCGATCGAGCGGCGCGGCGGCAGCCCGTTCTTCGAGGAGCAGATCCCGCAGGCGGTGATCGCGCTCAAGCAGGGAGTAGGGCGGCTGATGCGCGACCCGAACGACTTCGGCGTCGTGATGGTGTGCGATCAGCGGCTGCGCACCCGCGCCTACGGCAGGATATTCCTGGAGAGCCTGCCGCCGATGCCGCGCACCGAGCGGCTCGAGGACGTCGAGCAGTTCCTGTTCGCGAAGCTCGCGGCAGTCGGGATCGTGGCGCCGCCTGCGCCGCGCATGGCAGCTACATGAAATTGCTCGCCATCGATACGGCTACCGAGCGCTGCTCCGTCGCGTTGCTCGGCGCAGGACAGGTGGTCGAGCGGGCCGCCGAAACGCCGCGCGGACACGCGGATCTCGTGCTGCCGATGGTCGAATCCGTGCTCGCGGAGGCGGGCATGGCGCTGAGCGATCTCGACGGGCTCGCCTACGGCCGCGGCCCCGGCGCGTTCACGGGTGTAAGAATCGCAGTCGGCGTTGCCCAAGGTCTCGCCTACGGGGCGCAGCTCCCGACCGTGGGCATCTCGGACCTGGCAGCGGTTGCTCAGCAGTTTGCGGAGCCGGGCGCCCGGATTCTCGTATGCATGGATGCGCGCATGAACGAGGTGTACTGGAGTCGCTTCGAAGTGACGCCGGCCGGGCTGGTGACGGCGGCAGCGGCGGAGCGGGTCGATCCGCCTGCGTCGGTGGAGCCGTGTGACGCAACCGTGTTCGCAGGGACCGGCTTCGGCGCGTACCCCCAGCTCACTGCCGGACGCAGTGGAATCGTCCACGATGGCGCGCTGCCTCACGCCCGCCACATTGCATTGCTGGCGGCGGCTGAGCTGCAGGCCGGGCGCGGCGAGCCGGCGGATCGCGCTAAGCCCGTGTATCTGCGGGATCGGGTGGCGACGGTCAAGCTACCGTAACATCCAGGCCGGGTATGTCGCTCGCGGTTCACGCGGCTGTAATAATCGATTGCTGTAATGAAGCAGCTCTTCCAGCTGTTAAATTGCTGTCACGATGACCGCCAAGCAGATTCTGATCGTCGAAGACGAGCGGCCGATCCGTGAAATGATTGCATTCGGGCTGCGACGCAGCGGCTTCGACGTGCGCGAGGCGCCGGATGCCGGCAGCGCGCGCGCCAGCGTCGCCGACCGCCGCCCCGACCTGGTGCTGATCGACTGGATGCTGCCGGACATGAGCGGTCTCGAGCTCACCCGGGCGCTCAAGCGCGACAAGGAAACGCAGGAAGTGCCGATCATCATGCTGACGGCGCGCGCGGAAGAGCAGGACAAGGTCATGGGCCTGGAAGGCGGCGCCGACGACTACGTCACCAAGCCGTTCTCGCCGCGCGAGCTGCTGGCGCGCATCAACGCCGTCCTGCGTCGCTCCAATCACGGCGGCACTGAAGAGCTGATCGAAGCCGACGGCCTGGTGCTCGATGCAGCCGGCCATCGCGTCATGGTCGGCGACCGCACGGTGCAGCTGGGACCGACTGAATATAGGTTGCTGTCCTTCTTCATGACGCATGCGGAGCGGGTGTACAGTCGCGCCCAGCTGCTGGACCGCGTGTGGGGCGGCAATGTCTATGTCGAGGAACGCACGGTCGACGTGCACATTCGCAGGCTGCGCAAGGCGCTCGAAGCGTTCTCCTACGACCGGTTCATCCAGACGGTGCGCGGCTCCGGATACCGCTTCTCCACCCGCGCGGAGTAACGCGTGAAACTTCCCGGCGCGCTCACCCCGGCGGCCTGGCAGACAGTTTCGCGGCTGGCGCTGACGCTGCTGGTCGCGCTCATCGTGGGGTTCGCCACCGGGCAGGTCGCGCTCGCCTTCGCAATCGCGATCGGCATCTACGCCGCCGTGCAGGTCTGGAACCTGGTGCGCCTGGAGCGCTGGCTGCGCCGCCGGCGCATCGAGACTCCGCCCGACTTCAGCGCGCTGTGGGGCGAAGTCGTCGCCATCGTCAGCCGCATCTACCGACGCAAGCAGTTTCATCGCGCGCGCGTCACTGCGCTGCTGCGCGAGTTCCGCCGCCTGACGACGGCGATGCCGGAAGGCGCCGTGCTGCTCGGGCCGGAGCACGAGATCCTGTGGTTCAACCATCGCGCCGCGCAGTGGCTCGGGCTGCGGCGCAAGCGCGACTTCGGCATCCGCATCGAGAACCTGGTGCGGCATCCGGACTTCGTCGAGTACCTGCGCAGCGGCGTCGCCGCCGAAGGGGTCGTGGTGCAGGACACGAGCGATATCAATCGCTGGTTCTCCTTCCACGTCGTGCGGACCGGCATGGCCGAGCGCCAGCTGCTCATGGTGCGGGACGTCAGCCGCGAGCAGCAGCTGCAGTCGATGCGCCGCGACTTCGTCGCCAACGCATCGCACGAGCTGCGCTCGCCGCTGACCGTGATCACCGGCTATCTCGACGCGCTCTCCGACGACCAGAATCTCGATCCGACCTGGAGCGCGCCGATCCTCGAGATGCGCCGCCAGGCCGAGCGCATGAGCACGATCATTCGCGACCTGCTGGAGCTGTCGAAGCTCGAATCCGGCGAGCGGCCGCTCGATGCGGAGCCGGTCGACATCCCGGGCATGCTGTCGCTGCTGCGCAAGGAGACGATCGCGCTGGAGCACCGCCCGCGCGAGGTGCGGCTCAAGCTCGACAGCGACAGCTGGCTCAAGGGCGTGGAAAGCGAGCTGCACTCGGTGGTGTCCAATCTTCTGTCCAATGCGGTGAAGTACACGCCGGCGCAGGGCGAGATCGAGCTGCAGTGGTGGACCGACGAGGACGGCGGCCACATCGCAGTGCGCGACACCGGCGTCGGCATCGCGCCGGAGCACATCCCGCGCCTCACCGAGCGCTTCTATCGCGTCGACTCGGGCCGCTCGCGCGACCTCGGCGGCTCGGGGCTCGGCCTGGCGATCGTGCGGCATGCGTTACAGCGGCACGACGCGACGCTCACGATCGACAGCAGCGAAGGCAAGGGCAGCACCTTCACTTGTCATTTCCCGCCGGGCCGCGTGATGGCGCCGCCCGCCGAGTATCGCCGCGCGAGTCGTCAGGCCGAAGCCTGAGCGCACGACGCGCACCATCCGTCATCGCAGCGTCACAAATCCGCGCGCGAATCGCGCAGACGCTGCAATCTCTCTGTAACAAGCTCTCCGTATAACGTCTGTCCGACAAACAAGCGCCCGCTGGCGATGCGGCGCGCGGTTTTACGCGTTCACGACTGACAACCGAACAAACGGAGACCTTACCGTGAAGAACCTGATGATCGCGGCCGCCGTGGCCGCCGCCCTGGCGCAGTTGCCCGCCGCCGCGCAGGCTGCCAGCCCCAACGACCTGGCGGAGATCCGCGAGCAGCTTCAGGGTCTCATGCAGCGCGTCGACAAGCTCGAGCAGGAGAATCAGGCGCTGAAGAGCGAGAACGAGCAGCTCAAGGCGCAGGGCGAAGAGTTCAAGGCGCAGGGCGACTATCTCAAGGCCGAGACGCGTGGACTGCGCAAGGACGCAGCGACGACCAGTGCTGCGGTCAGCGCGGTGAAGGGCGCGGACTGGGCCGGACGCGTCACACTGTCGGGCGACATCCGCTATCGCTATGAATACATCAGCGACGACACGCTGAGCGCTGCAGTCAATGGCGTGACCGCCGCCGATCGCTATCGCGATCGCATCCGCGCGCGCTTCAACGCGGTCGCCAAGGCGACCGACACCATCACGGTCGGCTTTGGCCTCACGACGACGGAAGGCCAGGATCCGCGCTCGGGCAACCAGTCGCTGAGCGGCGTGTTCACCAAGAAGCCGATCGAGCTCGACCTGGCCTACTTCGACTGGAAGTTCGCCACCTGGGGCAACCTGATCGGCGGCAAGATGAAGCAGCCGTTCGTCAAGGGCGCGCAGAACCTGTTCTGGGATAACGACATCACGCCGGAAGGCGTCGCGGTGGCATTCAACAGCGGCATCTGGTTCGGCAGCGCCTACAACTTCTGGCTGAACGAGATTTCCGGCGCCGAGAACACGATCACGTCCGACCCGATGGTGCACGGCGCGCAAATCGGCGTGAAGCTGCCGGTCGGCAGCTCGACGCTGACGCTGGCCGGTCACTACTACGATCTGAGCGCGTCGCAGGGCCGCGTGCCGGCGCCGTTCTACAACGCCAACGCCAACAACAACACCACGATCGGCACGGGCGCGACGCTGGCGCTGCTCAACGACTACGAAGTGTTCGACGCGCTGGTCCAGTACGACACGACGCTCGGCAGCCTGCCGTTCCAGCTATGGGTCGAGGCCGCGCAGAACCAGGATCCGGACGACAACGACACCGCCTATTCCGGCGGCTTCCTGCTCGGCCGCGCCAGCAACCCCAAGACCTGGGAAGTCGGCGCGATGTATCAGAAGCTGGAGAAGGATGCCCTGTTCGCGCAGTTCATCGACTCCGACTTTGCCGGCGGCTTCTCCGACAACGAGGGTCTGGTGGTGCGCGCGGGCTACGCGCCGGTGCGCAACTGGGTGCTGAACGCGACGTACATCATCAGCAAGCGCAATGCCGAAGTGGCCAACTCGGCGCTGCAGACCGACGTGGACTACAACCGCCTGCAGCTGGACTTCAACGTGAAGTTCTAGACAGCGCACGCAACCGCGCCGGCCGGCGTCCGCAGCGGCCGGCGCGGAACTTGCGCCTGTGCAGGCCGACAGGTATACAGCCCGCAACCAGCTACGCGAGCGCACCATGGAAAAGTCGGACCTGTCGCATCACATCCTGAGCCGCTACAACGAGGAGCTGGAGCGCGTTCGCACCAGCGTGCTGCAGATGGGCGGCTTCGTGGAAGAGCAGCTCAAGCAGGCAGTGACGGCGCTCGTGCAGGGCGACAGCCGCCTCGGCGAGCAGGTCGCCCGCGGTGACCAGAAAGTCAACGCGATGGAAGTCGCGATCGACGACGACTGCAGCCGCATCCTGGCCACCCGCTCACCCGCCGCTTCCGACCTGCGCCTGATCGTCGCGGTCATCAAGACCATCACCGATCTCGAGCGCATCGGCGATGAAGCCGAGAAGATCGGCTACATCGGCTCGCGTCTTGCCGCAGTCGAGCGGCCGGCGGACCGCTACCGCGAGATCAAGCACCTCGGCCGCCTGGTCGCCGACATGGTGCACGAATCGCTCGATGCGTTCGCGCGGCTCGATCCGGAAGGCGCAGTGTCGATCGCGAAGAAGGATCGGCTGGTCGACGAAGAGTACGAAGCGATCCAGCGCCAGTGCATCACGTTCATGATGGAAGACCCGCGCCAGATCCGCCGTGCACTCGACGTGCTGTGGGTGGCGCGCGCGCTCGAGCGCATCGGCGATCACGCGAAGAACGTCTGCGAGTACGTCGTCTACATGGTCCATGGCAAGGACATCCGCCACCTGTCGATCGACGAGGTGGAGAAGCACCTGCAGTCGCGGGCGCAACGCAACCAGGGTGCGGCCAGCCCGGAAACGGCAAGCCGGTAATCGCGGATGATTGCCGCGATCAGCCGCCGCGCCGGCAACGCGCTGGGCTTTCTCGCCTGCGCCGCTCTCATGGGTTATGCGCTGTACGCGCAGTATCGGCTGGGGCTCCAGCCGTGCCCGCTGTGCATCTTCCAGCGTGTTGCGACGATCGCGACGGGAATCCTGTTTCTGCTCGCTGCGCTTCACAATCCAGGCGCACGCGGCGCACGCGTCTATGGCGCGCTGATCGGGCTTGCGGCGCTGTGCGGTGTGTTGATCTCGTCGCGGCACGTCTGGATCCAGGCACAGCCGCCCGGCACTGTCGCGGCCTGCGGCGCCGATCTCAACTACCTGCTCGAGATCATGCCGCTGACGGAAGTGGTCTCCAAAGTGCTGACCGGCTCGGGGGAGTGCGGCTCGGTCGACTGGACCTTCCTCGGTCTGTCGATGCCGTGGTGGGTGGCGATCTCGCTCGTCGTGCTCGGCGCGTGGGCGCTGCTGGTGAATTACAAGAGTCAGGCTGAAGCCTGACCCACAGCAGTCAGCTGAGCTACATCCGAGTGTGGGTCAGGCTTCAGCCTGACAGCAGCTCCTTCATCACCTGCTCGTACATCTGCGACAGCGCCTGCATGTCCGCGACGCGCACGTGCTCATTCACCTTGTGAATGGTCGCGTTGATGACGCCCAGCTCGACGACCTGTGCACCGGTCGGTGCGATGAAGCGGCCGTCGGAGGTGCCGCCGGTGGTCGACAGCTCGGGCTTGCGGCCGGTGCGCGTCTTCACCACCCGCTCGACGGCCGCCGACAGCTCGCCGGGCGGCGTGAAGAACGGCAGGCCGGAGACGAACCACTCGAGCGTGTAGTTCACCTGGTGGCGGTTCAGGATCTCCGTGATCGTCTGCTGCAGCTTCTCGACCGTCTGCTCGGTGGAGAAACGGATGTTGAAGCGCGCTTTCAGCTCGCCCGGAATGACGTTCGGCGCACCGGTGCCGGCGGCGATGTTGGAGACCTGGAAGCTGGTCGGCTGGAAGTACTCGTTACCCTTGTCCCAGACGCGCGTCGCCAGCTCTGCGAGCGCCGGCGCAACTGCATGGACCGGATTGTCGGCGAGATGCGGATAGGCGACGTGGCCCTGGATGCCGTGCACCGTCAGCTTGCCCGAGAGCGAGCCGCGGCGGCCGATCTTCACGGTGTCGCCGAGCGCGTCGGTGCTGCTCGGCTCGCCGACCACGCACCAATCGATCTTCTCGCCGCGTGCTTCCAGCGTTTCGACTACGCGCCGCGTGCCATCGACCGACGGACCCTCTTCGTCGCTGGTCAGCAGGAAGGCGAGCGACCCGGTGTGGTCCGGATGCGCTGCAACGAAGCGCTCGCTTGCAGTGACCATTGCCGCCAGCCCGCTCTTCATGTCCGCTGCACCGCGGCCGTACAGGATGCCGTCGCGGATGGCCGGCTCGAACGGGTCGCTCTGCCATTCCTCGCGCGGCCCGGTCGGCACGACGTCGGTGTGCCCGGCGAAGCAAAGCACGGGCCGTGCGCTGCCATGCCGGGCCCAGAGATTTTCGACCGGGCCGAACGGCAGGCGCTCGACGCGGAAGCCGAGCGCCTCCAGGCGCTGGCCGATGAGCTGCAGGCAGCCGTGGTCCTCGGGGCTGACGGACGGGCGGCGGATCAGGTCCTGGGCGAGGGCTAGCGTGGCGTCGGCGTCGGTCGACAAAGTCGTGGCCTCCGGGGCGGCCGAGGGAATGCGGCGCGGTCTTATAACGGAGACGTTCCGGGCCGGCAAGCCGCGGCTGCGGCGCGCTTGTTACGTGTGCATGACAGGAGTGGCCGTCAGACGCCTCCAAGGGCGGTTCGACCGCCGGGCCATGTCACACGAATGTCATCGAAGGCCGTCACACTGCGCGCCAGGTGGAAGCATTCCCACGGATTCCTGCTTCCGATCCAAATCCTACAACGAGGTTCAAATCCATGAAGTTGTGGCACAAGTTGGGTGCGACAGTGGTGCTGAGCGGGCTTGCTGCGGCCGTCACGCCACAGATCGCCGCGGCCCAGAGCGTCATCAAGATCGACGGCTCCAGCACGGTGTTTCCGATCGCCGAGGCGGTCGCCGAGGAATTCCAGATCAGCAAGCGCGGCAAGGTGCGCGTCACGGTCGGCATCGCCGGCACCGGCGGCGGCTTCAAGCGCTTCTGCCGCGGCGAGACCGACATCTCGAACGCGTCGCGCCCGATCCTGAAGGAAGAGATGGAAGCGTGCCGCGCCGCCGGCATCAAGTACCTCGAGCTGCCGGTGGCGTTCGACGCGCTGACCGTCGTCGTGAATCCGAAGAACGACTGGGTCAAGTCGCTGACCATCGCCGACCTGAAGAAGATGTGGGAGCCGAGCGCGCAGGGTCGCGTGAAGACCTGGAAGGAGATCCGCTCCGAGTGGCCGGCGCAGCCGCTGATGCTGTTCGGCCCGGGCGCCGACTCCGGCACGTTCGACTACTTCACCGAGGCCGTGAACGGCAAGGCGAAGGCCAGCCGCGGCGACTACACCGCGAGCGAGGACGACAACGTGCTGGTGCAGGGCGTCGAGAACAACAAGAACGCGCTGGGCTATTTCGGCTTCGCGTACTACGTCGGGCACAAGGACAAGATGCGCGCGGTCACGATCGTCAACCCGAAGGGCACAGCGGTCGGCCCGAGCATCGAAGCGGTGAACGACGGCTCCTATCAGCCGCTGTCGCGTCCGCTGTTCATCTATGTGCGCGACACGGCCGCGCAGCGCGCGGAAGTGAAGGAGTTCATCCAGTTCTACCTGGGCGAGGGTGCGGAGCTGGTGAAGGAAGTCGGCTACGTGCCGCTGCCGCCGCAGGCGTACAAGCTGGCGCTGCAGCACTTCGCCTCGAGCAAGCTCGGGACCGTGTTCGGCGGCGTCCCGGAAGTGGGCGTCACGATCGACGCGCTGCTGGCTCGCGAGGGCAAGCTGTAAGCCACGCCCCAACAACCGTCAGCCGCCAGCGCTCAGCCGGACTTCCCCCCTTCCTGGCTGATGCTGGTGGCTGGCGGCGGGCCGTCCACCGCGGGTCGACGGCCGTGCCGCCAGCGATTAAAGTGCGGCACTTCATTCGAACGCTCGAGACAACGACTACCAGATCGACCGCCGAAGGGTTAAGCAGTTGACAGCGTCGACACGAACTCCAGCGATCTCGCGCAGCAGTCTGCGCTACCGCAAGGTGCGCGATCGCATCGTCGAAGGATTGTTGCTGGCGGCCGGCCTGGTCGCGGTGTTCACGACGCTGGCGATCGTCACCATCCTGCTGTACGAGTCGAGCGCCTTCTTCGAGCACGTCTCGCTCGTCGAGTTCTTCACCGACACATTGTGGACGCCGCTGTTCGCCGACGCGCACTACGGCATCCTGCCGCTGGTCGCCGGCACGCTGACCACTACGATGGTCGCGTTGATCGTCGCCGTGCCGCTCGGCACGACGATCGCCATCTACCTGAGCGAGTTCGCGCCGCACCACGTGCGCGAGACCGTCAAGCCGGTGCTCGAGCTGCTCGGCGCCGTGCCCACGGTCGTCTACGGGTACTTCGCGCTGACCATGGTCACGCCGGTGCTGCAGTGGTTCATGCCGGACCTGCCCGGGTTCAACATGTTGAGCGCCGGCCTCGTCATCGGCTTGATGATCGTGCCGTACGTCAGCTCCGTCAGCGAAGACGCGATGCGCGCCGTGCCGCGCTACATGCGTGAAGGCTCGTATGCGATGGGCGCGACGCGGCTGCAGACCGCGCTGCGCGTGGTGGTGCCGGGCGCATTCTCCGGACTCGCCGCCGCCTTCATCCTCGGTATCTCCCGCGCGGTCGGCGAGACGATGGTCGTGGCGATCGCCGCGGGCATGCAGCCGAACTTCACGTTCGATCCGCGCGAGCCCGCGGCGACGATCACCGCATACATCGTGCAGGTCAGCCTCGGCGATCTGCCCCACGGCAGCATCGGCTACCAGAGCATCTTCGCAGCCGGCCTGGTGCTGATGCTGCTCACGCTGATCTTCAATGTCATCGGCTTCTCCCTGACGCGCCGCTTCCGGGAGGCGTACTGATGAGCGCCAACGCGTCCTACGTGACCAGCGAGGCGCTGCGCAGCGGCCTGTCGCGTCGCAAGCTCTTCGACAAGATCTTCGTGCTGGTCGGCCTGATCGTCATGATCGCCTGCCTGGCGATACTCGCGATCCTGTTCATCGACCTGGTGCGCGACGGCTCGTCGCGCTTCGGCTGGGACTTCTTCACCAGCTTCGCGTCGCGTCGCGCCGAGCGCGCCGGCATCCTCGCCGCCTGGGTCGGCACCTCGCTGATCATGGTGGTGACCGCGACCTGCGCGGTGCCGGTCGGCGTGGCCGCCGCGATCTATCTCGAAGAGTACGCGCCGAAGAACTGGTTCACGGCCGTCATCGAGATCAACGTGACCAACCTGGCCGGCGTGCCCTCGATCGTCTACGGACTGCTGGCGCTCGGCCTGTTCGTGTACCAGTTCGATCTCGGCCAGAGCATCGCGGCCGCGGGACTCACGCTGGCGCTGCTGATCCTGCCGATCGTGATCGTCGCGACCCGCGAGTCGATCCGCTCCGTGCCGAATGCGATCCGCGAGGCGGCCTATGGGCTCGGCGCGACGCGCTGGGAAGTGACCAAGGACCACGTCCTGCCGTATTCGACCGGCGGCATTCTCACCGGCATGATCCTCGGCCTGTCGCGCGCCATCGGCGAGACCGCGCCGATCATCACGATCGGCGCGCTCAGCTTCATCGCTTTCCTGCCGGAGTCGCCGATCAAGGGCGAGTTCCCGTTCGTGTCGTTCCAATGGCTCAAGGACCCGTTCACCGCGATGCCGATCCAGATGTTCAACTGGGTGTCGCGGCCCGACCAGGCGTTCCAGGCGAACGCTGCCGCCGCCGGCGCGATCCTGCTGGGCATGACGCTGATCATGAACGGGCTCGCGATCTGGATCCGCTATCGGTTCCGCAAGAAAATCAACTGGTGATGTTTCATGGAATCTGTCGTGGCCAACGAAGACGCCGCGCGTAACGCGCACAACTCCGCTCCGCAAACCGGCTCGGCGACGCCGCGCGTCTCCATTGCCGTGGACGACACGCGCAAGGTACGTACGTTGAACGTCAAAGCAGCCGTCGACAACGTCAACTTCTACTACGGCCAGCATCGCGCGCTGAAGAACCTGACGATTCCGATCGCGGAGCGCCAGGTGACCGCGCTGATCGGCCCGTCGGGTTGCGGCAAGAGCACGTTCCTGCGCTGCTTCAATCGCATGCACGACCTGCAGCCGGACACGCGCTACGAGGGCAGCATCACGCTGCATCCCGACGACCTGAACCTGATCGGGCCGGGCGTCGATCCCATCGAAGTGCGCATGCGCATCGGCATGGTGTTCCAGAAGCCGAACCCGTTCCCGAAGTCGATCTTCGAGAACGTCGCGTACGGGCTGCGCCTGCGCGGCACGCGCAATCGCGCCACGCTCGCCGAGGAAGTCGAGAAGGCGCTGCGCGGCGCGGCGCTGTGGGACGAGGTCAAGGACCGCCTGCAGGACTCGGCTCTGGCGTTGTCCGGCGGCCAGATGCAGCGTCTGTGCATCGCCCGTGCGCTGGCGACCACGCCCGAGATCCTGCTGTTCGACGAGCCGACCTCGGCGCTCGACCCGATCGCGACTGCGAAGATCGAGGAGCTGATCTCCACGCTGCGCGACCAGGTCACCGTGCTGATCGTCACGCACAACATGCAGCAGGCCGCGCGCGTCAGCGACTACACGGCGTTCATGTATCTCGGCGAGCTGATCGAGTTCGACGAGGCCGCGAAGATCTTCACGAACCCGGCCAAGAAGGCCACCGAAGACTACATCACCGGCCGCTACGGCTGACGCCGTGTCTTCCGCGATGAGCATCGGATCTTCATCCGACCCCATGGAAGGCCATACCGCGAAGGCGTTCGACGGCGCGCTCACCGAGTTGCGACTGCACGCAGTCGGCATGGGCGGGCTGGTCATCGACCAGGTTTCCACTGCGGTGCGCGCGCTGCTCGAGGCGGACGCCAATCTCGCGCAGACGGTGTTGGCACGCGAGTCGCAGGTCAATGAGCTGGAGCGGGCCGTCGATCGCGAGGCGTTCCAGCTGATCGCCCTGCATCAGCCGGTCGCCGGCGACCTGCGCATGGCTACTTCGGTATCCCGCATCAGCGTCGAGCTGGAGCGTGCCGGCGATGAGTCGAAGAAGATCGCGCGCTTCGCTTCGCGCATGGCAAGCGGCGAGCCGCAAGGCCCGGTGCGGGCAGTCGCGCGCTACCTGCAGCACATGGCTGAGCTCACCAGCGGCATGCTGCGCGACGCAGTGCGCGCACTCGATGAATCGAACTCCGAGCTGGCCGAGCGCGTCCGTGCGCGCGATTCCGAGCTCGATGCTGAGTTTGCAGCGGCGCTGCGCCAGTTGCTGACGCTGGCGATGCAGGATCAGCGCTACCTCGGCGTGACGATCGACACCGTGTTCGCGCTCAAGGGTCTGGAGCGCATCGGCGACCACGCCAAGAACATCGCCGAGCAGGTCGAGTTCATCGCCAGCGGCCGCGACATGCGGCACAAGAAGAGCGCGGGCGAGGCTCCGGCCTGAGACCCGTTCAGAACGCGAACGTCATCACGAACGCCACCGACCCGGCGTCGCCGAAGTCGAAGCTGCCCGAGCGCACGCTCGCGCCGAGCGACATGACGTCGTTGACGCGCTTGCCGAAGCCGACTTCCCAGAAGTACTCGTAGCCGCGCTGCACGTCGGTCACCACGTCGTCGTCGTGGAACAGCCAGCCCTTCTCGCTGGTGAGCTTCCACTTGGAGCGGCCGACCTTCGGCACCAGCCGCCAGCCGTCGCCCAGCTCGAACTGGTAGCCGAGCGCCGCGTAGTGCTGGCGCAGGACGAACTCGTCGTCGGCGTTGAAGAAGTCGAAGTTGCCGTACGACTCGGTGCCGGCCTCGACCAGCAGGCCGACCGGCGTGACGACCGCGAACGACACGCCCAGGCCCGAAGTGTCGAGCTCGGCGAGATCGTCGTCGACGTGGCGGAACTCGTCGAGCTTCAGCACCCCGCGGCCCGCGCGCGGGCTGATCTGGAACTCGGTGCGCTCGGCTGCCGCCAGCGGCGCCGCGGTTCCGAGCGCGCACACTGCCATGAGCGTCGTGCACAGCTTACGCATGAGCAAATCCTCCGATTCCCCGGTAACACACAGGTGCGGACGCTAGAGCGAGCGGGCGCGTCCCGCAATCGGCTTGCACGAAGTTGCACATCCCGATACAGCGAGGCTCGTAATCCGCGACCGTGTGCTGAACCGTCGGTAAATGCCGCGCATGCGTGGACAGCGTGCCAGCTGCGCGCAATCATCGGTGCCTGTAGGAATTCCGAGGTGGTGACGTGAGCGAAACTGCGCAGATCATCGATGTGCTGAAGCGCACCCTGAAGACGCGCGGCCTGACATATCGGGACCTGGCGCGACGCGTCGGCCTGAGCGAAGGCTCGATCAAGCGCGTGTTCGCTGCCGAGACGTTCACGCTGCAGCGGCTCGAGACCATCTGCGCCGCCATCGGTATCAGCATGAGGGAGCTGATGCGCGCCGCGGCCAACTCGCACGCAGCCGGCTCGCAATATCTCACTCTCGAACAGGAACAGCTGCTCGCCGCGGATTCACGCCTGCTCGCGTGTTTCTACCTGCTGCTCAACGGCCGCAGCAGCGCAGAGATTCTGCAGCGCATGGATCTCTCCGAGCGCGGGCTGCGCGAGCTGTATGTGCAGCTCGACGATGCACGGCTGATCGAGTTGCAGCCGCGCCTCAAGGCGCGGCTGCGGGTCGGGCCGGTGGTGAGCTGGCGCGTCGACGGGCCGGTGCATCGCGTGTACGAGCGGCAGGTCAAGGCGGAATTCCTGCAGTCGGAATTTCACGGCAGCGACCAGGTGCTGCATTTCCGTTCGGCGGAGCTCTCCGAGGCTTCGACGCGCGTGCTGGTGCGCAAGATCGAGCAGCTCGCGCGCGATTTCGCAGAGCTGGCGACGCTGGACGTGGGGCTGCCGGCCGCCGACAAGAAGAACGTCGCGATGGTCGCGGCCTTCCGGCCGTGGGTGTCCTCGATGTTCCAGGAGATCAAGCCGAAAGCGTAGCCGCCGACGCTACCTCACTCGCGCAACAGCTCGTTGATGCTCACCTTGGCGCGCGTCTGCGCGTCGACGCGCTTGACGATCACCGCGCAGCTCAACGAGCAGCGGCCGTCCTTCGACGGCAGCGAGCCGGGCACGACTACCGCGCCGGCGGGGACGCGGCCGTACGAAATCTCGTCGCGCTCGCGATCGTAGATGCGCGTGCTCGCGCCGATGAACACGCCCATCGAGATCACCGCGCCTTCCTCGACGATCACGCCCTCGACGATCTCCGAGCGGGCGCCGATGAAGCAGTTGTCCTCGATGATCGTCGGCGCGGCCTGCAGCGGCTCGAGCACGCCGCCGAGCCCGGCGCCGCCGGAAATGTGCACGTTGCGGCCGACCTGCGCGCACGAGCCGACCGTCGCCCAGGTGTCGATCATCGTGCCTGCGCCGACGTACGCGCCGACGTTGACGTAGGAAGGCATGAGCACCGTGTTGGCGGCAACATACGCGCCGCGGCGGACGATGGCGTGCGGCACGACCCGCACGCCTTCGCTGCGGAAACGCTGCTCATCGTAACCGGCATACTTCAGTGCCACCTTGTCGAAGAAGTGCGTGAAGCCGGCGTCGATGCACCGGTTGTCGTTGAGCCGGAACGACAGCAGCACCGCTTTCTTCAGCCACTGGTTCACGCGCCACTGGCCGTCGCGCTTGTCGGCGACGCGCGCCTGGCCGCCGTCGAGCAGCGTGATCGCCTGCTCCACGGCGCCGCGCACTTCGGCCGGCGCGCTTTGCGGACTGAATTCGGCGCGGCGCTCGAACGCGGCGTCGATGATGGCGGCAAGGGAATCGGTCATTCGAACACTCCGAAGCAGTCAGGCTGAAGCCTGACCCGCAAGACTGGCGTGTGGGTCAGGCTTCAGCCTGACTCTACACAGAAATCGCGAATACGCTGCGCGGCGTCGGTGCACTCCGGCACTGTCGCGACGAGCGAGATGCGCACGCGGCCGCGGCCGGGATTGCCGTCGCGCGTGTCGCGCGCAATATACCTGCCCGGCAGCACCGTTACATGCTTGCGCGCGAACAGCTCGCGTGCGAAGCGCTCGTCGTCCGCGACTTTCGGCCACAGGTAGAAGCTCGCCTCCGGCGCGTCGACTGCCATCACTTCGCGCAGCACCGGCAGCACGGCGGCGAACTTCGCGCGGTACAGCCGGCGATTCTCGACGACGTGCGCATCGTCGTTCCACGCCGCGATGCTCGCATGCTGCGTCGGCAGCGGCAGCGCGCAGCCGTGATAAGTGCGGTACTGCAGGAACGCCTTGATCAACCGCGCATCGCCCGCGACGAATCCGGAGCGCAAACCCGGCACGCTCGAGCGCTTCGACAGGCTGTGGAACACGACGCAGCGCTCGAAGCCGGTATGGCCGTTCGCGAGCGCGGCCTGCAGCAACCCGGGCGGCGGGCGCGCCTCGTCGAGATAGATCTCGCTGTAGCACTCGTCCGACGCGATCACGAAGTCATGACGGTCGGCGAGGGCGATCGCGCGCTGCAGATACTCGATGCTCGCGACGGCGCCGGTCGGATTGCCGGGCGAGCACAGGAACAGCACCTGGCAGCGGCGCCAGACCTCTTCGGGCACGTGATCGAGGTCCGGCAGATGCTCGTTGCCGCTGTCGGTGCCGAGGAAATGCGGCTGCGCGCCGGCCAGCAGCGCCGCGCCTTCGTAGATCTGGTAGAACGGGTTCGGCATCACGATCAGCGGCGCGCGCGTGACATCGACCATCGCCTGCACGAACGCGAACAATCCTTCGCGCGTGCCATTGACCGGAATCAGCATCGTCTCCGGGTCGATCGACGCGGCGGGCAGTTGAAAGCGACGCGTCAGCCATCCGGCGGCGGCGGCGCGGAGCTGCGGCACGCCCGCGGTGGAGGGATAGCTGCCATAACCCGCCAGGTTCGAGGTC
>DATEJG010000138.1:0-10272 GCA_035278165.1 Steroidobacteraceae bacterium
GCAGTCTTGCGGTTCATCGTCGGATTGTCGGACAATAGGACAACCTTCACAAGCCCCTCCCCGCCCTCAGGAGCCCGGACATGCAGGACTTCGACTTTGGACTCGGGCCCGATCTCGACAGCCTGCGCGACACGGTGGCCAAGTTCGCCGCCGAGCGCATCGCGCCGCTCGCCGAAGCGATCGATCGCGACAACCGCTTTCCGCGCGAGCTGTGGCCGCAGCTGGGCGAGCTCGGCCTGCTCGGCATCACCGTCGAAGAGGAGCTGGGCGGCGCCGGCCTCGGCTACCTGGCGCACGTGGTCGCCATGGAAGAGATCAGCCGCGCCAGCGCGGCTGTCGGCCTGTCGTACGGCGCGCACTCGAACCTGTGCGTGAACCAGATGCGTCGCTGGGGCAGCGCCGCGCAGAAGGAGAAATACCTGCCGAAGCTGATCTCCGGCGAGCACGTCGGTGCGCTGGCGATGAGCGAGCCGGGCGCCGGCTCGGACGTCATCGGCATGCGCACGCGCGCCGAGAAGCGCGGCGACGGCTACGTGCTCAACGGCAGCAAGATGTGGATCACCAACGGGCCGGAAGCCGACGTCGCGATCATCTACGCGACGCTCGATCCGCAGCTCGGCGCGAAGGGCGTGACCGCGTTCATCGTCGAGCGCGGCACGCCGGGCTTCAGCACGGCGCAGAAGCTCGACAAGCTCGGCATGCGCGGCTCCGACACCTGCGAGCTGGTCTTCAAGGATTGCGCGATTCCCGCCGCGAACCTGCTGCACAAGGAAGGCCACGGCGCGCAGGTGCTGATGAGCGGCCTCGACTACGAGCGGGTCGTGCTGGCCGGCGGCTCGCTCGGCATCATGCGCGCCTGCCTGGACCTGGTGCTGCCTTACGTCCACGAGCGCAAGCAGTTCGGCAAGCCTATCGGCACGTTCCAGCTGATGCAGGCCAAGATCGCCGACATGTACACGACGATGAACATGTGCCGCGCCTACGTGTACTCGGTTGCCGCTGGCTGCGATCGCGGCCAGGTGACGCGCTTCGACGCGGCCGGCTGTATCCTGCAGGCCTCCGAGCGCGCGACGCAGATGGCGCTCGAGGCGATCCAGGCGCTCGGCGGCAACGGCTACATCAACGATTTCGCATCCGGCCGGCTGCTGCGCGACGCCAAGCTGTACGAGATCGGCGCGGGGACCAGCGAGATCCGCCGCATGCTGATCGGCCGGGAAATCTTCGAGGCGACTGCATGATTCCGACGCGGGTGGATCCGAGCTCCGAGGCCTTTCACACCAACGCCTCCTACATGCGAGCGCTGGCGGACGAGCTCAAGCAGCGCGTCGCCATTGCGTCCGAGGGCGGCGGCGAGGACGCCCGCCGCAAGCACACCGAGCGCGGCAAGCTGCTGCCGCGCGATCGCATCGCCACTCTCCTCGATCCCGGCAGTGCATTTCTAGAGCTGTCGCCGCTGGCGGCCGACGGCATGTACGACGGCGGCGCGCCGGCCGCCGGAGTGATCACCGGCGTCGGCCGCGTGCATGGCTCCGAAGTCGTCGTCGTCGCGAACGACGCGACGGTCAAGGGCGGCACCTACTTCCCGATGACGGTCAAGAAGCACCTGCGCGCGCAGGAGATCGCCGCCGAGAATCATCTGCCGTGCGTCTACCTCGTCGACTCCGGCGGCGCATTCCTGCCGCTGCAGGACGAGGTCTTCCCCGACCGCGATCATTTCGGCCGCATCTTCTACAACCAGGCGCGACTGTCGGCCGCAGGCATCACGCAGCTCGCCGTCGTCATGGGATCTTGTACGGCGGGCGGCGCCTATGTGCCGGCGATGTGCGACGAGGCGATCATCGTCAAGAAGCAGGGCACGATCTTTCTCGGCGGCCCGCCGCTGGTACGCGCAGCGACCGGCGAGATCGTCGATGCCGAATCTCTCGGCGGCGGCGACGTGCACACGCGCATCTCGGGCGTAGCCGACCTGCTCGCCGACAACGATCAGCATGCGCTGGCGCTCGCGCGCGACGCGATCAAGAATCTGGCCCGCACGCACAAGCCCTGGCTGCCGCAACAGGAAGTGCGCGAGCCGGTGCACGCCGCCGAAGAGATCTACGGCATCATTCCGCGCGACACGCGCTATCCGTACGACGTGCGCGAGATCATCTCGCGCATCGTCGACGCGTCGGAGTTCCACGAGTTCAAGCCGCTGTACGGCAAGACCATCGTGTGCGGTTTCGCGCACCTGTACGGCTACCCTGTTGCGATAGTCGCAAACAACGGCATCCTCTTCTCCGAGACCGCGCTCAAGGCGGCGCACTTCATCCAGCTGGCGAACCGCCGCGGCGTGCCGCTGATCTTCCTGCAGAACATCACCGGCTTCATGGTCGGCAAGAAGTTCGAGCACGGCGGCATCGCGAAGGACGGCGCGAAGATGGTGAACGCGGTCGCCTGCTCGCGCGTGCCGAAGTACACGGTGATCATCGGCGGCTCGTTCGGCGCCGGCAACTACGCGATGTGCGGCCGCGCCTATTCGCCGCGCATGATCTGGACGTGGCCGAACGCACGCATCTCCGTGATGGGCGGCGAGCAGGCTGCGCAAGTGCTCGCCACGGTGCGCGGCGACGGCCTCAAGGCGCGCAACAAGGAGTGGCCGGATGCCGAGCGCCAGGCGTTCATGGACGAGATCCGCGGACAATACGAGGCGCAGGGCAACCCGTACTACGCAACCGCGCGGCTGTGGGACGACGGCGTCATCGACCCGATCGATACCCGCAAAGTGCTGGGCCAGGCGATCAGCGCAGCGATGCGCGGTCCGAAGCCGGGAGTCGAACGCTACGGCGTGTTCCGGATGTAGCGCTTTTGCGCCACCGGCGAAGCAGCTAACATCCGGCGTTTTCCGGGGAAGAGCATGCAGCTGGACGGCAAGGTCGTCGTGATCACCGGCGCCGGTCGCGGAATCGGCCGCGCCATGGCGCTCGCCTTTGCGCGCAAGCGCTCCAGCCTTGCGCTGCTCGACCTCAACCAGTCGGACCTGGACCAGACCCGCGCGCTCTGCGAAGCGGAATCGGCGCGCTGTAGCGCTTACATCTGCAACGTCGCGCGCGAAGAGGATGTCGCAGCGGCACTCGACGGCGTCGTGCGCGACCTCGGCCGCCTCGACGTGATGATCAACAACGCCGGCATCACCAAGGACGCGCTGCTCGTCAAGGTCCAGGAAGGCAAGGTCGTCGGCAAGATGTCGCTGGATCAGTGGCGCGCAGTCGTCGACGTCAATCTGACCGGCGTGTTCCTCGGCGCGCGCGAGGCCGCGCAGCGCATGATCGGGCTCGGCCACGGCGGCGTGATCATCAGCATCTCCAGCATCTCGCGCGCCGGCAACATGGGGCAGTCGAACTACTCGGCCACCAAGGCCGGCGTGGTCGCGATGACGGTCGTGTGGGCGAAGGAGCTGGCGCGTTACGGCATCCGCACCGGTGCGATCGCGCCGGGCTTCACGCGCACCGAGATCCTCGACGCGATGAAGCCCGAAATGGTCGAGCGCATGGTCAACGCGGTGCCGCTCAAGCGCATGGCCGAGCCCGCCGAGATGGCGCATGCGGCGGTGTTCATCGCGGAGAACGATTATTTTTCCGGGCGCGTCGTCGAGGTCGACGGCGGGCAGAGGATTTGAGAGTCGGGCTGAAGCCTGACCCACGGGAACCATCGAGGGCAGAGCATGAAATTCAACGAGATTCGCGCGGTCATTACCGGCGGCGCGTCGGGGCTGGGCAACGCGGTCGCGCAGCGGCTGGTAGCGGCGGGTGCGCAAGTCACGCTGCTCGACGTCAACGAAGGCGCCGGCCAGGCGGCAGCGAAGGCGCTGGGCTCGGCCGCGCGTTTCCAGACGGTCGACGTCAGCAAGGAAGAAGTTGTCAGTGCCGCGATCGCCAAAGCGCAGAGCGACATGGGCGGGTTGAACGTCGCGGTGAACTGTGCGGGCATCGGCTGGCCGCGCCGCATGGTCAACAAGGAAGGCCCGCTGCCCGGCGAGATCTTCCGCAAGGTCATCGAGGTGAACCTGGTCGGCACGCTGCTGGTCGCCAAATCGGCGGCGGGCGTCATGGTCAACAACACGCCGAACGCGGAAGGCGAGCGCGGCCTCATCATCATGACCGCGTCGGTCGCTGCTTTCGACGGCCAGATCGGCCAGGTCCCCTACTCCGCTTCCAAGGGCGGCATCGTCGGCATGACGCTGCCGATGGCGCGCGACCTGGCAAGCAACGGCGTTCGCGTGATGACGATCGCGCCGGGCGTGTTCAAGACGCCGATGGTCGCGGCGCTGTCGCAGGAGGTGCAGGACTCGCTCGGCAAGCAGGTGCCGTTCCCGTCGCGGCTCGGGCGGCCCGAGGAGTACGCGGCGCTGGTCGCGCACATCTGCGAGAACCCGTTCCTCAACGGCGAGTGCATCCGCCTCGACGGCGCGATCAGGATGGCGCCGAAGTGAGACAAGGTGACGCAAGTGACGGGGTGACGGAGTGACGCATGACTGACCGCGAGGTGATGGAGTACGACGTCGTGATCGTCGGCGCCGGGCCGGCCGGCCTCGCCTGTGCGATCCGCCTGAAGCAGCTGCAGCCCGACAAGAACATCTGCGTGCTGGAGAAGGCATCCTCCGTCGGCGCGCACTCGCTCTCGGGCGCGGTGCTCGAGCCCGCGGCGCTGGAGAAACTGCTGCCGGGCTGGCGCAGCGAGTACACCGGCATGAAAGTGCCGGCGGCCGAGGACGACGTGCGGCTCATGACCCGGACCGGCTCGTTCAAGCTGCCGGGCTGGGCCGTGAACCTTTCGCCGATGCGCAACCACGGCAACTTCATCGTCTCGCTCGGTCAGCTCACGCCGTGGCTGGCGCAGCAGGCCGAGAAGCTCGGCGTCGACATCTTTCCCGGGTTCTCGGCCGCCGAGGCGTTGTTCGACGAGAACGACGCGGTCAAGGGCGTGCGCATCGGCGACATGGGCTTGAACAAGGACGGCACGCCGGGTCCGGGCTACACGCCGGGCGTCGAGATCCATGCCGGCACGACGATCCTCGCGGAAGGCTCGCGCGGCTCGATCTCCAAGCAGCTCATCGCGAAGTTCAACCTGCGCGAGGGCGCGGATCCGCAGACGTTCGGCCTCGGCTTCAAGGAGCTGTGGCAGTTGCCGCCGGGACGCGTGAAGCCCGGTCGCATCGAGCATGCATTCGGCTGGCCGCTCGACACCGGCACGTACGGCGGCAGCTTCCTGTATCACCTCGACCAGGACCGCGTGTACGTCGGATACGTGGTCGGTCTCAATTACCGGGATCCGCGGCTCAAGCCGTTCGAGACGTTCCAGCAGTTCAAGCATCATCCGCGCATCAAGCCGCTGCTCGAAGGCGGCGAGATCCTTGCCGCGGGCGCGCGCACGATCGTGGCCGGCGGCTACCAGTCGCTGCCGAAGCTGGAAATGCCGGGCGCGATGCTGATCGGCGACGCCGGCGGCACGCTCAACGTTTTCAAGATCAAGGGCATTCACCAGGCGATCCGCTCCGGTGTGCTCGCCGCCGAGCACCTTGCCGAGAGCGGCAAGATAGCCGGCTACGATGCACGCTGGCGCGCGTCGGAGGGCCATCGCGAGCTGCACGCCGTGCGTAACTTCAAGCCGGGCTTCAAGCGCGGCCTGTACTTCGCGATGTTCAACGCCGGCATCGTGTCGCTGTTGAAAGGTCGCGTGCCGTGGACGATGCGCAACGAGGCCGACTGGTCGTCGCTGGAGAAGCTGGACGAGTACACCTCGCCGGATCGCGGCTGGGTGGACCGGTCGCTGCCGCCGCGCGACCGGCTCGCGTCCGTGTTCTTCGCGGGCAACGTGCACGACGAATCGCAGCCGGTGCACCTGAAGGTGCTGGACACGTCGATCTGCGTGAACCGCTGCACCCAGGAATACGGCAACCCCTGCGAGAACTTCTGCCCCGCCGGCGTCTATGAAATGGTCGCCGACGGCCAGGGCGGCCGGCGGCTGCAGATCAATGCAGCGAACTGCGTGCATTGCAAGGCGTGCGACATCAAGGATCCGTACGAGATCATCAACTGGACCACGCCCGAGGGCGGCTCCGGCCCGAACTATCAGAATCTCTAGGCAGAACCTCTGAGATGGAGCCGATCTGGTCCCCCTCGCCGGAACGCATCGAGCGCGCCAGGCTGACGCGCTTCATGCGCTTCGTGCGCGAGCGCTACCAGGCGCCGGTCCCGGACTACGCGACGCTGCACCGCTGGTCGGTCGAGTTTCCCGAGAAGTTCTGGAGCGCAGTGTGGGACTTCGGCGAAATACGGGCGCAGGCGCGCGCGACCCAGATCATCGAGGACGGCAACCGCATGCCGGGCGCGCGCTGGTTCATCGATGCGCGCTTCAACTACGCCGAGAACCTGCTGCCACGCGACGACGGCGCGCCGGCAATCATCTTCCGCAATGAGCGGGGCGTGCGCCGCGAGATCTCGTGGCACGAGCTGCATCGGGAAACTGCGCGCATCGCTGCCGGTCTGACCGCGGCTGGCGTGCAGCCCGGCGATCGCGTCGCCGGATTCATGCCGAACATTCCCGAGACGGTCATCGCGATGCTCGCGGCCACCAGCATCGGCGCCGTGTGGTCCTCGTGCTCGCCGGACTTCGGCCTGAGCGGCGTGCTCGATCGCTTCGGCCAGATCGCGCCGAAAGTACTGTTCGCTACGGATGGCTATCAGTACGCGGGAAAACCGCTCGACTGCATGCCGACGGTGCAGTCCCTGGCGAAAAAGATATCGAGCATCACGCGCATCGTGCTCGTGCCGTATCTCGCGGAGAAGCCGGCGCTCGATGGCCTCGACTGCGCCATCGCGTTCGCGGACTTCGGCGATGCCGGCGCGACGACGTCGTTCGCGCAGCTGCCGTTCGATCACCCGGCGTTCATCCTGTATTCGTCCGGGACGACCGGCGTGCCGAAGTGCATCGTGCACAGCGCCGGCGGCGCGCTGCTGCAACAGGTGAAAGAGCATGCGCTGCATGCCGACATGGGGCGCGACGACCGCTTCTTCTACTACACGACCTCGGGCTGGGTGATGTGGAACGCGCTGGCGAGCGGCCTCGCCACCGGCGCCACCATCGTGCTGTTCGACGGCGCACCGCTCCAGCCCGATCCGCGGGTGTTGTGGCGCATCGCGCAGGAGGAGCGCATCACGATCTTCGGCACCAGCCCGCGCTTCCTGGTCGCCTGCGAGCAGGCCGGCATCCGGCCGCGCCACGAGCTCGAGCTCGGCGCGCTGCGCACGATCATCTCGACCGGCGCGCCGCTGAATCCGCCGGGCTATCGCTACGTCTATCGCGACGTGAAGGACGACGTGCTGCTCGCTTCGATCAGCGGCGGCACCGACCTGATGGCCTGTTTCGGCAGCGGCTGCCCGATCCTGCCGGTGTACGAAGGCGAGTTGCAGGCGCTGAGCCTCGGCATGAAGACCGAGGTGTACGACGACGACGGCAAGCCATTGCGCGGCGAGCAGGGAGAGCTGGTGTGCAGCGCGCCCTTCCCTTCCGTGCCGATCGGCCTGTGGGGCGACACCGACGGCTCGCGGTTCCGCGCGACGTATTTCGCGCGCTATCCGAACGTGTGGTGGCACGGCGATCTCGCGACGATCACCAGCCGCGGCGGACTCATCGTGCACGGCCGCTCCGATGCCGTGCTGAATCCCGGCGGCGTGCGCATCGGCACCGCGGAGATCTATCGGCAGATCGAGACGATCGACGCGATCGCCGAGTCGGTCGCGATCGCGCAGCAATGGCACGGCGACGTGCGCATCGTGCTGTTCGTCAGGCTGCGCGATGGCCTGGCGCTCGACGAAAAGCTGCGCGACGAGATCCGCGACGCCATCCGGACCAACACGACGCCACGGCACGTGCCGGCGCGCATCGTGGCGGTGCCGGACCTGCCGCGTACGATCAACGGCAAGCTGGTCGAGCTGGCGGTGCGCGATGCAGTGCACGGCCGTGCAGTGAAGAACCGGGACGCGCTCGCCAATCCGCAGGCGCTCGACTTCTTCGAAGATCTGCCAGAGCTGCGCGAGTGAAGGTCGCCGAGCTGTACGAGCGCGAGTGCGCTCGCCTGGGCTACCGGCCCGACCCCGCGCAGCGCCAGGTCGTTGCACTGCTCGATCAGCTGCGCGAGCGGCTGATGGCGGCCAAGCCCAAGCGCCTGCTCGGCAACAAGCTGCTGGGCGGCCTGCTGTCCGGCGGCAAGCTGCACGAGCTGCAGCGCGGCCTGTACGTGTGGGGCGGCGTCGGCCGCGGCAAGACCTGGCTGATGGACCTGTTCTTCCAGAGCCTGCCGTTCCGCGACAAGCAGCGCAGCCACTTCCATCGCTTCATGCAGTCCGTGCACGACGAGCTGAAGAAGCACCAGGACCAGTCCGATCCGCTCGACTTGGTGGCCGACAGGCTGGCGCGCAAGGCGCGCGTGCTGTGCTTCGACGAGCTGTTCGTGACCGACATCGCCGACGCGATGCTGCTCGGCACTCTGTTTCGCGGCCTGTTCGAGCGCGGCGTCACGCTCGTCGCAACGTCGAACGTCGCGCCGGACGACTTGTACAAGGAAGGGCTGCAGCGGGCGCGCTTCCTGCCCGCGATCCGCCTGCTGAAAGAGCACACGCAGGTCGTGCACATGGACGGCGGCGCCGACTACCGCTTGCGTCTGCTGGAGCGCGCGCCGACGTGGTTCGACGCGCGCGACGCTGCAACGCCGGCTGCGCTCGAAAAGCTGTTCGACGACATAACGGCAGAGCCCGGCGTGACCGATGCGACGCTGATCCTCAATCACCGGCGCATGCGGGCGCACCGCCACGCCGACGGCGCGATCTGGTTCGCCTTCAAGGAGCTGTGCGACGGCCCGCGCGGCCAGGCCGACTACATCGAGATCGCCCGCTGCTATCACACGGTGTTCGTGACCGACGTGCCCGTGCTTGGGCCGGATGCCGAGAATCCGGCCCGCCGCTTCATCGCGGCGGTCGACGAGTTCTACGACCGCGCGGTCAAGCTCATCGTCTCGGCCCATGCGCCGGTGACCGAGCTCTACCGCGGCGCGAAGCTCACGTTCGAGTTCGAGCGCACCAAGAGCCGCCTGGTCGAGATGCAGTCGCAGCAGTACCTGTCACGCCAGCATCAGGCGTAGGCGCGATGCACTCCGAACTGCGCCTTGGTGCGCGCCTCGGCGCTTTCCAGCGCGCGCGCCGCACCCGACGTGTCGCCGTTCAGATCCATCGAGCGCGCGGTCAGCTGCCAGTTGAACGGGCTCGACGGCTTGAGCTGCGTGCGCTCCGCGATCAGAGCACGCGCCAGCCGGCTGTGCCGCGCGCGCAGCGCCGCTTCGACCAGCGTCAGGTGAATCAGGTCGCGTTGCGCATGACTGCCGCCGAAGCGATTGGCGATCGTCCGGATCGGCTGTAACAGCGAGATCGTGTCGCCGTAGCGACCGGCCATGAAAGCCGCGACGCCGCGCGCCAGCGGCAGGCCGACATCCCGCGTCATCATCGCGTTCGTGTCCGAGCCGGCCGCCTTGCGCTCCAGCGCCGCGATCGTCCGCTGCGCCAGGTCGGTGCGACCCGCGGCGGAGAATGCCATCACGGCGTGCGCGTCGTTGAACGCGTAATAGGAATGCTCCGCGAACGGCTCCCAGCATGCGGCAAGCTTCTGCCAGCGATTGCCGACGTCCGCGGAGCGCAGCTCCAGCCGCCACAGCATTGCGGTCGCATCGATCATCTCCAGCGGCACCTCGGAAGGCGTCGGCCGGATACGCTGGTCATACAACTCCAGCACGCGCGCGACATTGCCCGCCTCGAGATGGAACAGCGCCAGGTGCCACCAGTTGTGGAACGCAAAGCCGTTGTTCACCGACCAGTCCGCCTCGCGCGTGCCGAGCCAGTCGATGCCGTCGCGCAGCCGGCCCTGCATTTCCATCACGTGCGTCACGGCGTGCACTGCCCAGGCATCGCGGCGATTGATGTCGAGGGCGCGCCGACCGATGTCCTCGGCGCGCGAGTACAGCGCAGTCTCCTCCAGGCCGAACGCGTACATGCCGAGCACGTACCCGTAGCCTGGCATGCTGGTGTCCCAGGCCGGCAGCACCTGCGCGACCCGGTCGCGCAGCATCGAGGAAGCGCCGAGAAAGAAATCGCCGACGTGCGCGACCTGCAGCGCCAGCAGGTCGTGCGGGTGATCGAGCAGGATCTCGCCATAGCGCTGGATCGAACCGGCGAAGTCGCCCTGGAT
>DATEJG010000139.1:0-27706 GCA_035278165.1 Steroidobacteraceae bacterium
CGGCATCGCGGATAAATACGGCGTATCGGTCGCGGCGATCCGCACGGCGAACAAGATTCGCGGCACGCTGATCCGTCCGGGGCAGGATCTGCTGATCACTGCCGCGCCGACGGGCATGAACCTGCAAGCCAGCGCCAATGCCGTAGCGCTCGCCGAGCGCACGCCGCGCAACAGCTCCGACAAGCACATCGTGCGTCGCGGCGACACGTTGTGGAGCATCGCGCGCTCGCACGGAGTGAGCATGGAGAGCATCGTGAGCAGCAACGGGCTGTCGAGCGACGACACGCTCGCGGTCGGGCAGGTGCTGTCGATTCCGGGTACTACAACACTCGCAGCGACGGACTCCGCCGCGCTCGACACGCGCTCCACGACGTACGTCGTGCGTCGCGGCGACACGCTGGCGCGCATCGCCAGCAAGTTCCGCGTGCGTCTCTCCGACCTGCTCGGCTGGAATAATCTCAGCGCGCGCAGCGTCATCAAGCCGGGCCAGCGCCTGGTGATGTACGTGGTCGATCGCCGCGCGGGCATTTGACGCCGTGGAGCGCGTCGTCGTGCGCAACGGCGTCATCCCCGCGTAAGCGCGAGTAGCGCGCGTAAGGGGATCATAGGCTGAGTCCCGGAACGACGATTCTCTTCAATCGTCGGCTACACTAGCGGCTGGTCCACCAGGAGCAGCCCATGGGATTTCTCGCCGGCAAACGTGCCTTGATCGTCGGCCTCGCGACCGAGCGCTCGATTGCGTACGGCATCGCGCAGGCGATGCGCCGCGAAGGCGCCGAGCTCGCCTTCAGCTATCAGGAGCGCTTCAAGGATCGGGTCGAGGCGATGGCCGCGCAGTTCGGCGCAAGCGCCGTGTTCGAGATGGACGTCGCGAGCGACGCGAGCATCGCCGCCGGCTTCGCCACTCTCGCTGAAAAATGGGACGGCCTGGACGTCGTGGTACACGCCGTCGCTTTTGCACCTGCCGACGCCATTCGCGGCGGCTTCGTCGAGTCGACGACGCGCGAGAACTTCCGCATCGCGCACGACATCTCCAGCTACAGCCTGACAGCGCTCGCCAAAGCCGCCGAGCCGATGCTGCGCGGCCGCGCCGGCGCGCTGCTCACGCTGTCATATCTCGGCGCCGTGCGCTCGGTACCGAACTACAACGTGATGGGTGTGGCCAAGGCGAGTCTCGAAGCGAGCGTGCGCTTCCTTGCTGCCGACCTGGGCCCGAAAGGGATCCGCGTCAATGCGATCTCCGCCGGCCCGATCAAAACGCTCGCGGCAGCGGGCATCGCCGGCTTCCGCAAGATGCTCGGTCACGTCGCCGGGCACTCGCCCCTGCGCCGCAACGTCACGATCGAAGACGTCGGCAACACCGCGGCGTTCCTGTGCTCGGACCTGGCAGCCGGTATCACGGGCGAAGTGATCTACGTCGACGGCGGCTACAGCAGCGTCGGGATGTCGTTCGGCGAAGAGTCAGGCTGAAGCCTGACCCAACCGGGACGCGAGCAATCGGGAGCCTTGTGGGTCAGGCTTCAGCCTGACGACTCGTGTGTTACTCGAACACCTTGTCGTTCTTGACGATCTTCGTCTCGCGCTCGGCTTCGCTCACGTAAGCGGCGAACTCCTCGCTGCCCTGCTGCACTTCGGCGCGGCGCTTGCGTGCGCTCTTCTCGTTGGCAGCTTCCTTGGTCGGATCCGCGTTGCGCACGTTCGTGACCGCGTACACGGCGTAGTTGCCGTCGTCGGTCGTCACGCCGCCGTAGAACGGCTTCGCCTCTGAGATCTCGGTGTTCGGCGCGGTGAACGCAGAGCGCAGCACGGCCTGCGGCGCAATCGCGTCCTGGCGATTCATGAAGCGCTTGCCGACCGCACTGAGATGCAGCGCCGAGGCGACATCGACCCACTTCTCACCCTTCTGCAAGCGTGCCATGGCAAAGGCGCCCTGCGCGGCGGCCGCTTCACGCATGCGCTGAGTCTTCAGTTGCTCGCGAATCTGCGCGCTGACGGTATCGAGCGCCTTGGGCTCGGCGGCCTTGTGATCGGTCACACGCAGCACCAGCGCGCGGTCTTCGCCGATCGTCACCAGCGGACTGTTCTGGCGGCGCTCGACCACGTCCTCACTGAACGCAGCCTGGATGACCGAGGGATCGTCGCCGAACTCGCCGCCGCCCTCGCGCGTGAAGCCATTCACCGTGTGCAGCTCCAGCTTCATGGTCTTGGCGACGGAGTCGAGCTCGGTCAGCGCCGAGAATGCGAGGTCGGCGAGCTTCTGCGACTCCTCGTAGAAAATGTTCTGCGCGCGCTCCTTGCGATACTCCGCCTCGACGTCGGCGCGCGCTTCCTCGAACGACTGGATGTGCCCGGGCTGCACCTCCTCGAGCTGCAGCACGTGGTAGCCGAAGTCGCTCTTCACCGGCCCGCGGATCTCGCCGGGCGACATGGCGAACAGCGCGTCCTCGAACGGACCGACGAACATGCCGCGCTCCGCCCAGCCGAGGTCGCCGCCCTGCGCCGCCGAGCCCGGATCCTTGGAGCTCTCCTTGGCCAGCTGCGCGAAATCCGCGCCTGCCTTGGCCTTCGCAGTGAGCTCTTCGGCCTTCTTGCGTGCCGCAGCGTCGTCGACGCCTTCGCCGACGGTGATCAGGATGTGACGGCCGCGACGGCGCTCCTGCGTGGTGAAGCGGTCCTTGACCTGCTCGTAGTAATCCTTGAGCGCCTGCTCGGTGACCTGGATGCCGGCTTCCGCGCGCTCGCGCGTCAGCTCGACGTACTGCAGGTTGACGGTTTCGGGCAGCAGGTAGTCCGACTTGTTCTCGTCGTACCACTTCTGCACCTGCTCGTCGGTGATCGACACGGTCGCCGCGAAGCCGGCAGCAGGGATCAGTGCGTAGTCGATCTCACGCTCCTGCTTCTCCATCGCGTAGCGGCGGTCCAGCTCGTGCGGCGTGACGAACGCGGACTCGACCACGGCGGTGCGCAGCTGATCGATCAACAAGCCGCTCTGCAGCTCCTGCTCGAAGCCCGTCTCGCTCAGGCCGCTGTTGCGCACCATCGCGTTGTAGCGGTCCTTGGAGAACTTGCCGTCGACCTGGAATGCAGGAATTTCCATGACGCGCTGGGCCAGCTCCTGGTCCGTGACGCGGTAGCCGAAGCGCTCGGCGCGCTGCTTCAGCAATGAGTCCTGCACGAACTGGTCGAGCAGCGCGGCCTGCTGCGACTTCACCATGTCGGGCGGCAGCTCGTCGCGCATCATCTGCATGAGCTGCGACTGGCGCTGCTGCCAGGCGCGCCGCACCGACTCGGTCGAGATGCGCTCGCCGTCGACCTTCGCGGCGAAGCTCTGCGAGCCCGCGTTGAAGTCGACCAGCCCGTGGGCGCCCCAGAAGACGAAGACCAGCGCGATCGCGCCGAGGAACAGCGTCGCTACGATGCCGGTGATCTTGTCGCGTATGGTCTGCAGCATGCGTGATGGGGCGGCACTTCTGCCGTGGAAAAATGGCGGAGCGGACGGGACTCGAACCCGCGACCCCCGGCGTGACAGGCCGGTATTCTAACCAGCTGAACTACCGCTCCGCGCTGAAACTCTGCGACACCCGGCACCGCGACCGACACGCCAGGCAAGGCGTGGTGGGTGCTGAGGGGATCGAACCCCCGACATTCGCCTTGTAAGGGCGACGCTCTACCGCTGAGCTAAGCACCCTGTATGTTCGCCTGCAGGCACTCGTCCGGGGATTGCGATCCGCGGCCCTTGTGGGGCGCGGGCGCCGTCGAAGGCGCGCTAATTTACAGCATCCTTCAAGGCCTTGCCAGCTTTGAAACCCGGCACCTTGCTCGCCGCGATTTCGATGGTTTCGCCGGTGCGCGGATTGCGGCCGGCGCGGGCCGCGCGCGCCTTGACGACGAACGTGCCGAAGCCGAGCAGCGCCACCGTATCGCCCGACTTGAGCGCCGAAGTGATCGAATCGAACACGGCGTCGACGGCGCGCGTGGCGTCCGCCTTCTGCAGGCTCGTCTGCGTGCTCACGGCGTCGATCAGCTCGGCTTTGTTCATGTCGGCGTCCTTCTTGTTAGGGGGGCGCGTTATAACAGAGGAACGCCGGCAGTGAACAGTTTTTCAGTGTGCCCGGACCTGCTTGGTCGCGCGCTTCGCGACCCGCCGCGCACGCGGCTTGTCGTTGCTGCGCGACGCGTCGGACGCCGCGGCGATCGGCGCCGGCATGTGCCGTAGCGCCACCTGCAACACCTCGTCGATCCACTTGACCGGTTTGATCTCCAGACTGTCCTTGATGTTCTGCGGAATGTCCGCGAGATCCTTGGTGTTGTCGTCCGGGATCAGCACCGTGCGGATGCCGCCGCGATGCGCCGCGAGCAGCTTCTCCTTGAGGCCGCCGATCGGCAGCACCTGGCCGCGCAACGTGATCTCGCCAGTCATCGCCACGTCGGAGCGCACCGGCACCTTGGTGAGCGCCGACACCAGCGCCGTGCACATGCCGATGCCCGCGCTCGGGCCGTCCTTCGGCGTTGCGCCTTCGGGCACGTGAATGTGCACGTCGGCCTTCTGATAGAAATCCGGATCGAGGCCGAGCACCACCGCGCGGCTGCGCACGACGGTCATCGCCGCCTGGATCGACTCCTGCATCACTTCGCCGAGCTGACCGGTGTGCGTGAGCTTGCCCTTGCCGGCGACGACCGCGGCTTCGATCGTCAGCAGCTCGCCGCCGACTTCGGTCCAAGCGAGGCCGGTCACCTGGCCGATGTTGTCCTGCTCCTCGGCGCGACCGTAGCGGAAGCGGCGCACGCCGAGATACTTGCTGAGGTTGCGCGGCGTGACGTTGATCGACTTGGTGTCGGGCTTCGCCAGCAGCTGCTTGACCGACTTGCGGCAGATCTTCGAGATCTCGCGCTCGAGGTTGCGCACGCCGGCTTCGCGCGTGTAGTAGCGGATGATGTCGAGCAGCGTGTTCTCGGACACCTTCAGCTCGTCGTCCTTCAGGCCGTTCTGCTTCATCTGCTTCGGCACGAGATAACGCTGCGCGATCGCGCTCTTCTCGTCCTCGGTGTAGCCGGGCAGGCGGATCACTTCCATGCGGTCGAGGAGCGGCGCGGGAATGTTCAGGCTGTTCGCCGTGCACACGAACATCACTTCCGACAGGTCGAAGTCCACTTCCAGGTAGTGGTCGTTGAACGTCGAGTTCTGCTCGGGATCGAGCACTTCGAGCAGCGCCGAGGACGGATCGCCGCGGAAGTCCATCGCCATCTTGTCGACTTCGTCGAGCAGGAACAGCGGATTGTGGAAGCCGGTCTTCACCATGTTCTGGATGATCTTGCCGGGCATCGAGCCGATGTAGGTACGGCGATGGCCGCGAATCTCGGCCTCGTCGCGCACGCCGCCGAGCGACATGCGCACGAACTTGCGATTCGTGGCGCGCGCGATCGACTGGCCGAGCGAGGTCTTGCCGACGCCCGGCGGGCCGACCAGGCACAGGATCGGGCCCTTCAGCGTCTTCACGCGCTGCTGGACGGCTAGGTACTCGACGATGCGCTCCTTCACCTTTTCCAGCCCGTAGTGATCCTCGTCCAGCACCTTCTCGGCGACGACCACGTCGGTGTGCACCTTGGTCTTCTTCTTCCACGGGCACTTCACCAGCCAGTCGACGTAGTTGCGCACCACGGTCGCCTCGGCCGACATCGGCGACATGAGCTTGAGCTTGTTGAGCTCGCTCATCGCCTTGTCGCGCGCTTCCTTGGGCATGCCCGCCTTCTGGATGCGCTGCTCCAGCTCCGCGAGCTCGTTCGGCGCGTCCTCGATCTCGCCCAGCTCCTTCTGGATCGCCTTCATCTGCTCGTTGAGGTAGTACTCGCGCTGGCTCTTCTCCATCTGCTGCTTGACGCGGCCGCGGATGCGCTTCTCGATCTGCAGCACGTCCATCTCGCCTTCGATCAGCGCCAGGATGTGCTCCAGGCGCTTGCGCACGTCCTGGATCTCCAGGACCTTCTGCTTGGCGTCGAGCTTCAGCGACATGTGCGCTGCGACGTTGTCGGCGAGCCGGCCCGGCTGCTCGATGCCCGCGAGCGCGGTGAGCACTTCAGGCGGCACCTTGCGGTTGAGCTTCACGTACTGCTCGAACTGCGAAGTCACCGAGCGCGCCAGCACGTCCATCTCGCGCTCGTCGTACTGCTCGACGTCCTTGAACGGCGCCACTTCGGCCGAGAAGTACTGGCCGGTGTGGAGTTTCTCGATCTTGGCGCGCTCGGCGCCCTCGACCAGCACCTTGACGGTGCCGTCCGGGAGCTTGAGCAGCTGCAGGATCGTCGCGATCGTGCCGAGGCGGTACAGGTCCTGCGCGCCCGGATCGTCGACGTCCGCCTGCTTCTGCGCGACCAGCAGGATCTGCTTGCCGGAACGCATCGCCTGGTCGAGCGCGAGGATCGATTTCTCGCGGCCGACGAACAGCGGGATGACCATGTGCGGATACACGACCACGTCGCGCAGCGGCAGCACCGGCAGCGCTGCGGGGGTCGTGCTCTCGGTTTCCGGGGTTTCGTCGGTGCTCACGCTTGAGATTCCTGCTTGAAGCGTCGCCGCTGCGCAGGGGGCGCGGGCGAACGTTGAGTTGAATGCAAAATACCGGAAGCAGCCGGACGCTGCCAGCGGCGAAGGCACGGAGTTTGCTGCGGCTTTCGCCGATCAGCGCACAATTCAGGGTTGCACTGATACGTGCAAAGAAGAAGGGCGCCGCATGGGCGCCCTTCCACGTGCGAGCGGTGCAAGATTTGCTCAGTGATGATCGCTGCCCGTCGGACGGCGCTCTTCCACTGCAGCAAGTCGCGCGTCGTCGGAGGTGCCATACAGCACGTACGGCTTGCTCTCGCCGAGAATGACCTGCTCGTCGACGACGACTTTCTGCACGTTACGCAGCGAAGGCAGCTCGTACATCGTCTCCAGCAGCACGTTCTCGAGGATCGTGCGCAGGCCGCGCGCGCCGGTCTTGCGCTGCATGGCCTTCTTCGCGACCGCCTTGAGCGCGTCCTGGCGGAACTCCAGCTCGACGCCTTCCATGTCGAAGAGCTTGCGATACTGCTTGCTGAGCGCGTTCTTCGGCTCCAGCAGGATCGAGACCAGCGCCGCCTCGTCCAGCTCGTCGAGCGTCGCGACCACCGGCAGACGGCCGACGAACTCCGGAATCAGGCCGTACTTGATCAGGTCCTCCGGCTCGACGTCGTGGAACACGTCGCTGCCGTGCGGACGGTCGTTCTGCTGACGCACGTCGGCGGTGAAGCCGATGCCGGTCTTCTGCGTGCGGTTCAGGATGATCTTCTCCAGCCCGGCGAACGCGCCGCCGCAGATGAAGAGGATGTTGGTCGTGTCGACCTGCAGGAACTCCTGCTGCGGATGCTTGCGCCCGCCCTGCGGCGGCACCGAAGCGATCGTGCCTTCGATCAGCTTGAGCAGCGCCTGCTGCACGCCTTCGCCGGAGACGTCGCGCGTGATCGACGGGTTGTCCGACTTGCGCGAGATCTTGTCGATCTCGTCGATGTAGACGATGCCGGTCTGCGCCTTCTCGACGTCGTAGTCGCACTTCTGCAGGAGCTTCTGGATGATGTTCTCGACGTCCTCGCCGACGTAACCGGCTTCGGTGAGCGTCGTGGCATCCGCGATCGTGAACGGCACGTTCAGCAGGCGCGCCAGCGTTTCCGCCAGCAGCGTCTTGCCGCAGCCGGTGGGGCCGATCAGCAGGATGTTGCTCTTGGCGAGCTCGACTTCGTCCTTCGAGCGCTGCTCGCCGGTCTTGGTCTGCAGGCGCTTGTAGTGGTTGTACACGGCGACCGACAGCACCTTCTTCGCACGCTGCTGCCCGATCACGTATTCATCGAGCACCTTCTTGATCTCGTGCGGCCGCGGCAGCTTGTCGCGGGTGCGCTCGGCGCGCTCTTCCAGCTCTTCGCGAATGATGTCGTTGCAGAGCTCTACACACTCGTCGCAGACGAACACCGACGGACCGGCGATGAGCTTGCGTACTTCGTGCTGGCTCTTGCCGCAGAATGAGCAGTACAACAGCTTGCCGTCGTCGTGTTTGCCGCGGGAATCGTCTGACATGGATGGTCCTCAGCAGGTCAGCGCAGACCAGTCATTTGCGGTGCGTTTGTGTGGCGCATCCTTAAGTGATTGGGAGCGTTGCGGGCTATATAGCATGCGCCGCCGTCAGGCTGCAAAGACGCTCGGCCCGAGTCGTAACGCGGGTCGACACTTGCGGGGAAACCTGATGCGGCTGAATTACTTAGCAGGAATCGCCGACGCCTCGCCGCGTCGCTCCATGACACGGTCGATCAGACCGTAAGCGACCGCGGCATCGCCGCCCATGAAGTTGTCGCGCTCGGTGTCGCGGCCGATCTTCTCCACCGTCTGGCCGGTGTGTTTCGACAGAATCCGGTTCAGCCGATCGCGCGTTTCCAGCACCTCGCGCGCGTGGATGTCGATGTCCGAGGCCTGGCCCTGAAAACCGGCGAGGGGCTGGTGAATCATCATGCGCGAATGCGGCAGCGCGTAGCGCTTGCCCTTCGCACCGCCCGCCAGCAGCACGGCGCCCATGCTCGCGGCCTGTCCGACGCACATCGTGCTGACGTCGGGCTTGATGAACTGCATCGTGTCGTAGATCGACAGGCCGGCGCTGACCGAGCCGCCGGGCGAGTTGATGTACAGCGCGATGTCCTTGTCCGGATTTTCCGACTCCAGGAACAACAGCTGCGCCACCACCAGGTTCGCCATGTGATCTTCGACCTGGCCGACGATGAAGATCACGCGCTCCTTCAGCAGGCGCGAGTAGATGTCATAAGCACGTTCGCCGCGAGCGGTCTGCTCGACGACCATCGGGACGAGATTCATCATGGTTGGCATGCAGTGCAATCTGGGGAGTGGCGGCCAAGTTTAAATAGCGAAGCGCGCGCTTGAACAGCCGGCCATTTGGCGGCGTGCGCTACGCGCCGAAATTCATGATCTCCTTGAACGTGGACGGCTTCTCCGTCACGCGGGCGCGTTCCAGCAGCCAGTCGACCACCTGATCCTCGAGCACGGCTGCTTCCATCTGGCGCCGCATCTGCGGATTGGTCCGATACTGCTCCACGGCCTGCGCCGCATCCGGGTACTGCTGCGCGAGCTCCTGGAAGCGCGCCTGCACCTGCGCCTGGTTGACCTGGATGTTCGCGGCCTTGATGACCTCGCCCACCAGCAGGCTCAACTGTACGCGCCGGCGGGCCGGTTCCTGGAACACGTCCGGCGGCGGAATCTGCGAGGCGTCACGCGCCCCCATGCGACGCGCCGCGTCGATCTGCAGATCGCGCACCTGCGCATCGACCATCGACTTCGGCAGCTCCAGCGGATTCGCCGTCGCCAGCCCGTCCAGCACCTGCTTCTTGACGCGTGCGCGAATCGCATCGGCGAGCTCGCGCTGCATGTTCTCTTCGACTTCGCGCCGCAGCTGCTCGATGCCGCCCTGCTCGACGCCGTATGCCTTGCAGAACTCCTCGTCGAGCTCCGGCAGGTGCCGCTCTTCCACGGACTTCACCGCGATGGCGAATTCGGCTTGCTTGCCGGCCAGTGCCGGCGCGCCGTAGTTCTGCGGGAAGGTCAGCGGAACCGTGCGCTGCTCGCCGGCGCGCGCGCCCACGAGACCGGCTTCGAAATCGGCAAGCATGCGACCGGCGCCCAGCACGATCGGAATGTTCTCACCGCTCCCGCCTTCGAACGGCTGACCGTCGATCGTGCCGCTGAAGTCCACCGTGACGCGGTCGGTGTTGCGCGCCTCGCGCTCGACGCTCACGAACGTCGGCTTCTGCTCGCGCAGGTTCTCGATCATGGCGTCGACGTCGGCCGTGGACACCTCTGCGGCCGGGCGCTCGACCGGCAGCGTGTCGAGACCCTGCAACTGAATCTGCGGGACGATCTCGAACACGGCGCGATACTTGAGATCGCCCTCGCCGACGTTGATCGGCTCGATGCGCGGCCCGCCGGCGGGCGTGAGCTTCTCCTGCTCGACCGCCTCTGCGAAGCTCGACTGCATCACGTCGCCGAGCACTTCCTGGCGCACCTGCTGGCCGAACTGCTGGCGCACGACCTTGACCGGCACCTTGCCGGGCCGGAAGCCCTTCAGACGCACGGTACGGCTCAGGCGCTGCAGCCGCTCATCCACCGCCTTCTCGATCTGCTCGGCGGGCACCTGGACTTCCATCCGGCGCTCCAGCGTGCCGGTCGACTCTACCGAAACCTGCATGGACCGAAGACCCCTCTTGGCGCGAAACGCTTAGCCAACTTTACTTTGTACATCCGCAACTTAGCGCCGGCGGGCGGGCCGCGCGGCAGCACCCCCGTGGCGGCTGGTGCGAAAGGAGGGACTCGAACCCTCACGGGGGTTGCCCACTGGAACCTAAATCCAGCGCGTCTACCAGTTCCGCCACTTTCGCGGGGCCGCGGAGTATACCCGACGAGGGCCATCAAGACTCGCCGCGGCGGGCCGATATGGACAGCGACGATGAGTCGAGGCCCGAACAACCCCCTGAGACGTTTGTGAAGCCCATCTCACTCCTGGCCCGCGTGCTGCTCGCCGCGGCGGCACTCCTGGGACTGGCCAGCTGCTCGTCCTACGAGCCGCCGTTGCGGATCGCGCTGATCCCGTGGCCGCCGTTCGAGTTCCTGCACCTCGCGCAGGAGAAGGGCTTCTTCGCACAGGAAGGCGTCGAGGTGCGGCTGATCGAGTTCGTGGCGGTGAACGACACGCAGCGCGCCTTCGAGCACGACAAGATCGACGGCGGCACGTTCTCGCTGTTCCAGGTGCTGCAGAACCGCGACCTGCTCGAGCGCAAGATGCAGGTGCCGCTGGTCATCGACTTCTCCGACGGCGCCGACCTGGTGATGGCGCGGCCCGAGATTGCCGACATGCGCGGCCTGCGCGGACGCCGCATCGGCGTGACGATGTCGCCGCTCGACATGTTCTTCCTGACGCGCGCGCTCGAAATGAACGGCATGAGCCTGCAGGACGTCACGACCGTCTACGTGCGCATGTCCGACATGGCGGAGGCGCTGCGCGAGGGCAAGGTCGACGCAGTCACCGCCTATCCGCCGAACAGCACCGAGATCGAGAGCGCCGGCATCGCGCGTCCGGTCTTCAGCAGCAGCCGCATTCCCGGCGAGATCGTCGACGTGCTCGCGCTCGACCAGAAAGTGATCCGCGAGCGTCCCGACGACGTGGCCGCGCTGATCCGCGGGTTCTACCGCGCCGTGCAGTACGCGCAGGAGCACCCAGAAGAAGCCTGGCGCATCATGTCCGAGCGCGAGCGCGTGACGCCCGAGGAGTTCCGCCAGGCTTTGCAGAACGGCATCACGCTGGTGCCGCTCGCCGACCAGCAGGACTTCCTCGGCAAGAATTCCACCCTGCCGACGGTCGTCGCACGCGTCTCGCAGCTGCTGAAGGACCAGGGGCTGCTCGCCAGCGTGCACGCCGAGCACGATCTGCTGAACGGCCACCCTGCCGCGCTGGCGGTGAAGCAATGAGCGCGCGCGCCACCCGACCGCTGCGCCAGAAGGTGATGCTGCCGCTGCTCGCGATCGGCATTCTCGCGGCGATCTGCATCGGAGTGATGGCGTATTTCAGCGTCGAGGCGCAGCTCATGCGCCAGCTGCGCTATCGCGCCGTGCAGCTGATCGACACGATCAGCGTCGGCGCCGAGAGCCTGGACGAAGTGAAGGAGCTGCAGCACGTCGTGCTTGCGGTGGCCGTATCGCCGGATACCTCGCTGATCATCGCGGTCGACTCGAATCAGCGGATCATCGCCGCCAGCCGCTCGAACCTGATCGACCGGCAGGCGGATCGCGACCCGCTGCTGCACGACGCCGTCGACCTGCGGCGCGTGATCACCGGGCGCGAGCGCTTCGTCACGCATCTCGACGGCGCGAACCTGGATTTCGTCGCGCCGATCTCGCTCAACGGCGTGCTGGTGGGCTCGGATCGCGAGCAGCGAGGCGCGGTTCTGGTGCGCATGGACATGCGCGCGATCCGCCGCGACCTGGTGCGCGATGCGCTGCAAGTGTCCAGCGGATTGTTCCTGGTCGTCGTGCTGTTGTCGCTGACGGCGTGGCGCCAGCTGCGGCATCACGTACTGCGACCCGTGGATCGCATCGGCGCCGCAGTGGCCCTGCGTCGCTCGGGAGATGCCGGCGCCCTGCAGCGCGTCGCGCCGGACGACGAGCTGGGCGAGCTCGCACATACGCTCGACGAGGCATTCGCGCGCATCGATGCCCACGGCCAGCAGCTGACCGAAGCGCGCGACGAGGCCGAAGCCGCCAACCGCGCCAAGAGCGAGTTCCTCGCGGCGATGAGCCACGAGATCCGCACGCCGATGAACGGCGTGATCGGCTTCAGCAACCTGCTGCTCGACACGCGCCTCGACGCCGAGCAGACCGATTTCGCCCGCACGATCCGCGGCTCGGCCGAGAGCCTGCTGGTCATCATCAACGACATCCTGGACTTCTCGAAGGTCGAAGCCGGCCGCATCGAGCTGGAAGACGTCGCCTACGATCTCGACCAGGCGGTCGAGGAAGTGCTCGACCTGCTCGCGGCGCGCGCCGACGAGAAGAAGATCGAGCTCGCGCTGGAAATCGCGGACAACGTGCCGCGCGGTTTGATCGGCGACGTCGGCCGCGTCCGCCAGGTGTTGCTGAACCTCGTGGGCAACGGCCTCAAGTTCACGGACCGCGGCTACGTGCACGTCACCGTGCGTCTCGACGAGCATGCATCGCGCGAGGGCACGACGGCGCAGTATCTGCTGTTCAGCGTCAGCGACACGGGCATCGGCGTGCCGGCGGATCGTCAGCATCTGCTGTTCAAGCGCTTCAGCCAGGCCGACTCGTCGACCACGCGTCGCTACGGCGGCACCGGCCTGGGGCTCGCGATCTGCAAGAGCCTGATCGAGCTGATGGGCGGCGAGATCGGCATGGGCAGCCGCGAAGGCGGTGGCTCGACGTTCTGGTTCCGTCTGCCGCTGCGGGTAGCACGGTCGGCGACGCTGGTGTTGCCACCCTCGTTCACGGCAAGCGGCCGCGTACTGGTCGTCGACGACCTCGAGATCAATCGTCGCGTGTTGTCGCGGCAGCTGACCAGCTGGCGCGTCGAGCACGACTGCGTGAGCGACGCCGTGAGCGCGCTTGCGACCCTGCGCGAGGCCGCGGTCGCGGGCAAACCTTATCGGCTCGCGGTCATCGATCACATGATGCCGGACATCGACGGCGTGACGTTGGGGCGCCAGATCGCGGGGGACGAGGACCTGCAGCACACCGCGATGGTCATGCTCTCGTCCGCCGGTCAGCAGAACTCGAAGCGCTTCCACGAAGCAGGATTCTTCGCCGTGATGGTCAAGCCGGTGGTGCGCGCGCGGCAGCTGCTGAACGTGCTGCAGGCGGCGATGAACGCGGCACCGCGCACGATTGGCCAGGACTCGCTGGCCGCGCAAGGCGCCGAGCACGCCGGCCGCGCAACACGAGACCAGTACATGGACACGGCGAAGATAACGCCACGTCGCGTGCTGCTTGCGGAAGACAACGTGGTGAACGCCAAGCTCGCGATGCGGCTGCTGGAGCGGCTCGGCTGCCGCGTCGACGTCGCCAACAACGGCATGGAAGCCCTGAAGATGGTTCAGAGCATTCCGTTCGACATCGTGTTCATGGACTGCCAGATGCCCGAGATGGACGGCTTCGAGGCCACGCGCGCGATCCGCGCGTGGGAACGCAGCTCGCGCGTCGGCGCGCTGAAGGTCGGTCCTGCTTCGACCCGCCTGCCGATCGTGGCTCTCACTGCGAACGCGATGCAGGGCGACCGGGAACGCTGCCTGGAAGCAGGCATGGACGACTACATCACCAAGCCGCTCAGCCGCACGGATCTCGCCCGCGTGCTGGAATCGACCCGGCCGGGCGCGCTGGCCGCGACGCCCGCGGCCGATTCTGCAGTCACGAACGCCTCACTTAAGTAAGTTTCACGCCGCTATCACGCAGCGCCAGCCGCGCCGCTCACGGCTGCTCGCCAAAGTGCGCGTCCCTGCAAACAACACGGACGCCCCATGGAATATCGGTCTCAGACGCTCGCCGCGGCCGCCGCCGCAGCGGCACCTGCCCCTGCGCTGCGCCCACGGCTCGACGGCATCGACTTCCTGCGCGGCCTGGTCATGGTGATCATGGTGCTCGACCACGCGCGCGACTTCTTCGGCGGCAGCAGCATGAACCCGCGCGACGTGCACGACACGGGACTGTTCCTGACGCGCTGGATCACGCACTTCTGCGCGCCGATCTTCGTGTTCCTCGCGGGCGTCTCCGCGTTCCTGTACGGCAATCGCGGCCGTTCCCGCAGCGAGGTGGCGCGCTTCCTGGTGACCCGCGGCCTGTGGATGATCTTCATCGAGCTCACGCTGGTGCGCTTCGCCTGGACGTTCAATCTCAGCTACGACTTCGTCTTCATGCAGGTGATCTGGGCGATCGGCTGCTCGATGCTCGCGCTCGCCGCGCTGGTGTACCTGCCGCGCTGGGCGATCGCGACGTTCGCTCTGGCGATGATCCTCGGCCACAACCTGCTCGACGGCATCCAGGTCGCCGGATCATGGCAGTGGCTGTGGATGATGACGCACGCACCGGGCGTCATGCAGCCGACGCCGCACATGGAAGTGATGGCGATCTACCCGTTGATTCCCTGGATTGCGGTGATGGCCGCGGGCTACGTGCTCGCGCCGGTATTCCTGCGTGACACCGAGCAGCGTCGCCGCACGCTGCTGGCGATCGGGCTGGTGGTGACTGCCGGCTTCGTGATCCTGCGTGCGAGCAATCTGTATGGCGACCCCGCACCGTGGACCGTGCAGGACGGGTTCCTGCCGACCGTGCTCTCGTTCATCAACTGCGAGAAGTATCCGCCTTCGCTCCTGTACCTGGCGATGACGATCGGCCCCGGCCTGATCCTGCTGGCGCTGTTCCAGTCTGCGCGCTCGCGCCTGTCGCGCATCATCGTGGCGATCGGCCGCGTGCCGTTCCTCTTCTATGTGGCGCACATCGTGCTGCTGCACGCGATGGCGATCGTCGTGGCGGGGCTGACCGTGGGCGACATCGGCTGGCTGTTCCGCCACATGCCCGCATTCAACAAGCCGGAAGGCTATGGCCTGTCGCTGACCGGCGTGTACGCGTTGTGGCTCGTGGCACTGGCGCTGCTGTACCCGATGTGTCGGTGGTTCGGTGAGATCAAGCAGCGGCGCAAGGACTGGTGGCTGAGCTATCTATAGCAGCGGCGTTCACTGCGTCGCATAGGTGAGCTGCAGGAAGTACGTGCGGCCGAGCAAGCGGTAAGTCGCGGCGTTGGTGTTCACCTCGCCGCCGAGGAACGGAGGATCGCGATCCGTCAGGTTGGTGACGCCTGCGCGGAGCGCGATCCCACGCCAGCGATACGATGCCTCGACGTCGTGATAGAGCACGGAAGGCACGTCGCCCGTAAAGGGCTCGCCCTGCTGCGTGAACGCGTTGAACGCGTAAGGCCCGATCCACTGCAGCGTGTAGGCAGCACGCCACGCGCTCTGCTGCCAGCTGAGTGCGCTCGACGCGCGCCATTCCGGCAGCACCGAGCCGACGTTCGACGTACCCAGTCTTTCGAGGCTCGCGCCGCCTTCGAATGCTTGCGTTTCGTACTCGAGCAGACGAGTCACGAGCGCTTGCACACTGAGCGCTCCCGCGCGCGTCGCGAAATCGAGGGAGGCGGCGAGATCGATCCCGCGAACGACGACGCGCCCGAGGTTGCTGTTGCGAAGGTCGACGCTGCGCAACGAGCCGTCGGCGAAGCGCTCGATTTTCGAGCAGGCGATGGACCTCCCATGCGAGGCGCACTCATCGAGGATCGCGCCCTCCTCGCCCGCCGCGACGAAGCCGTCGAGGCGCGTCTGGAAGAAGTCGATGCTCGTGCGCGCGGCAACCGCCCCTGTCGAGTGAAATTCGATGCCTGCATCCAACGAGTAGCCTGCTTCGGGCTCGAGCTCGGCGTTGCCGCCTTCGCGGACGAAATGGCTATCGCCGCCGGGCTGAACGTAGGCGCCGCCGGGAACTCCGTTCGCGGCGCAGTTAACTTGTTGTTGCGGCGTAGGCGAATCTCCGCATGGATCGCGAAAGTCGCTGGCGCCGATGCTCTGCACTCGATACAGCTCGTTGAGCGCCGGCGCCCGAAATGCCTGTGCGTAGTCGATGCGCAAAGCCCATTGCCTGGCCGGCGACCAGCGCAGCCCGCCGCGCCAGGTTGCCTGCGTGCCGAACGTGCTGAAATCGGAGAGGCGGCCGCCGAGCGTCACGTCGAGCTTGCCCCAGCTGCTGCGACCGCCGAGCACCGGTACGCGCACTTCGGCGTAGCCTTCGAGAGCATCGAACGACCCTCCCGGAACATACGGTGCGAGGCCCGTGCTCACGGTACCGCCGACGCGCTGCGGATCGAATTGATACGCCCCCGAGTCGCGGCGGAATTCGCCACCGAGCGCCCACAGGACCTCGCCGGCGGATGTCCGTCCCCATGCTCCGTCGAAACCGATATTCGCCAGACGTTGCGAGTAGGACCCGCGATCGCTCAGAGGACCGCCGAGGTAATCGACCTGCTCCTGTGGAATCGATCCCGCACCGCCGAACAGGTTGATCGGCACGCACCCTGCGACCACCGCGCTCGCCGGCACGACGCCGGTGAGCGCATCCGGCGTTCCGCAAACGATGCGCCCCGCAGAATCAGGACCGGAAGGTCCGAGCCCCGCGACGAAGCGTTGCGCGAGCGGCAATCCACTCTCGTGCGTAACGGCGTCGGACTCGGAAGCTGCGACTGCGGCTTCCCACCTCCAGGAGCCCAGCGTGCCGCGAACGCCTGCGAGAGCCCGCCACATCTCCACGCGCTGTGCGAAATGGCGGTCGCCCAGCTCGATCAAGCGGCGTGCGCCATTGAGCACGTCGACACCGAACGGGTTGTAGTGGTTGTTTGCAGGAATCATGGGCGTGCCATCTTCCTGCATGGGCGCCGCACCCTGAATGACGAAGTAAGGAGCCGGCGCGCGGTTTTGCGACGAATCGCGGCGACGCCACGAGCCTTCCACGAACAGCTCCGCGGCATCGCTCAACCGCAGGCGGCCCATCGTCCAGAGCGACCAGCGCTCGTTCGGCGTCTGCAAGTAGGTATAGGGAGCAAAGTTGAATGTGTCGCCCGGCGTGAACGGCCGCCAGTCGCTGGCCGCCTGGCCCGTTGATCCCGCAACTCGCGTGTAGTCGCCAGGTTGCAGGCCGAGCGCGTTGCCACCGGGCACGGAGAACACCCCGTCGGGGACTGCATCGGAGCCGAGGGGCACTAGAAGACCGTCGACGTTGGCGATGCCGAGCGGTATCGCCGAATGCTCCCGAGCCGACGCCGACACTCCGTTCTGCTCTACGTAGTCCGCACCGAGCATCCAGCTGCTGCGGCCAGTGTCATCGCCGACGAGCGCCTGAACCCGCGTGATCGCGCCGTCGCCGTGCTCGGTCCCGGACCGCTGCGCACCCAGCTCGACGCCTGTGAGATCAGAGCGGGTGATGACGTTGACGACGCCGCCGATCGCATCCGCACCGTAGACAGCCGAGGCGCCCGTCGTCAGCACCTCGACGCGCTCCACCATCGACAGCGGCAGCGAATCGATGTCGACCGATGAGTCGGCGCCGATGCCGCCGTTCGGCAGCCGCCTGCCGTTGAGCAGGACGAGCGTCCGCTGCGGCTCGAGCCCGCGCAGGTCGATGCGGACCGACCCGTCGCCGCCGCCGTTCACGTTGGTGTTGGCGGGCGCGCCGGTGTTGAACGGCAGCGTTTGCAGCACCTTGCCGAGCGAATCATTGCCGCCGCGCGTCAACTGTTCGCGGCTGACGACGACGACCGGCCCGGTGCTGTCCGCCTGCGAAGCGCGAATCCGCGATCCGGTCACGACGACCGTGTGCAGCTCATCGATGCCGGTCGTCTCTGCGGCGTGCGCAAGCACTGCCGGGAGCATCATGAGAAGACCAGTGGAGCGCATGCCTGAACTCCTTCATCCCTGCTGCTCAGCTCCGCTTCGGAACTTCGCCCTTGCGCCTCATTTCCTCGACGAGCGCGCGCTGCTCGCTGCGATGCTGCTTTGCCTGCCGCGCCAGCGCCTGAAAGCGCCGATCGGCGCGCAGATGCTCGTAGAGAGGATCGAGCTCGGCGAGGTACCACCAGCGATAGAACTTTCTTACCTTCAGCGAGATCGCCAGCTGCTCCAGCGTGCGTTCGTCGTCGCCGAGGACAGCGAAGGCCGCAGCGCGCTCCCGACACAGCCAGTTCTCGGCGCGACCCACCGATTCGGTGTCGAGCTGCGCGAGTATCGAGGTGGCGAGTTTGTGACCGCGCTGCGCCTGGCCCGCGAGCACCAGCGTGTGCGCATACACCAAGCCCAAGCCGCGCCCCCACATCCGAGGCTCATTCGGCGACGCGTAAGTTGCGTAGCTGGCTTCGAGTATCTCGAGAGCTGGGGCAAAATCGCCCGTCCTGATTGCTTCGTCCCGCAGCGCTTCGGCCATGGGAGAGACAGGCCCGCCCTCCAGGAATACCGGATCGACGCTCCTCGCCAGCTCTGCGGCGCGGCGCGTGTTGCGCTCGTATTGCGCGAGCTTCACCAGTGCTCCGACATGATCAGGGTCTGAACCCTCGCGCAGTACGGTCTTAGCAGCTGCCGCATCTTCGATGTCCAGATAGATCGCCGACGCCAGCGCATCTCCATCACCCTCAGGATCCCGCGCCAGGGCCTGTTCGATGTAGCGGATGCCTTCCGCAAACTCGCCGCTGTACTCGTACTTCGAAGAAGCCAGCCGAACGAGCGCCGGACGGTATCCGGGGCTGATCGCCAGCGCCTCGCGCAGCAGACGATCGTGGCCAGCCAGGTCGCTGCGCTTGACCATGAGAAAGAACGCCTGGTCGAGGTAGAACTCGGGAATCAGCGGATCGATCCGCCGGGCGCGATCCATCATCTCGATCGCTTCGCCCTTGCGGTAGTAGCCGAACAGGAAGCGTGCGAAGAGCGCGTAGCCGTAGCCATAGCTGGGCGCGAGCTGCAGGCCTTTGCGATAGAGCACTTCGGCCTTGACGGGATCCGGGTGCCTGACGAGCCACGCGCGAACGACCCACGCTTCGCCCAGCGCGGGATCCAGTTCGAGAGCACGGTCGATCGCCTTGGTGCCCTCGGCGAGGAGCTTGCGGTCGTCGCCCGCAAGCGCGATCTGCAGGTCACCGAGCGCCAGGTAGGCACGAGCGAAACCGGTATCGAGAATGGTCGCGCGCCTGAAAAGCTCGACGGCGTTAGCGAGATCGGCGGGCCGTTCACTCAGCGTCAACTGCTGGCCGCGGACGTAGAGCTCATACGCCTCCAGGTTGATCGCCGGCGCGTCACCTTTGTTAGCTGCCGCATCGATGCGCATCGTGCCTGCGACGCGCTGCAGGATCTCGTCGCAAAGGGCAGCTGCCTGCGTTGCCGGCCGATCGAGCGCCATCGACCACAACCGTGCGCCGGACGCCGTGTCGATGAGCTCGACATCCGTGCGGAGCTGGTCACCGGCGCGTGCGGCGCTGCCCTGTAGCAGAAAGCGAGCGTGAAGCTTGCTGATCAGCTCACGCCGGCCGAGCTGCGACTCGGCGGGCCATACCGGCGAGCCGCTGGCGACCACCAGCACATCTTTGTGGCTCGCGAGACGTGTGCGAAGGACGTCGGTCAGGATCAGCGCCAGCAATTCGTTCGGCTCGCCGGGCGTAGATGCCTGGAGTGGCGCGACGGCGATCGTTCGACTGTCCTGCACCTCTGACGGCGGCGCAGCAGCGGCCGGCTGCGGCATCGATTCGCGGCGAGCTGCAACGAGCGCGACACCCACGAGCAGCACCGCTGTCAGCGCCGCTGCTGCCATGTAGACGTACGCACGCCGCGGCCGCGAACCGGAAGGCGGCGGCTCCGCGACAGCCGGATCGATCACACCGATGAACCGATAGCCCTTGCGCGGCACGGTCTCGATGTACTTGGGCGTCTCGGCCTCATCCTGCAGCGCGATGCGGAGCTTGCGCACTGCGGAGTTCAAGCCTGTGTCGAAGTCAACGATGCCCTTCGGCCACAAGCGCGCGATCAGCTGCTCGCGCGTCACCAGCTCGCCGGGACGGGTCAGCAGCTCTTCGAGGATCTGCAGCGGCTGATCCTGCAGGCGGATCTTGCGCCCGTCCTTCGCGAGCTCGCCCAGCTCCGTGCGCAAGACCCAACCGTCGAAGGCAATGGTGCGCGCTGTTGGCATCGTTATCCCGATCCGAACCGCGTGGCCCTGTTGCCGAGAATACTGCAGCCCGCCTGCTTGTCCACGCGGATCAGCGGGTTGCCTGGAATCAGCTGCGGATCAGAAACAAACCAGACAGCGGCCAGCCCCTGGCCATGGAGCCGGCGCCGGGTCGCGACCACCGTCGTACCCGCAAGCCGATCAACCCGACCGATCCACTCAACCAGGAGACCGCCATGAACACTCTGATCAGCCTCACCACCGCAGTCGTCTTCGGCGTCGCGATCCAGACCGTTGCCTGCGCGGAGGAAGCGCCCAAATCACTCACGGTGCAGTTCGCCGATCTGGACCTGAGCAAGGACGAGGGCGCAGCCACCTTGTTCAACCGCATCAAGGGCGCTGCAGAGCGCGTGTGCAGCACGCAGCGCGGCGGAACGACGCTGCGCGACACGAAGCAGCACGCCGCGTGCGTCGAGTTCGCGCTGTTGAATGCGATCGCCCGGGTCGACCGTCCGGAGCTCACGGACTACGTCGCCGGCCGCACGTCCAGTAAGGCGAAGGAGCCGATCAAGGTCGCCAGCGACCGTTGAGCGTCGTCAGCCCGGTGCTGCGACACCGGGCTGATAGCAAGTGCGGCGGATGTGGCAACGCATCCGCCGCGAGAGCTAGGCGGCGCTGCACACGAACATCGTGTGACTGAGCGTGAGGCGCTCCACCTCGCGCTCGATGCGCAGCCCGGCGCGCTGCACGCACGCGCGCATTTCGTTCGACTCGTACATCTTGCTGTTGCCGTTGGCGAGACATGCGAAATACAGCGTCGTCATCGCGAGCACGAAGCGAGCGGCGGCGTGCTGTTGCAAGTCCCCATAGGTGTCGACGATGTAGATGCGCCCGTGCGGCGCCAGGGCACGCCGTGCCCGTTCGAGAATCGAGACGATCTCGCCCTCGCTGAAGCAATCCAGGAACTGGCTCATCCAGATCGCGTCCTGGTGCGGCGGAAACTCCGCGGACGGGTTCAGAAAGTCGATCGGGTGATAGCGAGCACGCTCGCCGAGACCTTTCGCGACGATCGCCTGACGCGCCAGCTCCAGCTGTCCCGGAAAATCCAGCAGAGTGATGTTGACGAACGGATCGTGCGCGAGACAGGCGAGCGTGAACTTGCCGGTGTTGGCGCCGACGTCGAGCAATCGCTGCGGCTTGCCGGCGAACACCAGCGGCAGCGCAGCGGGAAACATGTTGTCCGAGTAGTAGTGATCAAAGGCGGTCCAGCTGCGCTGCAGCTCCGGCTGCAACTGAGCGAAACCTTCGTAGATCGTCTTCCACGAGCCCAGCTCGCGCAGTCCGGCGGGCTTGCCGGTCGCCACCGCTTCGCGCAGGTGCGCCATGCCGCGATAACAAATGTCCGCCGTGAAATCCATGTTGACGCGGGTCATCGTGTCCTGCAGCACGAGAAACCCGAGCTGGCGCAGACGGAAGCGGCCCTCTTCGAGCGCGACGAGATCGGACACTACGCCCGATTCGAGCAGCACCTTCACGCCATAGATCGGCAGGCGCGTGAGCTGCGCGATGCGCTCGGCCGAGAGCCCGTCCGGGCCGCCTTCAGCAAGCGTCGCGAGGATTCCGAGATCTCTCAATGCGAGCGCGGCGTGAAAGGCCAGCGGCGCGAACGCGAGCTTCTGGGCGTCGATGAGGGTTTCGTAGAGGGGTTTTTCTTCGCGGCCCGGTCGTCTCGGCAAGGTGGTCACCAGGTGTTGTACTAACTGTCGACTATCATCAGCCGGAGGAAATGCCAAAGACCAGCCGCATCACTTGCGCCGCGCACGGATAAAGGCGTCCAGCGCCTCGAAGGAAATCTCGCACTCCGGATGAGCGTCCAGTTCGGAATCGCGCCGCAGCGCCTCTGCTACTCCGTCGTCCTGATCCGAAAGAGTGCCTGGCAGTGAAGCCAGCAGACTCGCAGCGAATTCAATCCTCCCCTCTTTCGACAGGCCGATTGCCGGCTGCGTTTTTTCCACGTCAGATGCCATGGCGACGCAGTGTATGCGAGACACCTTCCGAAGCAAGGCGAATGCGCAGCCGGTCTATGTCGAGCCATCCGCCTCGGAGCTACTAGAGCCCACAGTCGACGAATCCGAATGCGACTCCAATCGGTCAATCGACTCGGAGATCAACTGCCGCGCTACTCCGATAGCGTCGGCGTAGTCGGGCTCATCCGAGGTCCAGTCTTCGAATTCCAGCGCAACAGCAACGCAGCGCAGGACTGCGTTAGCACTCATGAGCGCTCGTCTCTCCCTGCGCACGGCGCTGAACTGCCTGTCCGGCCGGGTGACGCGCGCCGAATGCGCATGAGTTCTTCGTCCGTGCTCCTTCGGCGCACGCTTGTCCGCAGCCATGACTGGCACTCCAGGAATTGTATGTGCGCGCAGCAAGCTGAGCGCCGGAGATCGGGCTCGATGCATCACCAGTGAGGAGTACCGCCGGGGAGAGTGGTGGGCCGTATAGGACTCGAACCTATAACCAACTGATTAAGAGTCGTGGAACCTACTCGGCACTACTCTAACAGCCTCTGGACGCCGCAACCTAAGTAGCTGATTTCCGATCCTTGCCGCGCATGACCGCCGGCGGCATGATGTGTGCCGATGTGTGCTACGGAGTAGGTCACTGCACTGAATTTGCACGAAATCGACTCGCCAACAAATAACAACGAGCGGGGGCCCGGGAATGGCGAAGATCAAGGATCCGGTCAGGTTTAGCGAGCACTTCGGGATATCAAAAACACTTCTGAAGCGAAGGGGCGCTTTCGACCCGGTCGTGAACGCGGACACGCCGCTATTCATCGACCCGTTCTTGCTGGAGGAAAGCAAGCATCCGGAGATGCAGGCTGCGTACGGCGATTGGGAAACGCATTTTACGAACCTGATAAAGCTCTTGAGCGCCTCGCAGGCGAAAGGCGACGCAGCATGGAAGGCCGCGGACAAGATGCTGGGAGTGCAGGAGTTCAAGGGAACCTGCCTCGGTTACGGCGCAGGCATCGCTGGCAATGCCATAGGCAAAGGACCGATCCGGGCAAGGCTGCTCAAGACGGCAAAGGAGATTGTTGACCTCGGCGTTAATGATCCAGCCATCTTCCCGCTGCTCGCGCTTTTCGAGGATGACGTTGGCCCGGATCGCATCAGCGACCTCACAACGCGAGTGATTGGCCCGCGACTGGGCGAGTTCACCGAACGCGTACTCAAAGGACTGCAGATCCCGCGACAGAAGTTCGACATTTCCGGTCAGTCCTTTCTGCTGCCGGTGAACCCGAAGGTCAACGACCGCGGCGGTAGACCGCTGCCCGTGGTGCTCGTTCCAAACGACGTACTCCGAGATTTGCCCATCGCTACGGATTGGGACGACATCGAACGCGTGACTTGGGAGAACGAGCAGCTTAGAAAGCGCGTGAATGCTGCGGTGGGTGATCTCTGGGGAAGGCAATCACGCGAGAGCAAGCAGAACAATCGCGCGGCGTATCTGCACGACCGAGATGCGTTCGACGCGCTGCTAGCCGCGATACACGCGATTCCCAAGCAGGCCTACGACGAAGCCGGCGATCCGAGTGGCCTTATCAAGTGGCTCGAAACTGGACGCGCTATAGCGGCGGCGCTGCCCCTTGCACTGAAACTCAAGGCGCGGACCCCGGCAGGCGTCAAGGATGTTGTTGAACAGATTGTGGAGCACTTCAAGCACATCATCGAAGACCGCGACGTGTGGAAGAGCCTGTACGGCCCGAATGGCGCGGTCCTGCATGAGCACTACGCGCAGCGCCTGTTCTTGGTCACATCACTGAGCTACTGCAAAGCCAACAACGTGGACATTTCTCCCGAGACGAACCCCGGTGGCGGCCCTGTTGATTTCAAGCTATCGCAGGGATTTGCTGACAAAGTGGTCGTCGAAATGAAGCTTAGTTCCAATCCGAAACTCGACCACGGCTACACCAAGCAGCTGGAGCGATACAAACGCGGAGAAGCCACGTCACAGGGCTACTACGTGATAATTCACGTGGGCGTCGGCCAAAGACAGGTTGACCTCGTGCTGAAGCGCGAGATTGCGGCACGCAAGGAAAAGCAGCCCTACTCGCCGGTGATTGTCATAGACGGCACCAAGAAACGATCAGCCAGCAAGCTCTGATGGCGGCGTGCCTATCGAGTCAACCGCCGGAGCAGTTCGTCGGCCGGGATTCCGGCGGCCTTCGCGATGTCGATGAAGTCCAGCACGGTCACAGGTGTGACGCCGGCTTCGATCCGCTGCACGAAGTTATTGGAGCGCCCAAGCTTCTTTGCGAACTCCCGCTGACTTAGGCCGGTAGCGTTCCGCGCTTCGACAACAGCGGCGATGAGCGCGCGGTGTCGGGCGCTCTGCACGTGTCGTCCAGCGGTTTTTGACGGCCGCGTCACCCGTCCTTGCCTCAACTCACCCTACCAGTTTACGATGCCCACACTGCTACATTTTTGTAGCAGAAGCGGACCCCCGCCGATGCGTGAACACCGACGAGGGTCCTAACCACAACCACGTACCCGGAGGTACGAAGCTATGGGTTCCAAACAGCCCGGCAATTCTACAGAGCGCCGCGAGATGGCGGCAGCCATTCATGCGGAACGCAAGCGACTCTTCAAGGCGTCCGCCATCATCCGGATGTGCAGATACGCGACCGCATCCCTGTATCAAGATTGGTTCGACCCGGACCGACTCGCCGACGCCCTCCGCGCGGCTGACGATCTTATCGACGGTACGGCTGAAGCACTGGAGCCGTTTGCCGGTGACGCAGGGACGCGAGAGCGTGACGACAAACCCGACGCGCGCATGGTGGTGAAATCGCTGCGCCAAGATGCCGCGCTACTGCTCCAACAGCACCCCAAGTTGCACACCATTCATGCGCAGCTGCTACGGGCTGCGATGGTCATTGAAGCGATGGAGGGGCCTGCAAGCGATTGACCAACGCGTCAGCGCCAAACACGCAGCCCCGGTGCTCGCGGCCGGGGCTTTTCTTTGCGCGCTGCCATTGGTGCCGAGAGGTTCTACAATACCGATGGCTGGCGGCAAACAAGAAACAGCGCGGACGCGGCACTCAGAGAAAAGGGACGCATATGGAGCCCAACCCACAATTTACGATCACCCGAACGCTTCGGCCCTGCCGGGTCACCAAGAGTCTGCTGCTCGACTTGGAGCGGAGCATTTCTGCCACGCTCGCGGACATCGCTGGCGACAGTGACAAGCCACGCAAGGTGACCACGCTGACGATAACCGACGCGGACGGCGAAGAAGTCCTAAAGTCAGCAGAGCTGATCGGCGGCGACCAGCTCCCAAACTCAACGAATCAGGTTCAATTGTCGATGTCCGTGGAGACGCGCGGCGACGAGAAAGCGAGTGTTGCCCTGACGGTGCGATTAGTCTTCAAGTCATCCGTTCGCCCTGTCCTCCGCATCGTCTTCGTCTGCCCACGCGCACGCGATCAAGCGGTGGGAATGGAAGGTCGAGTCATGCGGCTAATGGAAAACTCCTTCGATCACTCCAGGTTCTTTCACCCGTCAAGCACTGGTTCAGCAATCGCCTTCACGCTCGCAGTTGCTGGCGGGTTCTTGTGGCTCGTGGCTACGCTGAATTTGCTCGGGAAGGCGGACTCCAAGTTCAGCAGTGGCCTGTACTTTTGGCTGACCGCCGTGCCATTTACGGCGGTGGCTTATGTGTTTGTCTGCGCTCGGTACTATCCGGACACTGCATTCGATACGAAGCGTCGCGCTGAACTGGACGAACAGAAGGGTTGGGCAAAGAAGGCCCTTTGGTCGTTGATCGGCATCAACTTGATAGCCGGCACTCTCCTGGAGAAGTTGAAAGCGTACTTCGGCTTTTAGAGCGCTGCCGCCAAAGCGTTGCGCGCACGCGCCTTCCGGACCCGCGGCGTTCGCTTTCTCGGCATGACCGGTGCAACACAGGTGACGCGTAGCTGCGCGCCGCAATGAACGCAGCTGCGACCGCGATAGAGACTCGCCGGACCGCACGTTGCGCAGTTGTGGCGCGACAGTGCAGGTCCGTCGCGCGTATCGACGTTGCCGTCAGTCATGCGCGCTTACGGCGATAGTCCACGATAGACGGCAGCGATTCGAGCGCGTCACGAAGGCGCCGCGTGTCGTGCGACTCCAGCGCCGGCAGTTCGTTTGCCCGCACGGTCAGCAAATCGCGGCTCCATTGGAATTCGCGTCCGTACGTGTCAGCGCCTGACAGCTCCAACAGCCCGGTGCGGCGCACCTGCACGCCCACGGTGGGAGTGGAAACGAATTCGTCGCCGCCGCCACCGTAACAGCGGAACAGATAGCCCACGTTCGGAGGGATCTGCTCCCCACGGACAGTGCGCACAAGACACGGCCCCATGGCGCGGATCGCCGCATCCACATCATCGCGGAAAGTTGAACCCATTTGCTCCACCAACGCGAAGCCTCGCAGGTTGATGCCCACGCCGTGATCGTCCAGCGACACGTTGTAGTGCCAGTTGCCCATGAAATCGCTGTAGCCGTCCTTCTCCACCTGCTGCTGACCCCATCGAACGGGCAGTGGTTGCAAACCGTTTCCGCGCAGCACGTCCATGGCGCGGGTGTTCCCGTAGCGCAGAGATTGGCCGGGCTTGAGGATCGGCGGCGCGACATACAGCGCGGGCGGGGCGACTGGTGGCGCGTGCGCGTCCAGCAACGCATTCAGCTCGCCAATGAGCTGCTTGGCGCGTTCGTGGTCCAACTCGGGCAGCTCGTTTCGCATCACGTCCACCAAGCTGATGCCGTCCGCCCAGGTGCCGTTCACGGGCACGAAGCCGGCGGCGGATTCCACGCGTGCTAGAGCGTGGTCATAGGTGGCTATGGTTGAGAACTGATCACCAGAGAGTTGGAACACACGCAGCGTTGATCCGTCGTCAGCGAGACGTACCGGACAGCGCGCGCCCTTGCCGATGTACTTTGCGACGATGCGGTCAACGTCTTTGACCAACTCGTCACGCACGTTCATGGTCAGCGTCGCCAACCACGTGCTGCGGTAATCCTGCACCGGGTCCTGCGCGTTGCGTGCCGCCGGCACCGATGTGAGCACCGCGGCCGGCAAGTCGTCGTTGGTCGTGTACTTGGCGTATGCGATCTGCAAGACGGCGAATGGCCCAAGCGGTTTGCCGCCGTCGCCGATGGGCGCCGGAGCGTAGCCGTTGGCTTTCAGAAGTGATGCGGTGTTGGCGAAGGTGAGTTGGTCCATGTGTTACTTCCCGGAGTCGTAAGCGATCACGTCATGTTCAACGATTCGGACATCGCCGCGCTTCACCGCGGCAAGGTTCCTGTTCTGAGCCAGCCATTGTTCGATGCGCTCGCGCGGCACGTC
>DATEJG010000140.1:0-12436 GCA_035278165.1 Steroidobacteraceae bacterium
GTCCTCGTCGTGCATACCGCGTTCTCGAGCTTCGCCGGGCGCGCCGGCGCGCCGGCCGACCTGATCGCAGCGTTGCGCATGGCGGCCGGTCCCGGCGGCACCGTCGTCATGCCCAGCATGAGCGATGACGATGAGCGGCCCTTCGATCCGCAGCGCACGCCCTGCGCGTCGATGGGAATCGTCGCCGATACGTTCTGGCGCATGCCGGGGGTGAGTCGCAGCGACAGCCCGCACTCGTTCGCGGCACTCGGTCCGCATGCTACCGACATCACCGCACCTCACCCCGTCGACGTGCCGCACGGGTTGGACAGCCCGATCGGGCGTGCCTATGACCTGGATGCGGAAGTCCTGCTGCTCGGCTGCGGCCACGACGCGAACACCACCATCCATCTCGCAGAGAACATGGCTGGCGTGCGCTACGGTCAACCGAAGCATGTGACCGTGATGCGCAACGCGGAGCACGTCCGTCATCCCTACTTCGAGATCGATCACTGTTGCGCGAACTTCGCGCTGCTCGACGGCTGGCTGGAAGCTCGCGGCCACCAGCAGCGCGGCTTCATCGCGGGCGCGCCGGCGCGGTTGATCGGGGCGCGCGACGTCGTGGCCGCTGCTCTCGATCACCTGCGTGAGAACGAGACGGTGTTCCTGCACGCACCGGGAGTGTGCATGGAGTGCGATCAAGCGCGTGAGGGTGGAACTGTAGCGCGTGCATGACTCTTCTCAGGGAGCAAGGCTAACGGAGTAAGCAGGATGCACGTGCGCGACCGCGGCTGGCTCGTCCCGGCAACAGCTTCACTGGTGCTGATTCCGGTCACCGCAGGCGCGTCCGGATTCGCCTTGCTCGAACAGAGCGCGAGCAGGCTCGGCACGGCGTTCGCGGGCACCGCTGCGGCGGCGGATGACGCGACGACGGTGTTCTTCAATCCCGCCGGCATGACTGCGCTGGGCGCGCCCGAGGGCGTCATCGCCGCGAGCGGCATCGATATCGGCTCGGAGTTCCGCGACGGCGGGTCCGCGCCCGCTTTCGCGCAACCGCTCGGCGGCAACGGCGGCGACGCCGGCGGCTGGAATTTCGTGCCGGCGGGCTATTTCGTAGTGCCGGCGGGCGATGCGCTCGCCTTCGGCATCGGCGTCAACGCGCCGTTCGGGCTCAAGCTCGTCTACGACGAGGGCTGGATCGGCCGCTTCCAGGCGCTGCACTCGGAGATCTCGACGCTCAACGTGAATCCGTCGATCGCGTTTCGCGTCGGCGAGCGGATCTCGCTCGGCGCCGGCCTGAATTACCAGCGCCTGGACGCCGAGCTGACCAACGACGTCAACTATTCGGCAGTCGTCGCGCAGGGCGTGCAGCAACTGGTCGTCGCAGGGCAGCTGTCGCCTGCGGCCGCAGCGGCCATAGTCGGCGCAAATGCCGGGCTTGCGGGCCATGCGCGCGTGCGCGGCGATGACGACGCCTGGGGCTTCAACGTCGGCGCGCTATTCGAGCTGTCCGATCGAACGAGTGTCGGCCTGGCCTATCGGTCTTCGATCGACTACAAGGTCGGCGGCACGATCGCGTTCGCGGCGCCGGTCGGCGCGGACCCGGTCGCGAGCGGCATCATCGCCGCAGCTTCCGCAGCCGGCGCGCCGCTGTCATCCGGCGCCGTCAAAGTGGATCTCGAAGTGCCGGACTCGGCGACGCTCTCGGTGCAGCATCGCTTCGGCGAAAAGTATGCGCTGCTCGCAGACATTGCCTGGACCGGCTGGAGCTCGATTCAAGAGCTGCGCATCGTGCGCGATTCCGGTACGACCGTCTCGGTGACTCCGGAGCGCTGGAAGGATACCTGGCGCTACGCGCTGGGCGCGACGTACGAGATGAGCGATCAGCTGACGCTCCGCGCCGGCGTCGCGTTCGACGAAACGCCGGTGCCGGACGCGACTCGCACGCCGCGTTTACCCGACACCGATCGCACGTGGGTCGCGATCGGCGCGCGCTGGCAACCGTCGACGCCGCTGCAAGTGGATTTCGGCTATGCGCACCTGTTCAGCGACACCGTGCCACTCGCTCAGGATGCGGGCAACGTTGCTGCGTCTGCGCTGCTCATGGGCAAGCAGCACTCCGACATCAATATCGTGAGCGCTCAGCTCGTCTATCGCTTTTGAGCCCGCGCGCGGCTGCGCTCAGAACGTCTTGCCGAGCCGCAGGTACCAGAAGCGCCCTTCGAGGTCGCCCTGCGAGGTGTCGTACCCCTGGATGCCGTTGACTTCCGCGAAGTGCGGCTGCTGGTTCAGCAGGTTCGACGCGCCCGCCGTCAGCTCCAGGCCGCGCAACAGCTCCCTGTCGTGCAGCAGTTGCTCCAGATCGAGCGAGAGCTGCAGGTCGAGGAAAGCCTGCGAGCCGATCGTACGGCCATTGCGCACACCGCCGCGGGTGTCGTCGTAGCTCGGGATGTAGCGCACGTACGCAGTGCTGCCCAATGCGCCGCGCTCCCAGTCGAGTCGCGCGATGGCGCGCCACCTCGCGATCGTGCCGAGAGAGCTGGCGACATCGACACGATCGACCGCCGCCTGCGCCGGCAGGTCGAGCGCCTCGTACTCGTCGATCCAGGTCGCTTGCACATCGGTAGTGAAGCGGCCCGCGTTGCCGGCGTCGAACGTGTAACTCGCGCCGATGTCGACGCCGCTGGTCGTCAGTCGCCCGAAATTCATGCGCGTTACGTCCAGTTGCAGCAGCTTCCCCGGCAGGCCCGCGGCAAGATCGGCGGGTGTCGGCGCGGCGCGCAGCACTCGATCGGCGATGTCCGCTTCGTGGGCAAGAATGAACTCCGAGGGCAGCGCGGTGACGCGGTCGTCCATCCGCACGCGCCAGTAAGTTGCGGACAGCTTGAGCGGCTCAATCGCTTCCGGCGTCAGCTCGATTCCCGCGGACGACGCCGAGCCACGCGTCGCTTCGAGGCCGGGGTTTCCGCCGCCGAGCACCGCGATGGTGGTCACCTCGCGGTTGCGGCGCGGATCGGCGACCTGCATGGGCAGCGGCACGGGCGGAAGGTACAAGTCGTATATCGACGGCGGCCGGAAGCTGCGCGTGTGCGTCGCGCGAACCTTGACGGTGCGCAGCGGCTTCCAGACGAGGCCGTACTGCGGACTGAAGACGGAGCCGAAATCCGTGTAACGATCGAAGCGCGCAGCACCGGTCAGGGTCAACTCCTGCGCCGCAGGCACTCGTAGTGCCCCGCCGAGCACCGGGATGTGCAGCTCCGCGAACGCGCCAGTGACTTCGCGCTCGAACGAGCCGAGCAGGGAATCGAACTGCACGCCTTCCTTGCGCCACTCCGCGCCGAGCACGGCGGCAACATCGCCAGCAGGCAGCGCGAACAGGCTGCCGCTCGCGACACCTACGAGCTGAGTACCGTCGACTGCGTACGTATCGAGGTCCGGCGCGGCGAGCACGGATGCGAACACATCGGCGCTGGCCGCGCCACCCGGCGTGAACAGGTTGACCGTGCGCAGCGGATCCGGATTGGCGAGCACCAGCGCCAGCCGCGACAGATCGAGCACGTTGTCGATGCGCGAATCCGCATCCTCTTCGCTGCGCAGCACCGACAGCTCCCAGTCCCACGCCGCCGCCCTGGCGCGCAACGAAGCGCTGCTTCTGATGAGCCTGGAATCCACACGCACCTGCGTCGAATCGATGCTGTCGAGCGCCGCGCTCACCAGCACCGGCAGCCCGAAGGGATTGTAGGGATTGGTCGCGGGGACAAGCGCAGCGGGCACGAGCGGCGGCGTCGACTGGAAGGTGACGCTGCGGTCCACCCACAACAGCTCGCCGGCGGCGAGCAAGCCCGGTGTAAGCGTCAGCTGTGCTGTCGCTACCGCGCTCGCGCGACGATCGTCCGGCACGATCTCGACGTAGCGGAACAAGCTCGTGCGATTCAGCTCACCCGCGCGGAACGCCGTGGCGAGCGTAGTCGGCGCGCTGGTCGGCTCGGGTATTGCGGCAAAGGGCGCACCCAGCCCCGGCAATACGCTGCCGGGCAGCGCCATGACGTTGCCCGGACTGCTGAGGGTCGAGCGCAGGTCGCGGCTGCCGAAGCGGCTGTAGTCCTGGTTGTTCCACAGCTCGCGCTCGGCGCCGACCAGCGCCGCGACGTCGCGATAGTCGAGGATCACCGCCGCCCGCAAGCTCTCGCTGCGATAGCCGGCGCTGACCGCTGCCTGGCGCTGCGTGCCGCCGCCGTCCGCCGTGCCGTAGTGCAGCTCGACGCCGGGATGCGCGATGTCATCGCGCAGCACGATGTTGATGACGCCGCCGATCGCGTCGGCGCCGTGGCGTGCCGAAATCGAGTCCAGCTTCACCTCGATCTGCTCCACGGCGCTGAGCGGTATCTGGTTGAGATCGAACGCGTTCGCGTTGAAGCTGGCCGCGCTCGGCAGCGCGCGCAGGCCGCTGATCAGGACCTGCGTCGTGTCAGGCCCGAGGCCGCGCAGCTCCGCGTAGTGGGCACCGTTGCTGCGGAAGCCGTCCGGCCGCAGGAACGGTTGTTGCGAGATGACTCTGAGGACGTCGCTGACCGTCGTGCCGCCGCTGCGCTCGATCGCTTTGCGATCGATGACCACTGTCGCGGCCGCAGATTCCGCTACCGACTTGATGCGCGAAGCAGTCGTGATGACGGTATCGAGCAGCTTGCCGCCTTCAGGCAGCTCATGCGTCGCGGCGCGCAGCTCGCGTTGCACTTCGCGCGGCTTCGGCGGCGCAGGTTCGGCCTGCGGCGGCGGTGCCGGGGCGCGCTTGATGGCGATGCTCTTGGAGTTCGACCAGATGAACGTCAGCCCGGTCTTGCTCAGCAGCTCGGTCAGGGCGGCATCGATCGTGTAGCTGCCCTGCAGCGGCCCGACCAGGATCAGCTCTTCCTCCTGCGTTTCGGGAATGTAGCCGTAGAACACGCCGGTCTGCTGCGAGAGGCTCTCGAGGGCCTGCGTCAGCGGCTGCCGCGAGACCAGCAGCGGGTATTCCTTCTTGCGGGAGGTTTGCGCGTCGGCGGCGGGAGCGATCAGCGTGAGGCAGACGAGGACGCCGACAAGCACGCTCCTTGCCACGACTCCCTGCCTCCAGCGCATGCTCGCGTCCGTCCCCACGGCTTATAGTTCATTCCCTCGATACCCGAAGAGTGCAGCAAGACTCGGGCGCGTCGCAAGCCGGCGACGACATAAGCCCTGCGCCATCGGGCGAAGTGCGACGGCCTCCCTATATATATGTATGCATATGGCGATGCATCAGGCGACCGGCTGCTCGCTCACCATCGTCAGCACGTCGTAGCTCGCGACGATCTCGCCGCTCTGGTTGGTGATCTCCGTGTCCCAGGCGACTTCGCCGTAGCCCTTGTCGGCGCGCAGCGATTTCGACTTGCAGGTCAGCCGCACCTTGATGCGATCGCCCGGCTTCACCGGCTTCACGAAGCGCAAGCGGTCGATGCCGTAGTTGGCGAGCACCGGTCCGTAGGGCGGATCGACGAACAGGCCCGCCGCCGCCGAGATCAGGAAATAGCCGTGCGCGACGCGGCCGCCGAACAGCGGATTACGGCGCGCGGCCTCCTCGTCCATGTGCGCATAGAACGTGTCTCCCGACAGCGCTGCGAAGCGCTCGATGTCCTCGAGCGTCACCTCGCGCTCCGCGCTGTTGAGCGTGTCGCCCACCTGCAGCTCGTGGAACGCTTTTCGGAATGGATGCACGCCGGGCGCCCGTTGTATTGCGCCGCGTATCCAGCGGCCGGTGATGCGCGCAACCGTCTGCGGACTGCCCTGAATGGCGGTTCGCTGCATGTAGTGCATCAGGCCGCGGATACCGCCCATCTCTTCACCGCCACCCGCGCGGCCCGGACCGCCGTGCACGAGCCCGGGAAGCGGCGAGCCATGACCAGTGGACTCTTTCGCGCAGTCGCGGTTGACGATCAGCAGCCGTCCGTGCAGCGGTGCGAGACCCAACGCGAATTCCACCGCTGCGTCGTCATCGGCCGTGAACACGGATCCCACGAGGCTGCCTTCGCCGCTGCGCGCAGCGACTATCGCATCGCTCACGGACGCATACGGCATGACCGTGCACACCGGACCGAACGCCTCGACGGCGTGGACGGCCGCGGCCTTGGCCGGCGAACGACAGAACAGCAGCGTCGGCGCGACGAAAGCGCCTTTCTCGCGATCGGCGCCCGCAAGCTCCAGGGCGTCCGACTCGCCGGTGAGCAGTTCCGCCTCGCGACGCAACTCGGCGATGCGGCCGAGCACTTCGCGACGCTGACCGAGCGCTGCGAGCGGTCCCATGCGTACCTGTTCCAGCCGCGGGTCGCCGACGACGACCTTGGCGAGCGCAGCCTTGACGGCCTGTGCGGCTGCTTCGGCATGCGCGGCCGGCACGATCGCCTTGCGGATCGCAGTGCACTTCTGGCCCGCCTTGGCGGTCATCTCGCGCGCGACCTCGCGCACGAACGCGTCGAACTCCGGCTGCCCCGGCGCTGCGTCCGGCCCGAGCACGCATGAATTGATCGAGTCGGTCTCGCTGATGAAGCGCACAGAGTTGGCGACGACCGCCGGATGCGTGCGCAGCTTCTGCGCAGTGCTCGCCGAGCCCGTGAACGATACGACGTCCTGGCAGGTGAGATGCTCGAACGCGTCGCCGAGGCTGCCGCACACCAGTTGCAGCGCGCCTTCGGGCAGGATGCCCGACTCGACGATGCGGCGAACCGCCAGCTCGGTGAGATACGCGGTCGTGGTCGCGGGCTTGACGATCGCCGGCATGCCCGCCAGCAGCGTCGGCGACAGCTTCTCCAGCATGCCCCACACCGGAAAATTGAACGCGTTGATGTGAATCGCCGCGCCTTCCAGCGGCACGCAGATGTGCTGCCCGATGAAGGTCCCGGTCTTCGACAGCGCTTCGACATCGCCATCCACGTACACGCGGCTGTTCGGCAGCTCGCGCGCACCGCGCGAGGCGTAGGCGAACAGCGTGCCGATGCCGCCGTCGATGTCGATCCACGAATCGGCCTTGGTCGCGCCGGTCGCATACGACAGCTGATAGAGCTCTTCCTTGTGCTCGGTGAGGAGCTTGGCAACGCGCTTGAGCAGCGCAGCGCGCTCATGGAACGTCAGCCGGCGCAGCGCCGGCCCGCCGACACGCCGCGCGTACTGCAGCGCTTCGGCGAAGTCGATACCGCTCGACGACGCCTCGGCAATGACCTGGCCAGTGGTAGCGTCGCGCAGGATCTGCGCATCGCGCGCCCCAGAGTGCCAGCGGCCCTGAACGTAGCTCTTCAGTTGCATCAGATTCTCCTCATCCCGCGCCGGGCGCCCGCTTGTCGATGACGCGCCTGGCCTTGCCTGCGGAACGCTCGATCGAGCCGGGCTCGCGCACTTCGACCTTCACACTGACTCCGACCATCGTCTTGACCTGCTGCACCAGCGCCGCAGCAACCTGCGTGCTTGCAGCGAACGCTGCTGCATCCGCTGCCTCGACCTGCACCGCGAGAGCATCGAGCGGCCCCTCGCGCGTCAGCTCCAGCACGTAGTGCGGAGCCAGCGACGGTGTCTGGAGGATGATCTCTTCGATCTGCGTCGGAAACACGTTCACGCCGCGCACGATCAGCATGTCGTCGCAGCGACCCAGGATCTTCGCGATGCGCCGCATCGGGCGCGCCGTAGGCGGCAGCAGTCGTGTCAGATCGCGGGTGCGATAGCGGATCACCGGCAACGCCTGCTTGGTCAGCGAGGTCAGCACCAGCTCGCCCCGCTCGCCCTCCTGCAGCACTGCACCGGTCTGCGGATCGACGATCTCCGGGTAGAAATGGTCTTCCCAGAGCACCGGGCCGTCCTTGCTCTCGATGCACTCGTTCGCGACGCCGGGACCGATGACTTCCGACAAGCCGTAGATCTCGATCGCATCGAGACCCATCGTGGCTTCGATCTGCGCGCGCATCGCCTCGGTCCACGGCTCAGCGCCGAGAATGCCGACGCGCAGCGAGCAGCCGGCCGGGTCGATGCCCTGCCGCCGGAACTCCTCCGCGATCGCCAGCAGATACGACGGCGTCACCATGATGATGTCGGGCTCGAAATCGCAAATCAGCTGCACCTGCTTCTGCGTCTGCCCGCCGGACATCGGCACGACGGTGCAACCGAGGCGCTCCGCGCCGTAGTGCGCGCCGAGACCGCCCGTGAACAGACCGTAGCCGTATGCGACGTGCACGATGTCTCCGGGCCGGCCGCCGGAAGCGCGGATCGAGCGCGCCATCAGCATCGCCCACGTGTCGATGTCCTGCGCCGTATAGCCGACGACAGTCGGCTTGCCTGTCGTGCCGCTGGATGCGTGCACGCGCACGACCTGCTCGCGCGGCACGGCGAACAGGCCGAATGGATAGTTGGCGCGCAGGTCGTCCTTCACCGTGAACGGGAACTTCGCGAGGTCGTCGAGCGAGCGCAGATCGTGCGGGTGCACACCCGCGGCACGGAAGCTGTCGCGATAGTGCGCAACGTTCTCGTACGCGTGCTGCAGCGACCATTGCAAGCGCTGCAGTTGCAGGGCGCGCAGCTCGTCGACGCTCGCCGTTTCGATCGGCTCCAGTCCTTGCGGGCGCTCGCGTGGCTGCTTCATGGCTTGGTGACGATGGCGCCGCCGATCTCGTGCGAGCGGCCGCGAAACATCGCGACACTCTCGCCTCGCTGGTTGCGCACGGTGACGTCGTACACACCGGTGCGCCTCGAGCGCGAGCGCTCTTCGGCGATCGCGATCAGCTCGTCGCCGAGACGCGCCGGCAGCAGGAACTCGATGCTCCCCGAAGCCGCGACCGTGACGAGATCGTAGGTGTTGCAGGCAAAGGCGAAAGCGCTGTCGGCAAGCGTGAATATCAGCCCGCCATGGCAGATCTCGTGACCGTTCACCATGTCCGCGCGCACGGCCATCGCCAGGCATGCGTAGCCGGGACGGATCTCCCGAATGCGCATGCCGAGCGCCCGCGAAGCGCTGTCCTGCGCGTACATCGCGCTCGCGGATGCTTCGGCAACGGCCTGCGGATCGCTCATGGCAGGCGCCGACTAGCGTCCCGTGAACGTCGGATTGCGCTTCTCGATGAACGCAGCGACGCCCTCGGCGTAATCCTGCGAGCGGCCGAGCTCGCGCTGCAGGTCGCGCTCCTGATCGAGCTGCTGCTCGAACGATCTGCCCCACGACTCGTAGATCGACTGCTTGGTGCGCGCCAGCCCGCGCGTCGGCGCAAGCGCCAACTGCTGCGCAAGTGTGTCGACCGTCTGCTTGAACTCGCCGTCGTCGACGCAGCGCCAGATCAGCCCCCACTGCGCCGCCTGCTCTGCTGAAAGCTTTTCGGCGAGCAGCGCCAGGCCGAGCGCACGAGCATTACCGAGCAACCGGGGCAGCAGCCACGTGCCGCCCGAGTCCGGCACCAGGCCGAGCTTGCTGAAGGATTGAATGAAGCTCGCGGAGCGCGTCGCGATCACGAGATCGCACGACAGCGCAATGTTCGCGCCGGCGCCGGCGGCGACGCCATTGACTGCAGCGATGACCGGCAGCGGCAGATTGCGCAACGCGAGCACGAGCGGCTTGTAGTACTTCTCGATCGAGTCGCCGAGATCGACGCCCTGCCCGCCGGGAGCCACCGCGCGATCGCCGAGGTCCTGGCCGGCACAAAAGCCACGTCCCGCGCCGCTGAGCACGAGAACCCGCGCGGCGCCCTCCTGCGCGAGTCGACTCAATGCGTCGCCCACCTCACCGTGCATTTCCACGTTGAAGCTGTTGAGGCGGTCCGGCCGGTTCAGCGTGAGGCGCGCGATCCCCTCGCTCAGCTCGAACAGGATGGTCTGGTAGCTCATGTCAGCGCTCGTCGTAGGTGAGTTCGAGTTCCGGCGTGGCCGGCAGCGCCTGGCAGCAGAGCACGTAGCCCGCTTCGACTTCCCAGGGCTCCAGCGCGTAGTTCGTCATCATCGTGACCGCGCCGCGCACCACGCGGGTGCGGCAGGTCGAGCATACGCCGGCGCGACACGAATAGGGCAGCTCCAGTCCAGCCTGCTCCGCCGCTTCGAGCACGGTCGTGCCGTTGCTCGCCATCGCGAACGACCGCCGCCTGCCGTCCATCACGACCGTGACCTGCGTCTGCTCCTTCTGCGCTTGCGGCTCCTGTAGCTCCTGTGGGTCAGGCTTCAGCCTGACTCTCCGGGCATCACTATTGAAGTGCTCGCTGTGGATCCGGGACTGCTCCACGCCAAGATCGAGCAGCCCCTCGCGCACCGACTCGATCATCGTGTCCGGCCCGCACAGGAAATACGCATCGATACCGCGCGCGTCGAACAGCTCACGGCCGAGCTCCGCGACCTTCGCAGCATCGAGCCGGCCGTTGAGCATCTCCACGTCCTGCGGCTCGCGGCTCATCAGGAAGTACAGCGAGAGGCGCTGCGGATACAGGTCCTTCAATGCCAGCAAATCCTCGGCGAACATGATCGAAGACGTCGTGCGGTTGCCGTAGAACAGCACGCAGCGACTTCCCGGCTCGTGCCGCAGCACGTTCCTGATGATGCCGAGGATCGGCGTGATGCCGCTGCCGCCGGCGAACGCGCAGTACGTGCGCGTGGCGGCCGGCTCGGGCGTGATGAAGAACCGGCCCGTCGGCGGCAACACCTCGAGCGTGTCGCCCGCCCGGAGCCGACGCGCGAGATGACCCGACATGCTGCCCTGCTCGTGCAGCCGCACGCCGATGCGCAGATGACGCTCGCCCGTGGCGCTGCAGATCGAATAGGTGCGTCGCACTTCCTGGCCGTCGATCGTCGCGCGCACGCCGATGTGCTGCCCCGGCGCGAAGCGAAATGCTTCGCGCAGCTCGTCCGGTACCTCGAGCGTCACGCAAACAGCCTCGTTCCCTTCGGGCCGCAACTCTGCAATCTTCAACGGATGGTAGGTAATCATGCCTGTGGGTCAGGCTTCAGCCTGACTCTATATGCACTTGAAATATTCGAACGGCTCCAGACAGCTCGTGCAGCGATACAGCGCCTTGCACGGCGTCGACGCAAACTCGCTGACACGCTGCGTCTGCCTGGACGAGCAACGCGGACACTGCACCGTCGGCTCGCCAAACAAGCGGCGCGGGCTATCCACTGATTCCGCCGGCGGCGCGATGCCGTACTCGCGCAGCTTGTCCCGGGCGCTGTCGGCCAGCCAATCGCTGGTCCACGGCGGCGCGAGCACCTGGTCGACACGCACGGTCGCGAATCCGGCCTCGTGCAAACGCGCCTTGATGGATGACTGAATGACCTCGGTCGCCGGACAACCGGTGTAGGTCGGCGACACGCCCACCGCGATGCCGCGCTCGTGCTCGTCGCGCACATAGCGCACCACGCCGAGCTCGATCACGTTGAGGATGGGAATTTCGGGATCCGGCACCTCCGCAAGCAGCTGCCAGACCTGCTGCTCCACCGGCGAAGCTGCTACCACTGCGCCCCCGGGTACGTGCGCTGCATGAACTGCATCTCGGCGAGCAGGCGGCTCAGGTGCTCGCTGTGCTGGCCGCGCTTGCCGTGCCATGCGTATGCGACATCCGCCGGCCGCGTCAGCGTCGCCTCCTGCAGCACCTCGTCGACGCGGCTCGACCATCCCGCCGCGAAGGACGCCGGATCCGGCGCGATGCCGAGCGCGATGGCATCGACCTCCGCCGGGCTCGCCACGAACATCTCATGCGTGAACCGCCAGAGGGCATCGAGCGCCGACTGCACGCGCCGATGACTTTCTTCGGTGCCATCGCCGAGCCGCACCAGCCAGCCCGAGCTGAAGCGGAAGTGATAGCGCGTCTCCTTGATCGCCTTCGCCGCGAGCTCGGCAAATTTCGCTTCGCCTGACTGCTGCAGGCGCTCGAACAGCTCCAGCTGCCAGGCATCGACCAGAAACTGGCGCACGAGGGTATGGCCGAAGTCGACATTCGGCTGTTCGACCAGGCTCAGGTTGAGGAAGTCCTGCGGATCGCGCAGGAAGGCCAGATCGTCCTCGCTGCTGTCGCCGCCCTGCAGCTCCGCCGCATACGTGAGCAGATGGCGGGCCTGGCCGAGCATATCGAGCCCGATATTGGCGAGCGCGAGATCCTCTTCGAGCGCGGGCGCATGCCCCACCCACTCGCCGAGACGCTGCGCGAGAATCAGGCTGGTGTCGCCCACGGTCAACGCATAGCGCCGGCACACCTCCGGCGCTACGGGCTGGTGCTTCGCGGCCGCGGCACTCACAGGTTCTTGACCTCGTCGGGAATGTCGTAAAACGTCGGGTGCCGGTAGACCTTGTCGCGCGCCGGCTCGAACAGCGCATCCGCATCGGACGGATCCGAGGCAATGATGTCCGCCGAGCGCACCACCCAGATGCTCACGCCTTCCTGCCGCCGCGTGTAGACGTCGCGCGCGTGCTCGACCGCCATGCGCGCATCCGCGG
>DATEJG010000141.1:0-10389 GCA_035278165.1 Steroidobacteraceae bacterium
TTTTTCTCTCCCGGCACCATACGCACGCGCAGCTCGCGCGGCAGGCTGAAGACGACGTTCTCCGGCTGGCCCATCACGTCGGTCGGGGCGGCGCCGCCCCACTCGCGGATGCGCGCGACCACGCGCTCGACCAGCACCTCCGGCGCCGACGCGCCGGCGGTTACGCCGACGACGTGCTTGCCTTCGAACCACTCCCGCTGCAGGTCTTCGGGGCCGTCGACCAGATAGCCGGGAATCCCTGCCTTCTCCGCGATCTCGCGCAGCCGGTTCGAGTTCGAGCTGCTCGGCGAGCCGACGACCAGGATGATGTCGCAGCGCTCCGCCAGCCGTTTCACCGCGTCCTGGCGGTTCTGTGTCGCGTAGCAGATGTCTTCTTTGCGCGGACTGGCGAGCGTCGGGAAATGCGCGCGCAGGGCATCGACGATGCGCTGCGTGTCGTCCACCGACAGCGTCGTCTGCGTGACGAACGCCAGGCGCGACGGATCGCGCACCTGCAGGCGAGGAACATCCTCCGGCGTTTCCACCAGCAGGATGCGGCCGCCGAACGCAGTGTCGAACTGACCCATCGTGCCTTCGACTTCCGGATGGCCCGCATGGCCGATGAGGATCACCTCGCGACCTTCGCGGGCGTAGCGCGCAACCTCCATGTGCACCTTGGTCACGAGCGGACAGGTCGCGTCGAATACCTTGAGCGCACGGCGGCGCGCCTCGTCCTGCACCGCGCGCGAAACGCCGTGGGCGCTGAAGATCACGGTCGCGTCGTCCGGCACCTCGTCGAGCTCTTCGACGAAGACTGCGCCGAGGCTGCGCAGACGCTCGACCACGTAGCGGTTGTGCACCACTTCGTGACGCACGTAGATCGGCGCACCGAACAGCTCGATCGCGCGCTCGACGATGTCGATCGCCCGGTCGACTCCGGCGCAGAAACCGCGGGGATTGGCGAGCAGGATCTGCATCTCTACTCCGCGCGACGCTCGCCGCTGACTGCGTCCTTGCCGTGGCCGCGCTCGCGGAACGCATCGAGCAGCAGGCAGCCGGCGCCGATCGAGATCGCGGTGTCGGCGATGTTGAACGCGGGGAAATCCCACGAGCGCCAGTTGAAGTAGATGAAGTCGACGACGTAGCCGTGCATGACGCGATCGATCACGTTGCCGAGCGCGCCGCCGAGCACCAGCGACAGGCCGATCGCGAGCAGCGTCTGGTCGGCGCGGATGCGCCGCAGCCACAGCATGAGCACGACGCTGACGGTCAGCGCGAGCGCGATGAAGAACCAGCGCTGCCAGCCGGATGCCTGCGCGAAGATGCTGAACGCCGCGCCGGTGTTCTCCAGGTACACCACGTCGAGGAACGGCAGCAGCGCAATCGTGTCCTGCACCTTCACCGTGCCGATGACCAGCGCCTTGGTCGTCTGGTCGAGCAGCACGACGAAGAACGACAGCCACAGCCAGTTGCTGGCGCCGCGCGTCGGCGTGAACCAGACCTTCGATAGCGGATTGCTGCTGCCCATGAGCCCTGCCGTTCGCCTCTAGATGTAGCGTCGCTGCTCGCCCGGCCCGTCGATGTTCGTGGCGCACCGGCCGCACAGTTCGGGATGCGCAGCAACGCTGCCGACATCCTCGCGCTTGTGCCAGCAGCGCACGCACTTCTGCGCCGCGCTCGGACGCGCAACGATCCACGCGAAGTCTTCGTTCCCCTCTTCCGCCGGCGTCGCCTCGGCCGGACGGCTGTCCGCACGATGCACGCGCGCGGCGGAAGTGATGAAGACGAAGCGCAGCTCGTCGCCGAACGTCTGCAGGATCTCCAGCAGATGCGCCGCGCAATAGACGTCGACCTCGGCGTCCAGCGGGGCGCCGATCACACCGGCGTTGCGCAGCTTTTCGAGCTCGCGCATCACGCCGCTGCGCACGCGCAGCACCGCGTCCCAATCGATCGCCGGGCGCTGCGCGGCGCCCTGCGGCAGCGCCACCCACGTGTTGAGGAACACCGACTCGTTACGCTTGCCCGGCATGTAACGCCAGATCTCCTCCGCCGTGAACGACAGGATCGGCGCAAACCAGCGCACCATCGCCTCGGCGATCCAGAACATCGCAGTCTGGGCCGAGCGGCGCGCGTGGCTCTTCGGCGCAGTGGTGTACAGCCGGTCCTTCAGCACGTCGAGATAGAAGCCGCCCAGGTCGACGCTGCAGAAGTTGTGCACCTTCTGGTAGATCAGGTGGAACTCGTAGTTGCGATAGGCCTCGATGACCTCTTCCTGCAGCTGCTCGGTGCGCCACAGCGCCCAGCGATCGAGCGCCACCAGCTCGTCGGGCGGCACCTGGTCGCGCTCCGCGTCGAATCCCGCGAGGTTGCCGAGCAGGAAGCGCACGGTATTGCGGATGCGGCGGTACGACTCCGCCACGCGCTTCAGGATCTCGTCCGACAGGCTCATCTCGTTCGCGTAGTCGGTCGCAGCGATCCACAGCCGCAGCACGTCGGCGCCGAGCGTGCCGATGACCTTCTGCGGCACGATCACGTTGCCGAGAGACTTCGACATCTTCCGGCCCTTCTCGTCGATCGTGAAGCCGTGCGTCAGCACCGCGCGATACGGCGCGCGGTCGTGCAACGCCACCGACGTCAGCAGCGCGCTGTGGAACCAGCCGCGATGCTGATCCGAGCCTTCGAGATACAGATCGGCCGGTATCGTGACTTCCGACCAGTGCTTCGAGACGCACTGATGCGAGACGCCGGAATCGAACCACACGTCGAGGATGTCGTTGACCTTCTCGTAATTCTTGGCTTCGGCGCCGAGCAGATCGACCGGGTCGATCGCGTCCCAGGCATCGATGCCGTCCTTCTCGACGCGCTCGGCCACGGCGTCCAGCAGCTCCGCCGAGCGCGGATGCGGCTCGCCGGTGACACGATGCGTGAACAATGCGAGCGGCACGCCCCACACGCGCTGGCGCGAGATGCACCAGTCGGGACGGTCCGCGATCATGTTGCCGATGCGGCTCTCGCCCCACGACGGCGTCCACTGCACCTTGCCGATCTCGCGCAGCGCGCCTTTGCGCAGGCTCGCCTGCTCCATGCTGATGAACCATTGAGCGGTCGCACGAAAGATCACCGGCGTCTTGTGGCGCCAGCAATGCGGATAGCGGTGGTTGAGCGTCTCTTCGTGCAGCAGCGCGCCGTGCTCCTGCAGCACTGCGATCACGTGCTTGTTCGCATCGAAGACGCGCTCGCCTGCAAACAATGGCGTCCCCTCGACGTAACGACCATCGCTGCCGACGGGGTTGTAGACCTCCAGCTTGTATTTCTGGCCGAGCTCGAAGTCCTCGAGGCCGTGGCCCGGCGCCGTGTGCACCAGGCCAGTGCCGTCGTCGAGCGTCACGTGATCGCCGAGCACCACGGGCACGGTGCGCTCATAGAAGGGATGAGCGAGCTGCAACCCTTCGAGCGCGGCGCCCGATGCCACGCCGGCGCTCTTGAACTCTTTGACGCCGGCACGCTCGAGCACCTTGGCCGCGAGATCCTTCGCGACGATCAGCAGCTCGGAGCCGGTATCGAGCAGCTCGTACGATACGTCCGGCGCCGCCGCCACAGCCTGGTTGGCAGGCAGCGTCCACGGTGTAGTGGTCCAGATCACGATGCTCGCCGGCACCTTCACCTGCGACTGCAGGCCGAAGCGTTTCGCCAGGTCCGCAGCATCCTTGACGGCGAAGCGCACGTCGATCGCCGGCGAAGTGCGGAACTCGTACTCGACTTCGGCCTCGGCAAGAGCGGAGCGGCAATCCAGGCACCAGTGCACCGGCTTCAGTCCCTTGTAGATGTGGCCGTTGCGCAGGATCTGCGCGAGCGCGCGCAGCTGCTCCGCTTCGTAGAACGGCTGCATCGTCAGGTACGGACGCTCCCAGTCGCCGAGCACGCCGAGCCGCTTGAAATCGACGCGCTGCGCTTCGACCTGCGACATGGCGTATTCGCGGCACGCCTGGCGGAACTCGCGCGGGGCCAGCGCCTTCACTTCCTTGCCGCGCGCCTTCTCGATCTGGTGCTCGATCGGCAGGCCGTGGCAGTCCCAGCCCGGCACGTACGGCGCGTCGTAGCCGTCCATCGAGCGCGACTTGACCACGACGTCCTTCAGCACCTTGTTGATGGCGTGGCCGAGATGGATGGTGCCGTTTGCATACGGCGGCCCGTCGTGGAGCACGAACGTCGGGCGGCCGCGCGCGACCTCGCGGATGCGCTGATAGATGCCGCGCTCTTCCCAGAACTTCAGCACCTCGGGCTCGCGGCGCGCGAGATCCGCCTTCATCGGGAATGCGGTCTGCGGCAGGTTGATGGTCTGTTTGTAGTCCATGCTCAACGGTCGTTTCGGTCTCGAAATTCGGTCGCTATCGATCGGCGGCGAGAATGCCGCGCGCCTGCGCGGCATCCTTCTTCATCTGCTCCACCAGCTGGTCCATGTCCGCAAACCACAGCTCGTCGCGCAGGCGCGCGATGAAATCCACGTGCAGGTACCGACGGTACAGGTCGCCGTCGAAGTCGAACACGTGTGCTTCGAGCAGCAGCTCCTTGCCGTTCACTGCCGGCCGGGTGCCGAGACTGGCAACTCCCGGCGCGTTCTGCAAACCGCAGCCCGAAACGCGGATCGCAAACACGCCGGCCAGCGGCGTCGCGCGGCGCTGCGGCCGCAGGTTGGCGGTCGGAAACCCGAGCTTGCGGCCGAGCTTCGCGCCCTCGACGACCTTGCCCGTCATCCGGTACGGTCTGCCGAGCAGCCGCGCCGCACGCGCCATGTCGCCTGCGTCGAGAGCAGCGCGGATCAGCGAACTGCTGACACGCTCGCCGTCGATCTCGAACGGCGGCACCTCGGTGACGCCAAAACCTGCGCCGGGGCCGGCCGCGCGCAGCATCGCGACAGTGCCTGCCATGTTGCGCCCGAACTTGAAGTCATGCCCCACGACGACGTGCCGGGCGCCAAGCGCATTCACCAGCACTTCGCCGATGAAGTCCTCGGCGCTCATCGAGCGCAGAGCGGCGTCGAACCGCAGGCATACGAAGCGCTCGACGCCGAACCGGCACAGCGCCTCGTACTTCTCGCGAAAGCGCGTCAGGCGACCCGGGGGCGCGCCACGCGCGAAAAACTCGCGCGGCGTCGGCTCGAAGGACAGCAACGCCGCAGGCAAGTCCTGCTCGGCGGCGATCGTCCGCAGCACGCGGATCATTTCCTGGTGACCGCGGTGAATGCCGTCGAAGGCGCCGATCGTGAGCACGCAACCCCGAGCCGACCGATCCACGTTGTGCAAGCCCCGAACGAGCTCCATCGTGGCTCGCGCTCCCAATCGTTCAGCGGAAAGTGGCCATTATAGGGGCGAACGGCCGGAAATCAGGGCCGTGAAGGCGGCTGCAGCCGAAACTGCCGGGCTCGCACGCCCAGCAGCCACAGCACACCGAAGTAGACGACGATCCCTGCGACGATCAGGCCGCCGAGACGCAGGACTCGCATCAATGTCCCGGTGCCCAGCCAGAGCGCGAGGTCGCCGCTGAGCCAGGCCAGCAAGGCCGCCATCGCCGAGCTGGCGATCACGATGCGTGCGAGCAGACCGCGCATGACGTGGCCGGGATGGATGATGCCCATGCGCGCCAGGCCGACATAAAGCAGGCCCGCGTTGAGCATGGCTCCGACGCCGTTGGTCAGCGCGAGCAGCGAGTGAGCGCCCGGCGTCTTGATCTGGCCGGTGAGCCACAACGCGGCGAGCACCACGACGTTGAGCGCCATGGTCAGGCCCAGCGAGCGCATGGCGACGCGCACCGGTCCTTTCGTGTCCTGGCGCGCGTAGTACCCCGTCGCCAGCACCTTGATCAGGCTCCAGCCGAGCAGCGCCAGCGAGAACGCCATGAGGGCGCGCTGGGTCATGTCGACGTCGAATGCCGTGAACTTGCCGCGGTGGTAGATCGAGACGGTGAGCGGCCCGGCCAGCACCAGCATCGCGACCGAGGCGGGGATCACGATGAGGCACACGAGGCGCAGCGCCCAGGCGAGCGTCTCGCTGAATTCCTCCGGCGTCTGCCGGGCGTGATGCGCCGACAGGCTCGGCAGGATCACGGTCGCGAGCGCGATGCTGAAGACACCCAGCGGAAATTCGACCAGGCGGTCGGCGAAGAACAGCCAGGTCATGCTGCCGTCCGCGAGGAGCGAGGCGATCGCCGTGCTCAGCATGACGCTCAGCTGCCCCATCGAAGAGCCGATGATCGCCGGGCCCATCAGCAGCGCGATGCGTCGCACGGCTTCGTGCTGCAGATTCCAGCGCGGCCAGCGCACCAGCCGCAGCCGCAGCAGCGCCGGCACCTGCATGACGACCTGGCATATCCCGCCGACGAACACGCCGACCGCGAGCGCGATCACCGGCTGCTCGAAAAACGGGGAAATCCACGCCGCGAAGACGATCATCACGACGTTGAGCACGACCGACGCGAACGCGGGCAGCGCGAACTTCTCGTAGCTGTTCAGCACTCCGCCGGCGAGCGCGGTGAGCGAGACGAACAGCAGGTACGGGAACGTCCAGCGCAGCGCCTCGACGGCCAGCGCGAACTGCCCGGCCTCCTTCGACGCAAAGCCGGGCGCGCAGATCCAGACGATCACCGGCGCGACGATGACGCCGAGGATCGAAACGATCGCGAGGATGCCGCCGAGCGTGCCGGCGACCGAGTCGACCAGCTCGCGAACTTCATCCGTGCTGCGCTTCGCGCGGTACTCCGCCACGACGGGCACGAACGCCTGCGAGAACGCGCCCTCCGCGAACAAGCGGCGCAGCAGGTTCGGGATCTGGTTCGCGAGGACGTACACCTCGAGCATGACCGCCGGCACGATCGCGGCGAACACCATTTCGCGTGCCAGCCCGGTGATGCGGGACAGGAGCGTGGTGACTCCGACGACGGCGGTGCTGCGGAAAAAGCCGCGATTCATGCGTGCGCGGCGCCGGGCTGGGACCTCATGGGGGCGCCATGGTACTGAATTGTGGGTTCCTCTTGCCTCCCGGGGCCTGCATCGGCAGAATTCGCGCTCTTTTTTGGAGTCCCCCTGCCCGTGGCCAACATCAAGTCAGCCGAGAAGCGCGCCCGTCAGACCGTCAAGCGCCGTGAGCGCAATGTCGCGGCCCGGTCGAAGCTGCGTACGGCCATCAAGAGCGTGGTCAGCGCCGTCAATGCGGGCAACAAGGAAGAAGCGGCGGCCAAGCTCAAGGACGCGGGCAAGATCATCGATTCGGCCGTGAACAAGGGCGTGATCCATCGCAACAAGGCGTCGCGGCACAAGAGCCACCTGAACGCCCGCATCAAGGAAATGTCCGCCGGCTGACCTCCTTGCGGGTCAGGCTTCAGCCTGACCGTCCTCGCGCTCCCGAATCCCCAGCTCTTCGAGCCTTTTCATGATGTCCTGGCAGAGCACTTCCGTGCCCTGCCGCGCCAGGCCCGAAATCCGATAGGTCGGCCCCTTCCAGCGCAACCGGCGGACGATCTCCTTGCAGCGCCGCTCGGCCTCGTCCTGCGGCAGCAGATCCAGCTTGTTCAGCACCAGCCAGCGTTCCTTCTCCGCCAATTCGGGGCTGAACTTCTTCAATTCGGCGACGATCGCGCGGGCATCTTGCACCGGGTCGGCGTCGGGGCCGAGCGGCGCGATGTCGACGAGGTGCAACAGCACTCGAGTGCGCTGGAGATGCTTGAGGAAGCGAATTCCCAGCCCTGCGCCCTCTGCCGCGCCCTCGATGAGGCCCGGAATATCAGCCATGACGAAGCTGCGATGCACGCCGACCGCCACCACGCCCAGATTGGGGTGCAGCGTCGTAAACGGATAGTCGGCAACTTTCGGCTTCGCCGCCGAAACTGCGCGGATCAGCGTCGATTTTCCGGCGTTGGGGAGCCCCAGCAGACCGACATCGGCCATCACCTTCAACTCGAGCCGCAGCTGGCGCTTCTCACCGGGCAGGCCCGGCATCGCCTTGCGCGGCGTGCGATTGGTGCTGCTCTTGAACTTCGTATTCCCCCAACCGCCCTTCCCGCCCTTCGCGACCAGCAGGCGCTGACCGAACGCGGTGACGTCGCCGAGCTGCTCCTCGGTATCGACGTCCACGATCACGGTGCCGATCGGGACCGGGACTTCGAGATCGGTGCCGCCCGCGCCGGTGCAGTCCTGGCTGCTGCCGGGCGTCCCGTTGGGGGCGCGAAAGGTGCGGTGATAGCGGAAGTCCGCCAGCGTGTTGATGCCTTCCGTGCCGACGAGGTAGATATCCGCGCCCTTGCCGCCATCACCGCCGTCGGGGCCGCCGAAGGGAATGAATTTCTCGCGGCGAAAGCTCACCGCGCCGCGACCGCCGTGGCCGGCCTGGACTGCTATGGCTGCTTCGTCGACGAATCGCATGCGGGTGGTGGTGCCGGCATAAAAAAAGCCCCGGACGGACCGGGGCTCTTTATGCCATGGAGATGGCTCGAACCTTACTCGGTGACGACGCTCACGAACGTGTGCTGCTCGACGCCCTTCTTCCGATACTGCACACGGCCCGTGGCCTTGGCAAACAGCGTGTAGTCGGTGCCGGTGCCGACGTTGTCGCCCGCCCGGTAGACCGTGCCGCGCTGACGCACCAGGATGTTGCCGGCCAGCACCTGCTCGCCGCCGAACTTCTTGATGCCGAGCCGTTTCGACTCGGATTCGCGGCCGTTCTTGGTACTGCCGCCAGCCTTTTTGTGTGCCATGACGCGTTCTCTCTAAATAGCTGTGATCCGCCGGCTCAGCCGACGATGCTCGTGACCTTCACTTCCGTATAGGGCTGGCGGTGCGCGCCCTGCCGCAGGTAGTGCTTGCGGCGCCGGAATTTGACGATGCGCACCTTGTCGCCCTTGCCGTGGCCCTGCACCGTGGCGACGACCTTGCCGCCGCTCAGGAACGGCGAGCCGATCTTGACGCTGTCGCCCTGGCCGACCAGCAGCACCTTGTCGAACTCGACGTCGGCGCCGGCCTCGGCCGTGAGCTTCTCCACGCGAAGAACCGAGCCTTCGCTGACGCGATACTGCTTGCCACCCGTCGAAATTACGGCGTACATGGACCTTCGAGCTCCGGGACGGACCGGGGGAACCCCGGCCAGAAAAGGGCGTGAAGTGTACGGACAGCAGCGGCCACTGGCAACTGCCGGTTGCTGCCAGCCGGAGAAACTGTGGCGGACCGCTATTTTTCGGTGATTTCAGCGACTTCGGCCGCTTCGGCGGGTTCTCCCCGGCCCGACGGAGGTAGGCGGGCGGCGCGCCCGGCGCATCGGCTACCATCTCGCGTCCGCCCCGATGGGATCGCCGCTCCGCATGAGTTTTGCCTCCGTCAAAGCCCTGGTCGACGCCGACTTGCGCGAGGTCGACCGCGTCATCCGCATGCGCCTCGCCAGCGATGTCGCGTTGATCAACCAGGTCGCCGACTACATCGTCGGCGGCGGGGGAAAACGCCTACGTCCGCTCGTCGTCGTCGTCGCTGCACGCGCATGCGGCAGCAACGACGCTCGCCACGCGGAGGCCGCGGCCATCATCGAGTTCATTCACACCGCAACGCTCCTGCACGACGACGTGGTCGACGGCTCCACGCTGCGCCGCGGTCGCGAGACCGCGAACGAGGTGTGGGGGAACGAGGCCAGCGTCCTGGTCGGCGATTACGTCTATTCGCGCTCGTTCGAGATGATGGTGTCGCTCGGCAGCATGCGCGTGATGGACGTCATGGCGAGCGCCACCAACCGGATCGCCGAAGGCGAGGTCCTGCAGCTGCTGAATGCCAACGATCCGGACACCTCGCAGGAGCGGTACTTCGAGGTCATCTACCGGAAAACCGCGAAATTGTTCGAATCCGGCGCGCAGATCGCGGCGATCCTCGCGGGCGCGCCGAGCGCGATCGAAGGCGCGATGGCCCGCTACGGCCGGCACCTCGGCACGGCATTTCAGCTGATCGACGACGTGCTGGACTATCGCGCAGAGAGCGAGCAGCTCGGCAAGAATCTCGGCGACGACCTGGCAGAGGGCAAGCCCACGCTGCCTCTTATATATGCGCTGCGGGTCGGCACCGACGAGCAGCGACAGATCATCCGCCGCAGCGTCGAGCAGGGCAGCACCGCCGAGCTGCCGGCCGTCACCGCTGCAATTGAATCGACCGGGGGCCTTGCGTACACTGCGCGGCTCGCGCGGCAGGAGGCCGCCCTTGCCGTCGAGGCCCTCGCCGAACTGCCGGAGTCGGCGTACAAGCAGGCCTTGCGCGAACTCGCAGATTTCGCCGTCGAACGCAACTACTGAGCGTCGCGCGCGAAGGTTTCGGGGTGTAGCTCAGCCTGGTAGAGCGCTACGTTCGGGACGTATAGGTCGCAGGTTCAAATCCTGTCACCCCGACCA
>DATEJG010000142.1:0-36339 GCA_035278165.1 Steroidobacteraceae bacterium
TGCTCACGCACAAGGATGGGCTGGTCGTGCTCGCGAACGGCACGACCCACACGCAGCCGTTCCTGCCGCTGGAGCTGCGCGGGCGCAGCGGCCGCGGCGACACCTGCGTCGGCTCGTATCTGTCGCGTCGTCTGCGCGCGGAGCCGGCGGCAGCGACGACCTGGGCTGCCGCGCTCACGAGCCTCAAGCTCGAGGCCGAAGGTCCGATCCGCCGCAGCCGCGCCGATGTCGAAGCGGCGATCCGCACCCGTTACACGAGCTAGGCCGAGAGTCGAATCCATGGATCATTCACGCACCGTTTTCGTCGCATCCTTCCTGTCCGGCGCGCTGCTCGTAGCGGCTTGCAGCGCACCGACCTCGCGCCCTGCCCCTGCGCAATCGGCCGCTGCGGGCAAACCGGTGACTCTGCTGGCGTTCGGCGACGGCGGGTACCACTACGATCATCTCGAAAAGGAGGACTACGAGACGGTCGTCACCGCGGAGCAGTTCATGGCGAAGGAGCGCGCGGACTGGGTGGAAGAGCGGCGACCGCCCGAGGAGTTCGACGCGCCGCCGACGTACACGCTGCCCGGGAACGGCAGCGTGATTCCGGCCACCGGCCAGATGCCGGTGTCGCAGGCCATGACCGCCTATTGCGCGCAGCATGGCTGCGACTTCGGCGCGATGCTCGGCGACAACATCTATCCGGACGGCGCGATGGCCGACGCCGGCGACGCCAAGCGCTTCCGGGATGTGTTCGTGACTCCGTACGGTGCGCTCGGCCGGGGTCGCGAGGACTTCAGAATCTACGGCGTGCTCGGCAATCACGACTGGCACACGTCGCGGGCCGGCGCGATGGCCCAGGTGCGGTTCCTGGAGAACACACCCCCGTTCTTCATGAATGGCCTGTTCTATCGCGTCGTGCCCGCCGCCGCACGCGGCGAAGTCGAGATCTTCGCGCTGGACACCCACGTGATGCTCGCGGGCACGACGGTGCGCAAGGCGATTCTTGCCGAGGATGCCAGCGAGGTGGCCACCGACCGGCTCGAGCGGGTCGAGTCGTGGGCGGCGCCGCAGGGAGAAGCAGAGCGCAGCATGCTGCACTGGCTGGAGACTTCGCTGGCGAATTCCACGGCGCGCTGGAAGATCGTCATCGGCCATCACCCGTTGTGGTCCACTGCCGGCAGCAAATTTCAGCAGGCGAAGTCCCTGCGCCGGCTGATCCTGCCGACGCTGTGCCGCTACGCCGATATGTATGTCGCCGGTCACGAGCACACGCTCGAAGTGCACACGGATAACTGCAGCGAGGCGCTGCCGGGGTCGGACGTGACGCCGTTGCTGCAAGTCGTATCGGGCAGCGCGTCGAAGATGCGCCCGACCAATAGTGCGTTCATCCGGCAGCAGCAGCGGGCGCATCCGGAGCTGCACACGCTGTTCGCGCGCGGACTGACGTGGGGCTTCGCGCACCTGACCTTCGAGGGCGACCGCGTCACCGTGCGTATGATCGAGACGCCGCGCGACGGTTCGGGCACCGCGCAGGTCACCTACGAGCATGCCTTCGCGCACCGCAGCTCGTCCGGGCCCGAGAGCACGCCGTGAGCGCGACGCTCGGACACTTCATCGGCGGTCGCGCCGTCGCCGGCGTCGCACGCCGCCACAGCCCCGTTTACGATCCTGCGACCGGCGAAACCACACGACGCGTAAGCCTGGCAACGGCCGAGGAAACACGAGCGGCAATCCGCGCCGCGCTCGATGCGTTGCCGGCATGGGCAGCGACGACGCCGCTGCAACGCGCGCGAGTCATGTTCCGCTTCAAGGCGCTCCTCGATACGCACGCCGCCGAGCTCGCGAGCATCATCACCGGCGAGCACGGCAAAGTGCTGTCGGACGCCAGAGGCGAAGTGCTGCGCGGCACCGAGGTCGTGGAGTTCGCCTGCGGCATTCCGCATCTGCTCAAAGGCGAATTCTCGGACAGCGTCGGCACCGGCATCGACAGCTGGTCGTTGCGGCAGCCGGTCGGCGTCTGCGCCGGCATTACTCCGTTCAACTTCCCGGCGATGGTGCCGATGTGGATGTTTCCGCTCGCGCTGGCCTGCGGCAACACGTTCGTGCTCAAGCCTTCGGAGCGCGACCCGTCCTGCGCGCTGCGGCTCGCCGAGCTGCTGGCCGAGGCCGGCCTGCCGCCCGGCGTCTTCAACGTCGTGAACGGCGATCGCGAAGCGGTCGATGTGCTGCTCACCGATCCCGATGTCGCGGCCGTCAGCTTCGTCGGCTCGACGCCCGTCGCCCAGCACATCTATGAAACGGCGTCGAAGCATGGCAAGCGCGTACAGGCTCTCGGCGGCGCGAAGAATCACATGGTGGTCATGCCCGACGCCGATCCACAGCTCGTCGCGCAGGCGTTGATGGGCTCGGCCTACGGCTCGGCCGGCGAGCGCTGCATGGCGATCTCGGTCGCCGTGGCAGTCGGCGACGCGGCGGACCAGCTGATCCAGACACTGCGCCCGATGATCGCGGCGCTCAGCATCGGCGCCGGCACGCGCGAGCGTGTCGAGATGGGGCCGCTCGTGACGCGCGAGCACCTCGAGCGCGTTCGTGCCTGCATCGAGGTCGGGGTACGCGAGGGCGCGACGCTGGTCGTCGACGGGCGCGAGCACCCGGCGACCCGCGACGAGCCGGGGTTCTTTCTCGGCGCCTCGCTGTTCGACCAGGTCCGGCCCGACATGAGGATCTACCGAGAGGAGATCTTCGGTCCCGTGCTCGGGATCGTCCGTGTGCCGGACCTGGACGCCGCGCTGGCGCTCGTCAACGCGCACGAGTTCGGCAACGGCACCGCCATCTTCACCAGCGACGGGCTCAGTGCGCGCAAGTACGCGCAATCGGTGCAGGCCGGGATGGTCGGCGTGAACGTGCCCATCCCGGTGCCGATGGCGTTCCACAGCTTCGGCGGTTGGAAACGCTCGCTGTTCGGCGATCTGCACGTGCACGGCACGGACGGCGTGCGCTTTTACACGCGGCTCAAGACGGTCACGGCGCGCTGGCCGCGCGGTCTGCGCGGTGCCTCCGAGTTCGCGATGCCGACGATGCAGTAAGCGCGGATCGATCAGCTGCAACGCCAGTAGCGCGTCTGCGCCCATCAACTCGCTCTGTGCGCTTCAGCGGTCGAACGTTGCGCTCTCCCTGCCCTCGGCCGTCTCCAGACCGCGCACGGTGGGAATACCGACCGCGCCTTTGAAGATCGCGTCATGGATTTCCGCCCCGTCGAGCGTCGCATCCGTCAGCGTGGCGCCCGTCAGGTCCGCGCCTATCAGTTTCGCCCGGGTCAGGTTGACGCCGCTCAAGTCGGCCCGGGTCAGGTCCGCATAGCTCAGATCGGCTCGCGACAGGTCCGCCTGCGCCAGCCGCGCACCGTGCATGCGCGCACCGACCAGCACCAGGCGCACGAGCCCCATCGGCTGATTGCGCATGTCCGCGCCGCCTCGCACATGCGTCAGGTTCGCGCCCTCGAGTTTCGCGCGCTCGAAATTTCCCATCAGCTGCGCGTTGCTCAGGTCGGCACCGCTCAGATCCGCGCGCACCACGACGCTGGAAAACAGCGTCGCCTCGCGCAGATCCGCGTTCACCAGCACGGCTTCGCGCAGGATCGCCACATTGAGATTGCAGCGCGCCAGCCGTGCATTGGACAGATCGGCGCCTTTGAGATTTGCGCCGAACAGGCTGCCGCCGCTGAAGTCCATGCGCGCAAGGCTGACGCCGGGCGCCTCGAGGTTCGCAAAATCCTTGCGGCCCGCTGCGAGCTGCTGCTCGATCTGCTCGCGCGTGAGGCTCTCGGCCCAGCATGCAGTGCTCGCGAGCACGGTCAGCAGAGCCAGGCAGCTTCGCAATGCCTGCAGAGTCGAAATCATGAGCTGACCCTCGCCGGTAACGACGTGAATCCACGGAATCGCGGGTCGTCCGCGTACGGGCGTTGCGGACAACTGCAGCGGTGGAAATCGCTGCAGCGCACGCGCAAGTGCGACTCGTCCTTCCAGGCGCCATCCTTCTCCGCCCTGCACGACGCCGCGCGCGAGCTGCTCGATCGCCTGCCGCACGCCGTTCCACACGGCTGCCGTCGCGCCGAGTCCATGCAGGAGCAGCATGGCTCGCTCGCCGCTCCCACCGCTTTCGCACCAGGTCATCCGTTCCTCCTCGCGTCCGTCACGGACATGCCGGGTCGGCGGGAGGGTACTATGGGCATCCCGTGAGGGCTAACCCTGACTGCGACCCGGAGGTCGTGCCGCGTGAACTGGCTGGCGCATGTTTTCCTGTCCGAGCCTGACACGCAATTCCAGCTGGGCAATCTGCTCGCCGACGTCGTCAGGGGCCCGCAGCGCGCCGCGATGAGCGCCGGCTTCATTCGCGGCGCAGCCTGTCACAAGGCGATCGACGCATTCACCGACGCTCATCCGGTAGTGAGACGCAGCCGCATCCGCCTCGGCGCGGAACATCGGCGCTTCAGCGGCGTGCTGATCGACGTGTTCTACGACTACTGCCTCGCGCGCCACTGGGACCGCTATTCGTCCGTCGCGCTCGGGAAGTACACCGCAGACTTCTATGCGAATGCCCAGCCGTACGCCGCTGCGCTGCCGGACGTCGCGCGGACCCTGCTCGAACGCATCGTCCGGCGCGACCTGCTCGGCTCGTACGCTCGTATCGACGGCGTCGAGCACGCCCTGCGCCGCATCTCGACCTATCTCGAATCGCGCTGGCACAAGCCGTTCGCGCTGGAGCAGGCCGTCCGCGAGCTGCGCGCCCACGAAGCTGCGTTCGACGCGGACTTTCACGAGTTCTTCCCTGCACTGCAGCTGCACGTCGCCGATTCGACGTTCTGAGCCGCCGCAGGTTTTCACGGATGGCAATCGCAGTGCCGTGCGTGATAGTTACTTGCCATGACACGAGAACAACAACAACGAATCCTGGTCGCGGACGACGACGAGCCGATCCGTCAAGCGGCGCTGACAATTCTTGAGGATGAAGGCTACGCGGTCAGAGCCGTCGCCGACGGCAACGAGCTGCTGCGCGCCTATCGCAGCCAGGCGGCGGATCTAGTCCTGTGCGACCTGTTCATGCCCGGCAAGGACGGGCTCGAGCTGATCGGCGAGCTGCTCAAGGAGTTCCCGCAGGCACGCATCGTCGCCATGAGCGGCGGCGGCTACAGCGGAGTCCTCAACGTGCTGCACATGGCGCAGCACCTCGGCGCCATGGCCATCCTCGCGAAACCCTTCAGCCGCACGAAGCTGCTCGACACGGTCAAGGCCGTACTCGGCGCGGACTAGCGCTCGGCGCTGACGATCAGGCGCTGCCGGGCAGCGTAAAGAAGAAAGTAGCGCCGCGGCCGGGCTCGCTCTGCGCCCAGATCCGCCCGCCGTGCCGCTGGATGATCCGCTGCACGATCGACAGGCCCACGCCGGTGCCTTCGAACTCGCTCGCCGAGTGCAGCCGCTGGAACACGCCGAACAGCTTGTTGACGTACTTCATGTCGAAGCCCGCGCCGTTGTCGCGGACGAACAGCACCTTCTCGCAGTCCACCTGGGTGCAGTCGACTTCGATCAGCGCAGGGGTGCAGTGACGCGTGAACTTGAAAGCATTCGACAGCAGATTGATCAGCACCTGCTGCAACAGCCCCGCATCCGCGTTGACCTCCGGCAGCGCTCCGACGCGCCATTCGACGGCACGCGCCGGCTCCCTCGAGCGCAGATCCTCGATCACCCTCTGTACGATTCCATCGAGCTGCACGGCGCGCGTCTGCAGCGGCTGGCGGCTGTAGCGGCAGAAGCGCAGCAGATCCTCGATCAATTGATCCATCTGCGCCGCGCCCTGCACGACGCGCTCCAGCAGGCGGCGGCCCTCGGGCGGAACGTCGCCGCCGAAATCGGCGAGATACATTTCCGAGAAGCCGGTGATCGCGCGCAGCGGCGCCCGCAGGTCGTGCGAGACCGAGCACGAGAAGGCTTCGAGATCCTTGTTCGCCGCTTCGAGCTCGGCGATGTAGCCGCGCTCGCGCTCCTGCAGCGCTGCATTGTCGAGGCGCAGCTGACGCACCTCGCACGCTCGCGACAGCACCGTCAAGACGGTCGTGAGCTTGAACGGCTTCAGGATATAGTCGAGCGCACCGTGCTGCATGGCCTTCACGGCGGTATCGATCGTGCCATGTCCGGTCATCAGCACACCGGCCAGGTCGCCGTCGATTTCGCGGGCGGCTTTGAGCAGCGCGATGCCGTCCATGTCCGGCATCATCAGGTCCGTCAGCAGGATGTCGACCTGTCCCTTGCGCAGCGACGCCAGCGCTTCGCAGGCCGAGCTGAAGCCGGCCGTGACGTAGCCTTCGATCTCCAGCGTGTTGCACAGCGCCTTCATCTGCGCGACTTCGTCGTCCACGATGAGCACGCGGCGAGGCGCAGGTGCGCTCATGCAGTCAGCTCCCTGATCGCGATGCGCAGCTCTTGCAGCCGCGGCGGCTTGCTCAGCACGCGATCCACGTGCGGCGGAATCTCGTTGTCATCCAGCATGCGCTGGCCCCAGCCGGTCAGCAGCACCACCGGCGTGCGCGGCGACGAGCGCTTGACCGCATCCGCAACCTTGCGGCCGTCGACGTGCGGCATGCCGAGATCGGTGAACACCAGCCCGAACGAGTTCGGGCTGCCGTGCGCCGCGAGGAACGCGTCGATGCCCGCCTGTCCGCCGTGAGCGCTGGTGATCGAGTGCCCGTCCGCCGTCAGCGCATCCTCCATCGCGCGGATGATCAGCGGGTCGTCGTCGATCACCAGCACGCGCACCTTGCGCTGCGGGAACTTCTCCGCCGGCATGCGCATGGTCGCCATGAACTCCTGCGTATAGGCCGGGAAGATGAGCTGCATCGTGGTGCCGCGGCCCAGCGCGCTGTCGATCTCGAACTCCGCGCTGTGGCGCTGGACCATGCCGTACACCATGGCGAGGCCGAGGCCGGTGCCGCGCTCGCCCTTGGTCGTGAAGAACGGCTCCAGGCAGCGGCGCCGGGTCTCCTCGTCCATGCCGACGCCGGTATCGGCAACCTCGATCCGCACGCACTGGACGCCCGCAGGACCGGGCGACACGCGGGTGCGCACGGTCAGCGTGCCGCCTTCGGGCATCGCATCGACGGCGTTGAAGATCAGGTTGGTCAGCGCATCGCGGATCTCGCCTTCCGCTCCCATCACGCCCGGCAGCGTCGCGGCCAGCTCGGTCCGCAGCTCGACGGCAGCGCCGCGCTCCTGCGGCAGGTCGTACCACTTGGCGCGCGTGAACTCGATCACCTGCTCGACGATGCGATTCAGGTCGACCAGCACCAGCGTGAGCTGCGGCTCGCGCTGACGATAGAACTCGCGCATGCGCGCCACCGTGCCCGCGACGTCGTCGATCGCGCGCTGGATCGTCGTCAGCGAGGAGCGCGCGCGATCGCTCAGGTTCGGCTCGCGCTCCAGCAGCGACTCCGTGTACAGCGCGATCGGCGAGATCGCATTGTTGATGTCGTGCGCGATACCGCTCGCCATCTGTCCGAGCGCGCGCAGCCGCTCCTGCTGCATGACTGTGTGCTGCGATTGACGCAGGTCGTCGTACGCATGTTGCAATGCTGAGTGCAGCTGCGCCTGGTGCGAAGCGAGCGCCACGTGCTGGCTGAGCTGCTTCAGGAACTCGCAGTCGCCGCTGCTGAACGAATGTGCCTGGCGTCGCGCGGCGATGAGCGCGCCGAAGACCTTGTTCTCCACCGCAAGCGGAGCAATGACGACCGAGTGCAGGCCGCCCCGTGCCAGCCGCTGCGGGAACGGATACTGAATCTCGCGGACGTCGGGCTCGTGCACCAGCTGTCCCTGAATGCAGCGCGACAACCCGTTGCCGTCGATGGGCACTATGCTGAGCTCTGCCAAGTCGAGGCTCGGCGCCAGGCTCTGACTCGCTGCCCCGACCGTGCTCACGCTCAAGGTCGCCGTCGGCGTGTCGTACAGGCAGACGCAGCCGAAGTCGATCGGCAGGTTCTCCTCCACGCTGCGCAGCGCGACCTGGAAAATGCTCTGCAGATCCTGCCGCTCGCCGATCGCACCGGTGATCTGCTGCAGCAGGCTCAGCCGGGCCATCTGCGCATGCAGCCGCCGGTCGGACTGCTGGATCTGCGTCAGCATGTGATTGAACGCATCGGTGAGCAGATCGATCTCGAACGTGTTGCCGGGCCCGGCCGCACGCACGGTGTAGTCGTGGCGATCCGATACCGCGCGCGCCGTCTCCGCGAGCTGCAGGATCGGACGCGAGATCCGCCCCTGCTGCCAGCTGGAAACCAGGTACGCGAGCACAGCCGAGAGCGCGACCACGATCGCCACGATCACGCCGTACAGCTCGAAGCGCTGCTCGATCGCCTTGAGATCGCTCTTCACGAACAGTGTGCCGAGCCGCTGGCCGCCTTCGGCGACCGGCTCGAAGCCGATCACGTGCCCGCCTTCGAACCTGTAGCCGATGTCTCCCGGCCGGGCGGGCAGCGCGTCCGCGGCGAGGGATTGCGGATAGGCAGCGAACAACGTGCCCGACTGGTCGTAGAGCGCGGCCGCGACGATGTGCTGGTCCGCCTTGAACGCAGCGAGCACCGACTGCGCATCTTCCGGGTTGGCGAATGCCAGCGCGGCAGTGCTGTTGGAGGCAATGGCCTGCGACAGCGTGTCGAGCTGCCGGACCATCGATTGCCTGAAAGTCACCAGCTCGTAAGTGAAGAAGGCAGCGCAGGTGAACAGCAGCACGATGCCGGTCGTGAGCAGCACGATCTGCATCAGGCTCTTGCGGATGGAGGTCGGCAGCGGCATCTCAGCCTTCCACGGCTGGATTGACGATCTCGGCGGAGCGCAGCAGCTTGGAGCTGATGGTCAGTCCGGCAGCGCGAGCCGCATCGACGTTCACGCGCAGCCGGATCCGGTCGCCGTCGGTGACCAGGCGGATCATCGCGCCGCGCTGAACCGAGCCGTCGAGGTCGCTGACGGTCAGCGTGCTGCGATGCCCCAGCGCCGTGACGATGTCGCCGAGCTGCGCCTGCGCTGCCGCGGGCACGAACAGGATCTGGCAGTCGCCCGCCTCTGCGACGCTCTGCACGCGCCGGATCTGCAACGGCCGGCCGTCCACCTTCTCGCCGCGCGCGACCTCTTCGAGATCCTTGCCGAACGGGTCGCTGCCGAACACGCCGATGACGAACGGCGTATCGGCCGCCGCAAACGCCGAGGTCGGCCAGTCGACGAACCTGGAGAAGTTGAACAGGAAGACCGCTTTGACGCGATATTCGCCCGGGGCTGCCGAGGCATTCGCCACGAACAGCAGCAGGATGAACGCCAGCGCGCGAAACGCCCTTAGAAGCGCCATCGCACCTGTCCGTAATAGCTGCGGTCGATCTCGCTGCGCGCGATCCGCTCGCCGTACTCCGCATGCCGCTCATGCAGGAGATTGCGGCCGGCGAGCGCCACTTCCACGCCGCCGACGAGCCAGGCGATTCGCACGTCGAGCTCGGTGTACGCCGGCACGCTCGGCTCCGGCAACGAGGCCATGTGATGCAGCAGCACGTCGAACTGCACGTCGTGCGGCAGATCGAGGCTCGAGCGCAGCTGCCACTGGTAGTCGGGATCGTTGCGTAGCGTCGGATTGTCCACGCCGACCGGATCGGTGCTGCCGCGCTTGAGACGCAGGTTCTCGTCCAGCCAGGTCATGCCGGCCGACAGCGTCCAGTACTCGACCGGCCGCAGGTCCGCCCACGCCTCGATGCCCTGGACCGTGCCTTCGATCTTGTTCTCGAGCTTCACCGGCAGCGCGGAGCCGCTGCGCAGCTTGTCCCAGAAGTGCGCGAACGCCGTGACCGAATAGCTGAGCATCGCCGACTGCTGCGCGCGATAGCCGAGCTCGACGACGTTGGCGACCTCTGACTCGAAATCCGGACCGCCGATGACGAGAAACGGCGGCGTCGCCGGGAAGCGCACGTCGCGATCGAAGCGGGCCGGTGCACGTACGGCGCGCGACACCGAGCCCCACAGCAGGCGCTCGTCGGACAGCTTCCATGCGAGACGCGCGCTCGGCAGGTACTCGACGCCGGTGTAGTCGTTGCTTTCCAGCTTGAGGCCGACCGTCGCCCGCAGGTCCTCGCTCAGGCCGATCTCGTCCTGCACGAACAGGTTGCCCCACTGCAGCGTGCGGCTGTCGGGGACGAACACGGTGACGATGCCGGCACCGATGTCGTCCTGCGCGTGGCGATAGCCGCCGCCCCACAGCAGCGTGTGCCGCTCGCCGGGAATCGAGTGCTGGAAGTCGATGTCGAGCACGTCCGCGGTCGGCTTGTAGAACAGGAAGTCGTCGCGCTTGGAATGGTCGTAGTAGACCTGCACCTGCACGTCGGAGCCGCCGCTCAGCGCGCGCTGCCAGCGCCCGAGCAGGTTCACGCCGGATATCTCGATGTCGCCGAGGATGAAGGGCGCGAACCCGCCGCGATCCTGCGAGTGGCCGTCGTACGCGTCGCCTTGCAGCGTGAACGTGCTGTCCGCGATCTCCCAGTCCGAGCGGAAGCCGACTTGTCCGCGCCGCCAGTCGTCGAGCGCTTCCACTCCGACACTGCGCGTCGTGTTGTCCCATTCTGCGTACTTGGCATAGAAGCGCACGGCGCCGGAGCCGAGCTCGGTGCCGAAACGCGCGGCGCCGCCGCGCTCGTCAGCGCCCGCGCCGGCGACCATCAGCGTGCCGGTCGTGTCGGCTGCCGAGCGCGTGATCACGTTGATGACGCCGTTCACCGCATTGGCGCCCCACAGCGTCGCGCCGGGACCGCTGATGATCTCGATGCGATCCACGTCCTCGAGCAGCACGTCCTGCTGGTCCCAGAACACGCCTGAGTAGAGCGGCGTGTAGACCGTGCGGCCGTCGATCAGGACCAGCAGCTTGTTGCCGATGGCATTGTTGAAGCCGCGCGCACTGATCGCGTACTGCACGGTGTCCATGCGCGCGACCAGCAGGTTCGGCGCCAGTCGCAGCGCTTCGGTCAGCGTGTTGGCGCCGCTGCGGCGGATGTCCTCGTTCGTGAGCACGAATATCGAGGCGGGCGCCTCGGACAGCGGCTGGCTGCGCTTGGACACGGAGGTCACGCGCAGGTCGAGCAGCTCGTCGAACGAAAGCTGCTTCAGGTCGGTGGTCGACTGTGCAATAGCCTGTGCCGCGGGCAGCAGTGCCGACGCGACAGCCAGGACGATGAGCTTCCTGTTCATAGGGTTTTTCACCAGATCCCCGATTCCCCAGAGCCAGATTCCGTAGCGTCGAAAAATGCAGCGACGCAGCGCGCCAAGGCAGTGACATTCGTCTCAAACTGCGGAAACCCGCAATCGCGCCCGGCCGAATACTGCGGCGTGGATCACACGCCGGCGGGCGTCGCCAAGCTACGGTAACCGGCAATTACAGGGAGAGACGTGTGCGAGATGAGTACGGCTGATGGTGCAATTCGTCCTGCAGAGGAGACCTCCGCCACTGACTGCGACGCAACGCAAACCCGGGTGCTGCTGGTCGAGGACGTCGCCACCGAAGGCGAGCTGATCGTCTACCAGCTGCGTCGGGCCAACTTCGATTTCGCCTGGCGCCGCGTCGAGAACGAGCCGGCCTTGCGGGCCGCGCTGCAGGAGTTCCGCCCGACGATCGTTTTGTCGGATTTCAGCCTGCCGCAGTTCGACGGCCTGAGCGCGCTGCGCATCGTGCGCGAGTGCGCGCCGCATACACCGTTCGTCTTCGTCTCCGGCACGATCGGCGAAGAGCGCGCGATCGAGGCCCTGCATCGCGGCGCGTCCGACTACGTCCTCAAGACCAATCTGAAGCGGCTTGCGTCCGCGGTCACGCGTGCGATCAGCGAAGCTGCCGAGCGACGCGAGCGGCGCGCGGTGGAGCAGCGTCTGCACGACATCGTGGCGACCGCCCAGGACTGGATCTGGGAGCTCGATGCCGATCGCCGCTTCGTGTTCAGCAGCGAGTCCGTCGCCACGATCCTCGGCTACTCCGCGCAGGACATGGTCGGAACGCACCTGCTCGATCACCTGCACGAAGAGGATCGACCGGCAGCGGAGCTGTCGCTGGCAGCTCTCGGCCCGAAGGAACGACACGCCGCGCGCGTCGCCTACCGCTGGCGCCATCGCGCCGGCAATTATCGCTGGCTGGAGCGCAATGCGCTCGCACTGGTTCATGACGGCCGCGTCAGCGGCTTCCGCGGCGCCGAGCGCGACGTGACCGAGCGGCGCGAGCAGGAAGCGCGCATCGCCCGACTGACCCGCGTGTTGCGGATGCTGAGCGGCATCAACAGCCTCGTACCCCGCATCCGCGACCGCAAGGAGCTGTTGCAGGAGGCCTGCCGCTTCGCGATCAAGACGGGCGGCTATGCGCACGCCATCGTCCTGCTCAAGAAGAGCGGCGGCCAGGCGGTACAGCCGGTCGCATGGGCCGGCGCCGATCCCAAGCGCACCGACATCGTGTCCGCCGAGCTCGCGGAAGTGGCCGGCGGCGACGAGGAGATCGCCGAGCGGGTGCTGCGGGCGGGCTCGGTCGTGGTCTGCAACGACACCGGCGGCGCACTTCCCGATAGCGCGATGCACATTCTGCTGCTGCAGGGAGGCTGCCGATCCGCCGTCGCCCTGCCCCTCATCGTCGACAAGACGACGATCGGCGTGCTGTTCCTCGCTGCGCTGGACGCCGATGTAGTCAGCGACTACGAGCTGCGCATGCTGCGCGAAGTCGCGGCGAATCTGTCCTTCGCGGTGCAGTACCTGCAGAAGGACAGCACGGTACGGTTTCTCTCCTATTTCAATCCGCAGACGGGCCTCGCGCGGCGCTCGCTGTTCTGCGAGCGCCTGGGCCGCATGCTCGACAAGCCGCCCGGCCGGCAGCGCACCGTTGCCGTCGCGATCGTCGACATCGAGCAGCTGAGCGTCATCAACGATTCATTCGGGCGGCACGTCGGCGACCTGCTGCTGCAGCACGTGGCCGATCGGCTGCGCGGCCATCTGCGCGACGGCGAATTGCTGTCGCACTTCGACGGCGGCACGTTCGCGATGGTGCTGGAAGTGCCACGCGAGGACAGCGGCACACCGGCGGCCCTGCGGGACGTCATCGCCGCGGTGTTCGGCCGTCCGTTCCAGCTCGAAGGATCCGAGATGCCGGTCGTGGTCAAATCGGCACTGGCGGTGCGCGCCGACGGCAGTCGCGACGCCAACGTCCTGGTGCAGAACGCCGAGGCTGCGCTGCGCACCGCGAAGGCGTCCGGCGAGAAGCACCTGGCGTTCGACGCCGAGCGGCACTCCAAGGTGGTCGCGCGCCTGACCCTCGAGCACAAGATGCGCAACGCGCTGGAGCAGCGGCAGTTCGAGCTGCACTACCAGCCCAAGATCAACGTCAAGACGCGGCGGATCGAAGGCCTGGAGGCGCTGATCCGCTGGCGCGATCCGGAATCCGGCCTGGTATCGCCGGCAGCCTTCATTCCCCTGCTGGAGTCGACCGGATTCATCGTCGAGGTCGGCGACTGGGTGCTGGAGCGCGCGGCGCTGGATTGCCAGCAGTGGCGGCTGGACGGCCTGCCGCCGGTCCGGATCGCCGTCAACATCTCGCCGGTGCAGCTGCGGCGGCCGGACTTCGTGTCCCGCTTCACCAAGCTGACGCAGTCCTGGGCGTGCAGCACCTGCGGCCTCGACATCGAGATCACCGAAGGCACGCTGCAGGACGACTCGGACGCGACGCTGAAGAAGCTCGAGCGCCTGCGCGCCGCCGGCGCGCGCATCGCGATCGACGATTTCGGCACCGGCTATTCCTCGCTGAGCCGGCTCGCCGACCTGGCGATCGACACGCTGAAGATCGACCGCTCGTTCATCAGCCGCCTGCGCCCCAACGACCGCTCCAGCAAGACGCTGGTCCAGACGATCATCTCGCTGGCGCGCGCCTTCAACATGACCGTGATCGCCGAAGGCGTCGAGACGGTCGAGCAGCTCGGCATGCTCTGGGAAATGGACTGCGACCAGGCGCAGGGCTACCTGCACAGCAAGCCCGTCGACGCCACCGAGATGGTGCAGTTGCTGGAGCACGGCCGCGGCAACATGATCCTGCCGCCCGACCGCGACTGCCCCTGAAGCCGCCTCAGCGGAAGATGAAGCCGCCGCGCAGCGGATCCTCGGGGTCGAAGCAGAACTCGTGCCGGCCGGTGAAGTGCGCCGTGCCGCTCACTTGCGGAATCACCGCGTCGTAGGGCCCGAATGCCGTGGTCGCGGCGACCCGGACCGTCATCGTGCTGCCGAGAATGCTCTCGATCGCGATCGTGCGGTCCGCGGCGAGCTCGCCCCTGGCATGATGCAGCGCCGCCCGGGCACTGACGCCCGAGCCGGTGGGTGAGCGGTCGACTTCCCCGTCCGCGAAGATGCAGACGTTGCGGCTGTGATGCGCCGGGTCGTGCGGCGGCCCGATGAAGATCGTGCCGTAGAGAAAGCTCAGGTCCGATTCGAACGGATGCTCGATCGGCAGCGCCGCCATCACCGCGTGCTTGATGCGTCGCCCTGCATCGATGAGGCGCGCGTAGTGAGCCGCAGTCAGCTCCAGCCCCAGCGGCGCCGCGTCGACGCAGGCATAGAAAGCACCCCCGTACGCCACATCGAAACGCACATCGCCGAGGCCGGCGACGCGCAGCTGCTCATCGCGCCGATACACGAACGAAGGCACGTTGCGGAAGGAAGTCCGGCGGATGCGCCCGTCCGGGTCACGGTGCGCCCGCGCCTCGATCCGGCCCGCGGGGACGCTGAACGTTACGTCGAGCTCGTCGATCAGGCCGGTCTCGATCACGAAGCGGGTGAGCGCGATGATCGCGTGGCCGCACATCGTGCTGTAGCCTTCGTTGTGCAGGAAGAACACGTCGAAGTCCGCATCGGTGGAGCGCGTCAGGACGGCGCCGTACATGTCGGCGTGCCCGCGCGGCTCGAACATCAGCCCGGTGCGCAGGTGGTCCAGATGCTCGCGGAAGTAGCGGCGCTTCTCCAGCACGGTGCGCCCTTCCAGCTCAGGCAGTCCCTCCACGACGATGCGCAGCGGCTCCCCGCCGGTGTGCATGTCGACCGTCGCGATGCGCAGCCCGTTCGGCAGGTTCATGGTGGGAGCGCATTGTACGCACGCCGGCCGCTTGCGCGACTTTGCGCGGCGCTTGCGCGCGGCGACTACATATAAGACGGAAGATTAAGCGGCCTTTGCACGGGCAGCGCCCCATGCCGCGTAGGGGAATCCGCCCGATTGCAAAGCAGGATTCGCAGACACGTCCGCACGGACGACAAGTCAACACGGCTGCGGCGTGCGCAGGATGTCACATCGCTGTCGCACAGTCTTGTAGGCACTCGTCCTGTGATCGAACGGAGACAGTTGTTGGGTCGGAAAACGCTGGCTAGATTCGCGCCCGGCCTTCGGGCCGTACCAATTGAACTGGCAACAGGAACAGCAACAAGCCGACCCGACAGCGCGCGGCCGGCCGAAGTCTCCGGGAGAAGTCGAGATGAAGTGCAGATTCGTCGCATCGTTTTGCGTGTCCGTCGGCCTGACCCTGAGCGCCGGCGCGGCGCTGGCCGCCAACCCGATGGGCCTCGCATACAAGTCCACCACCAACGTCGCCCTGTACGGCAAGCCGACCGGTTTCATCATCACCGGCCGCTGCAACCGCAACGACGCGATCTTCCAGAAAGTGCGCCAGGGCGGCGGTGAGGTGCTGTTCTACATCTCGCCCGCAGCCGTGCCGGACACCGAGACCTGCACGCTCGACCAGCAGTACTACATGGGCGACTCCGGCAAGGTGCCGCTGTGGCCGTGGCCGAGCTACGGCCAGCGCATCATGCGCCCCGGCAACCACATGACCGACATCCGCAAGGGCTCGGCGTGGAGCAACTGGATCGTCAACTATGTGACGACCATCATGAAGAGCGGCAAGTTCGACGGCGTGTTCCTCGACACCTGCGGCGGGCGCCCGTGGCCGAGCTACACCAACTGGTCGACCTGGTCGGTGGCCGAGAAGGACGCGTGGACCGACGGCTGCGTCGACCTGGTGCGGCGCCTCGACGCCAAGCGCCGCGCGATCAACCCGAAATTCATCATCGTCAACAACAACACCTGGGACCGCAGCGACAAGAGCACGCGCGGCTATGCCGCGCACCAGTACCTCGACGGCATCGGCCTCGAGCACCCGTCCGGCCTGACGCTCTACTACAAGAACTACGTGGCCAAGGCGTTCAACAACCTCGGTCATCGCCGCGTGTTCGTGATTGCGCGCGATGCGGCCGAAGCGCGCGCCTGGGCCCTCGTCAAAGGCGTGACGCACGTGTCGAGCCAGGCGACCTACGGCAATCCGACCGTGCCGCCGGTCAGCTTCACTCGTCTCACCGACCGCAACTGATCGGCCGATCATCCGGCCGCTCGTCCGGGCCGGCGCTGAGCGCCGGCCCGGTTCGTTAAGACCTTAGGAACGCTGCCGTCTACGCCGCAGCCCGGCCGCCAGCGCCATATATATGAGCGCAACGGGAGTCAGGCTGCCCCCGCCGCCACCACCGCCCCCGCCACCGGGCGCCGGAGCGTTCACGGTCACCGTGGCTGTAGCCGCTGCGCTGCCGCCCGGGCCCGTGCAGCGAAGCTCGTACGTCGCTCCACTGGTCAACGGCCCCACCTGCTGCGTGCCGCTCGGGTCCTTGGCGCCGCTCCAGCCGTTCGACGCAGAACAGGCAGTCGCGCCGGTCGAATTCCACTGCAAGGTCGTGCTCTGACCCGAGGTGATCGTCGCCGGATTCGCCGTCAGCGTTACCGTCGGCGCCGGCGCGGACTCGGCGACGCCAAGGCCATAGGCACCGTACTCTTGCGTGCCCGCGGGCTGGCCAAGGAAGTTCAGCACGTAGGTGCCAGCATCGATCTGCCGGGCAACTGTACCGTCGCCGAATGCCTGCACGATCAGCTCGGTGCCGCGCGTGACCGCAAGTGCGCTGCCCCGCAAGCCGACCGGAAACTGCAGGTCGCGCAACGTGAAGTCGTAACGCCCGGTAGCGGGCACGTCTACTGGCGTGGACAGAAACAGACCGCCCACGCCTTGCGTGCTCTCGAGAACGTCCGCGCCCGCGGCAGTGGACAACTCGATCCCGAACAAGCCGCTGTTCGGCTGCGGCGGAGTGCCTGGCGTCGGCGGCGGCGGCACGGCGGCGACGAGCACCTTTGCGGCGCCCGCCTGCAATGTCACATCGAGCGCACCTGCATGGTCGAGCCGATCGACGATCGCATCGCCTTGCACCACCGCTGCATGCAGGCTTGGCAGCTCGAGCGGGAAGCGGAAGTCGGCAACGTTGAGCACGTAGTTGCCGGCGGCCACAGGGGTTGCCGGCGCGAATGCATGGATCGCCGGCGTCGTCGGATCCGAGGACGCATCGACGATATGAACGTCGGCGTAGCGAACGCTGGAAGCCTGACTCAGCCGGACTGCGAAGGCGCCGATGTCGGTCGTGCGTCCGAACGTAAACAGCTGCACCGTGCCCGTGACCGGGTTCAACGTCAGCGATCCCGTGCCGGTCTGCGAGCCGAGCACCGCGCCCGCCTGCGCGACCAGCGCGCCGAAGCTGCCGAGCGGATCCGGGAAGCTGGCGTCGGCGAGCGTCAGCGTGTAGGTGCCTCCCGCCGCGATCGCCACATCCACAGGCGCCGCCATGCCGCCGACCGGGTTCGTGCTCTGATACACGAGCGCGCCGCCATCGATACGCACGCTGTACATGCCGACTTTGTCCGGGTCGGCCGCGGTGGCGATCACGATCAGGTCATGCGTGCCGGCGTCGGTCGTGAAGGGGCCCGGCGCCTGAGCGACGATGACGGGGCCGTTCGGCGAGCGGCGCGTCAGGAGCACGAGCGGCGGTGAGCTCAGGGCCGCAGGGAAGGCGTGGTCTGTGACTGCCAGCTGATACGAGCCCGCGGCAGCGAACTCGATCGCCTCCTGAAGCACCGACGTGCCTGCCTCTGGACCTTGTGTCGTGCCGATCGCACCTGCGGCGTCGACCAGCGTCGTGCCGCCGCCGACGACGCTGATCGCATATGTGCCGCCGCGGGTCTCGTCCACTCCCGCGCCGATGACGTGAATCCGATAGTCGCCCGCCGCTGCTGTGAACGACTTGGTTGCCGGCGCAGGTGCCTGGCCGCCGGCGGGATAGTCGACGTCGACGCGCGCGACGACCTGCAGATCGCGCGTGACGATCGCGCTCAGCTCGCCGAGCAGCCCGAAGGCATTGACATCGCGCAGCGTGACGACGTAGCTGCCGGCCGTGGACACCGTAAAGTCGATCGGCGCAGGCAGCCGTGCCTGCGCCTCGGGTGTAGTCGCGACGACTTGGGTCGTCTGCATCACCGGCGCAGCGTGCGCCGACGGGCAAAGCAGGATCGACGCGGCCCCGGCGACCAGGCCATACAGATAGTTGCGGTACACGGTGACCTACCCTGCGCGCTTGATCTCGGCAAGCGCCGCCTGTGCTTCCTTTGCGCCCTGGAACGTGCGACCGGAGGTCAGCGCCGCCTCGAGATTCTGGCGCGCAGCGTTGCGATCGCCGGTGCGCAGCTGCGCCATGCCGAGGTGATAGCGCATCAGCGGCGACTCCGGAGACTTGTCGACCGCCTCCTGCAACAGCGTCAGCGACTCCTGGAACTCGCCGCGCTTGAACTTCACCCAGCCGCGCGTGTTCAGCACAGCGGGCTCGGTCACGTTGTTGAGTCGCGCCGTGAGCTGCTGCGCGCGGTCGAGACTCGCCTGATCCGCCCGATAGCTCACCAGCAGCATCGCGAGATTGTTCGCGGCAGCAACCGAAGCGGGGTTGCGCTTGACCATGCCTTCGTACACGCGAATCGCATCGTCCGGACGGTTGAGCCGCTCGTACAGCGCGGCCAGGTCGGTCGCGAGCGCCGCCGAGCCGGTCTGCTGAACGCCGCGCTCGAGCGTCGCGAGCGCCGGGTCGGTGCGCTTGCTCGCAAGGTATGCCAGGGCCAGGCCGCGATAAGGCAGCCACCATTGCGGCGAGAGCGTGATCGATCCGTCGAACGCCGCGATCGCGTCATCGTGACGACCCCGGGAAGTCAGCAGCTCGCCCTTCAGGTTGCGCGGCACCGCGTTGTCGGACTGCTCGGCGATGACTTTGTCGAGTCGCGCGAGCGCCTGCTCCGGCTGCTTGCGCGCCAGCATCACGCGAATCAGCGCGGTCAGCGGCTCTGCGCCCCGCGGTTGCAGGACGAGCGCGTTCTCGTACTCGGCGGTCGCGGCATCGAGCTTCTGCTGCGACTCCTCGACGGTGCCCAGCAGGAAAGGTCCGAGCGGCAGATCCGGCCGCACGCGCTTGATGCTCTCGGCAGTGGTGCGAGCGCCATTCAGATCCTTCAGCGCGGCCTGAACTCTGAACAGAGCTTCGAGACTGCCGACGTCGTTCGGAGTCTCGGCGACCAGCTGCTCCAGCACGGGTTTCGCCTGCTCGGGCCGGCCGCTCTGCGTGAGCAGCTGCGACAGCTCCAGCCGCAGCGTGCGATCGCCCGGATTCGCTTGTGCAGCGGACCGCAGCGTCTCCTCCGCCAGTGCAAGCTCGTTGTTCTGCAGGTGCGCCCGCGCGAGGGCACGCACGATCGGGATCGAGTTCGGCTGATCGCGCAACACCGCGCGCAGATCGGTGATCGCGGCGGCTGCGTCGCCGCGCGCCAGCGCAAGGTTGCCGCGCAGTGCGAGCGCCTCGTTGTCCCGCGCATTCTCCTTCAGGACTTCCTCGATGAGCTTGCTCGCCGGATCGAGCTGCTTCTCCTGCACCAGCATGGCGGCCAGGCGCGTGCGCGCAGTCAGGCCGTCGGGCTTCTTGTCCTGGTCATTGATGATGGCCGTGTACTGCGCCTTCGCCTGCGCCGCCTTGCCATGTGTCTCGTAGAAGCGCGCCAGCGCGAGCTGGAGCGCCGAGTTGCGCCGGTCGTCGCCGACGAACTTCTTGAGCTCGCTTTCCGCCTTGTCGATGCCGTCGGTGGCGACGAGCAGGTCGATGAGCGTCAGCTTCGCCTCGATGCTGTCGGGCACCGATGCGATCGCATCGCGCAGCGTGCTCTGCGCAGCTTGCTGGTTCTTGGTCAGCACGTAGAACCGGGCGAGACGATACCGATGTTGCAGCTCGCCTGGCTGCAGCTCGACGACCTTCTTCAGCTGCTCCTCGGCTTCCGCCGGGTGCTCGGTCGCAAGCTGCAGCTCGGCCAGCACCACGCGCAGATCGGTGCTCTTCGGGATGCGCTCGAGCCCGGCCTTCACCGCTTCGATCGCCTTGTCCGTCTGATTGTCCTGGCGGTACAGCGATGCGAGCAACGCAACCGCATACTCGTCTTCCGGTGCGAGCTGCACCGCCGCCTGCGCGTCTTCGAATGCACCCGGCTTGTCGCCGAGCTGCGCCTTCGCGGCGCCGCGCACCGTCAACAGCTGTGCGTTCTTCGGCTCCTGCGCGAGCCCCGGCTCGACCAGCTCCATCGCCTTGTCGGGCAGCCCGCCCAGCAGATACAGGCGGGCGAGCGCCGCGCGCGACGGCATGTGCTTCGGGTCGAGATCGATCGCCGCCTGATAATGACCGACCGCCTCACGCGGATCGCCGAGCTTCTCCGAGACGCGCCCGAGCTGGTAGCGCGCTTCGCTGTCGGTCGGATCGATCTGCAGCGCATTGCGGTACTCGATGCGCGCCTTCTCGTAGTTGCCGTCGGCCAGGTACTTCGCGCCCTTGTCGAGATAATGCGCCTTGCGATCCTGCGCGCCGCCGCACCCGGCAGCTGCAATCGCCAGCAAGATCACGCACGACGCCAGAACCCGTTGGTAGCGCATTTGAATACCCGATGATTGGAAGCGGCGCGCTCATCGACCGAGTGCCGCGTGCCGCCGCGCGGCTTTATTTGACGACGATCGTAAGTGGGCTCCTTGACGCTCGTGTGACAGCTGTGTCACACGCGCAGGATGCAGGCCCCGAGAAACGCGAGCGCGGCGAGACCCGGCAAGCGCCACCAGCGGCCCGCCGCACCGAGCAGCGTTTCCACGGCGTACATCAGCGCGATCAGCTTGGCGACGCTCTCGCCGAGCGTAGCCGAGCTGGTGATCGAGCCGGGCAGGTTTGGGATGACCAGGGCGGTGAAGATGACGAGCACGTCGAGTGTCGTGATGCGGAAGCGCCGGTCGCTCGCGAGCCGGAAGCGCAGCCCGATCGCCACCACCAGAGTCGCGAACAGCGCCACCTGCAGAGCGCTGTGAGCTTCGAGCAGCGTGGTGGTCTGCCGGTCGAAATAGACAGCCATCACCATCGCCATGTACAGCGCGCCCTTGTCGAGCCACGAGGCTTCGGCCGCGCGCCAGCGCATGATCAGCGTGCCGCCGAGGGTCGCCGCCAGCAATCCCGCCATCACTCGAACGTCCATGCTCGGCGCGGGGCACACTCTCGCGACCGCGAGGAAGTAGATCGTGATCACCAGGGCGATCGCCATCAGCGCCCACTGCGGCGCGCGTTCCGGCGCTTTCACCCAGCGCACGAAGCGACCGAGCGGCGAAACTGCGTGCGCGCTCGCCGGCGACGACGCCCGCCAGCGCCAGCCGCTCTGCGCCGCCGCGTGCAGTGTCGTGATCGCGGCGATCGCGACGAAGGCGAAAGTGGCCAGGATCGTCAGGTCCGATTCATAGCGCAGGAACCACGCCGCGATGAACAGCGCGCCCTGCAGCAGGTAGATGACCACCACGGCCTCGTGATGATCGAAGCCGAGCGACAGCAGCCGATGGTGAATGTGGTTGCGGTCCGCCTGGAACGGCGAGCGCCGCTGCGCGAGCCGCTGCGCCATGACCATCACCGTGTCGATGATCGGAATCCCGAGCAGCGCGAGCGGCAGCGCCGAGCTGAGCGCCGTAGCCTCGCTCTGCGTCAGCACGACTGCCAGCACGCCTGCCGAGAAGCCGAGGATCTGGCTGCCGCTGTCGCCCATGAAGACGCGCGCCGGATGCGTGTTGTAGCGCAGGAACCCGAGGATCGCACCGATGATGATGACAGCGACGGCGCCGACGAACGGCGTCGACGACGTGAATGCGAGCAGCGCCATCGCCGACAGCGCCAGTAATGTCGTGCCGCCGGCGAGCCCGTCGAGGCCGTCGGCGAGATTGACGGCGTTGGTCACGCCGAGCAGGAAGACGAACGTCAACGGTGCGGCGAGCCACTGCGGCAGCACGTGGCGCTCGGCCAGCGTGATCGTGCCGATGCTCACTTCGCCCCAGCTCATCACCAGCACGACGGCAATGGCCTGGCCGAGCAGCTTGGTCAGCGGCCCGAGCGTGACCCGGTCGTCCCACACGCCGAAGACGAGCAGCACCAGGACGCCGGCCAGGTACGCCGGCATCGGCTGGACGAAGTCGCGGGAAAGCACGACCGCGATCAGCGTTCCCGCGGCCATGGCGATGCCGCCCACGCGCGGCACCGGCGTCGAGTGCACCTTGCGCACGCCGGGGGCGTCGAGAACCTGCAGGCGCGCCGCGGCGCTCATGAGCGGCGGGATGAGCACCATGGTGATGCTCATCGCAAGCAGGAATCCGAGCATCAGGTCCATAGGTCGGTCGCGAGTCTACGCAGCGTTTATTGCAGAATTGCCACGTCGCCCGGCTACCATCGGACGATGCTCAGAGCTCTCGTGGCTTGCGTCGGGTTGCTGGTTGCGCTCGCGGTGCACGCAGACGTCGGTTGCGGCGACGACCAGTCGCGCCGCGACGGCGACTGGTGGGAGCCCGCGCCCGAGGCGCCGGTGCGTATCGATCTCACCGGCTACACGCACGTGCTGCGCCCGGCCGGACACGGCCGCTACGAGCCCATTGCGAGCGCTCTCGGCCGCCGCCGCTATCCCTCGCAAGCCCAGACCATGCAGTTCATGGCGTTCTTCGCGCCGGAGAGCGGCCAGGCGCTGTACGTGCAGACGCAGGTGGTCGACCCGGTGTCGATCGTCGATTGGGAGCTCGGCGCGCGCGAGCTGCGGCTCTACTTCTATGACGCACGCCAGACGGACGTGATCGTCGATCGCTCGCTCGCACCGCGGTGGCAAGCCGCGGCCGAGCGCTATCGCTCGTGGAGCAGCAAGCAGTTCTGGGCGCATCGTGCCCGCAGCAGCGGCAAGCTCTCGCCCCGCTACATACATTTCTATGGCGACAACGTGTTCGACGATCCATGGACGGAGCGCCGCGTCGCGCCGGTTCTGCGCGCTTTCTCCGGCAGTGCGCGGCCGGGCACGGCGACCTTCTTCGTCAACTGGGGCTATCAGGGCATCAATGTCGGCGCGCCGTTCTACGACGCCTGCCCGCCGGAGCAGGCGAACTGCCGCCGCGAGCGCGACTTCCGCAACTTCCTGACCACACTGCGCGACCGCTTCGGCAGCGTTCCCCTGCCCTACACCAATGCCTCGCTGTGGGACGGCAGGCAACATAACGCTGCGCCGACTGCACAGCGTGCGCCGGGATTTCTGCTGCGGCTCGCGCCGACGCGGTCGCAACAGCCGACATACCTGCGCTACCCGCAGATCGGCGGGAAGGACCATTGCCTGCTAGTCGCCTGTCCGGCGAGTGCGGCGTGGCGTCAAGCGGTGCGCGATGTGCAACTCGGCATCAAGGACAGTCGTGGCCGTCCGACGCCCGGCGTGTATCTCGACGTCGCGACCGCCATGCATCCGCGGCTCTGCTACGCAACGGATCACGGCCACGCGCCCGGCAGCCCGAGCGCGCCGGTCGAAGGAACGCGCACGATGCTTCGACAAGCGCTGGCCGACCATGAATATGTGATGGCCGAGGGCGCGGCGGAGGTGTACATCGATCTCGTCGATTCTTCGCTCCTGTATCTCGGGAGCGCGTCTCCAGCATCGGTGCCGTTGTTCGCGGCCGTGTATGGCAACCTCGTCGACATCGTCGGCTGGGAAATGCCGGAGGCCGCGCGCCCGGCCGACCTCTGCGCCGCCATCGAGCGGGCCGAAGCGTTCGGGGTCAGCGCCTTCGGCAGCCCGTGGATGACTCGCTCCGATACGAGCCTGCAACACAGCGACTCTATCCTGCGCGATACGTGCCAGCTGACCCGGAACCCGAACCGATGACCTCCGCCGTGGCGTGGCTCGACCGCCGCCTGTACCCGCAGACCCAGCGCAACTGGGACGACCTGATGTTCCGCGAGCGCGTGCTGGCGCGGCTGCGGCCGGACGACGCGGTCCTCGACGTCGGCGCCGGCGCCGGCATCGTCGCGCACATGAACTTCCGGCACCGGGTTCGCTGCGTGTGCGGCGTCGATCTCGACCCGCGCGTCGTCGACAATCCGTATCTCGACGTCGCTGCGATCGGCTCGGCCGCAGCCCTGCCGTTCGCCGATGCGACGTTCGACGTGGTGTTCTGCGACAACGTGCTGGAGCACCTGCCCGATCCGCTGCGCGTGTTTCGCGAGATCCACCGCGTGCTCAAGCCCGGCGGAGTGTTCCTCGCCAAAACGCCGAACAAGTGGCACTACATGCCGCTGATCGCCCGCATGACGCCGCTGTGGTTCCACAGGCTGGTCAATCGCGCACGCGGCCGGCACTCGGAAGATACGTTCCCGACTCACTATCGGGCCAACTCCCGGCTCGCGCTCGCGACGCTGGCGCGCGGCAGCGGGCTGCAGCTCGAGCGCGTCGAGCTGATCGAAGGCCGGCCCGAATACCTGCGGCTCGCCTGGCCGTTGTATCTCGCGGGATGGCTGTACGAGCGCATCGTGAATGCCAGCGACCGGCTCGCCACGCTACGCGTGCTGCTGATCGCCGAGCTGAGGCGTACGACGCCCGCGGCGCCAGCCTCTGCTCAATCCGGCACGTAACGCGCGAGGTCGTGAACCGCCAGCGCGGTGAACTGTTTCAGCCGCTCGTCGACAGCCGACTCGGCCTCGCCGCTCAACAGCGGCGAGGCAACGCGCACCAGCGCGCCGTCCGTCCGGTTGCGGGTGAGCGCGTCCCAGAACAGGTACCACTTCACCAGGTATTCGTTCGTCACCACGCGGCCGCGTTGCTGGAACCAGTAGTAGACGATCTGCTTCTGCGCGCCGAGCTGAATGACTGCGCGATTGACACGCAGGTCCTGCGCCCCGAGCCGCACGCCCTCGATCGGCAGACTCCGCAGATCCTCGATCTGCCAGCCGCCGCCCGGAATGCAGGAGCGCGGCGAGTGCATGTAGCGCCCCTCGAGCTGCGAGTCGTACCAGGCCATGTACAGGTTCACCGGGTCGCGCTCGCCGCGCACGTAGTTGATGTTGAGATAGTCGTCGAGATTGAGCACGTCGAGGTAGACGCGCTGCAACGCCTCCATCGTGCCGTGCCACGGACCGAGCGAGCGCGGGAATCCGACGAACGTCTCGCGCGCCGGAATCGTCGGCGCGTGCTGCGGAATCGCGAGACACACAGTCGCGATTGCAGCCACGACGGCGAGCGCGCCGAATGCGCTGGTCGGCAGCGGTCGTGACCGGCGCTCGGCGTCGCGCGGCGCAGGCGCCGGAAACTCCAGGCCGAAGGCTTCGCGCCAGCGGGTCTTCGCACCGCCCCAGCGCGCCAGCAGCGTCATCTCGCCGACCATCAGCAGGAAGCTCGACATGAACACGACCCAGCCCTGGAATTCGTGCAGCAGCCCCTCGGCCATGCTCACGCCCCAGTACTCGACCGTCACGCCGATGATGCCGATGCGCAGGCTGTTCATGCCGATCGTGATCGGGATGCTCGACAGGAACAGCACCACGCGCTTCCACAAGGCGGCGCGGAAGAAGTACGCCATGATGAAGCCGATCGTCAGCAGCGGGAACAGGTAGCGCAGCCCGTCGCACGCTTCGGCGACCTGCAGCTGGTACGCGCCCAGGTCGATGACGTTGCCTTCGAGGTAGACGCTGATGCCGAACAGCCGCACCAGCAGCACCCCGAGCTGCGACGACAACAGCTGCAGCTGGTTGGAGAAGGCGCTCAGCACGAAGCTCGGCAGCGGGATCATCAGCGCGAGCATGGCCAGCGGCACCGCGATGCGCCGGAATGCGTTCCAGCCGACCGACGCCAGCACGAGGCCGTACAGGCAGATCAGGAAGCCGTACTGCATCGCCGAGTAGATCGTCGCGAAGAACCCCATCAGGTAGATCAGGCCGCCGGCCGCCGCGAGCGCGACGCCCCACCACGAGACGGTGAACGGCGTCTGCTCCAGCCGGTCCTTCTGCTGCCAGATGAGGAACAGCGAGATGACGGGGATCAGGAAGCCGTGGCTGTACTCCTCACGCGCCTGCCACGTGCGCACCATGTGCGAGAGCGCCGGCGCGAATGCGGCCAGCATCCCCAGCGCAGTCGCTGCGGCGACCAGCAACGTCTTGGAGCTGAACCGGTAGACGACCGGCGATAGCGACAGCTGCGCGCTCATCTGGACGCGGCCTCCCGCTGCACACGCTCCGCCGCACGCGTCGCCCGCGCTTCGCGGAGCGGGATCAATTGTTCCAGATAGCGTCGTGCGAGCACGGCGCGATCGAAGTGCTCCTCGACGAAGCGCCGGCCACGCTTGCCCATGGCCGCAGAGCCTGCACGATCCGCGGCCAGACCGGCGACGGCTGCAGCGAGCGCCTCGGCATTCTCCGGCTCGACGTACACGCCCGCCTCCGCGTCCTGCAGCAGCTCGCGGCTTTCGCCGTCGACGCCGAGAATCACCGGGCGCTCCATCGCCAGGCTTTCGAAGATCTTCGACGGAATCACCGTCTTGAAGATCGGCGAGCGTTGCAGCACGACCAGGCTCGCGTCGATCGTCGCCCACAGCTTCGGCATCGACTGCTTCGGCTGCTGTTCCAGCATCAGCACGTTCTCCAGACCCATGGAGTCGCGCAGCGCGACCAGACGTGCCCGCTCCGCGCCGTCGCCGACCAGCAGGAAAACGATGTCGCTGCGCGCGCGCAGCAATGCCGCCGCCTGCAGCACGACGTCGAGCCGATGCGCCATTCCATGCGTGCCGAAGTAGCCCGCCACGAAGCGCTCGCCGAGCGCCAGCTCGCGCCGCAGGTTGCCGGGCGCCGTGCCGCTATCGAACAAGCGCATGTCGGCACCGTTCTTGATGACGGCGATCTTCTGCGCATCGACGCCGCGCGCCACCATGTGGCGCTTGAACGCGTCGGTCACGGGCACGATGCGGTCGGCCTTGCGATACGCGAACGACTCGATGCGCTCGAGCAGCGCGATCACGCGGCGGTTGCGCAGCCCGCCGACGGCGACGATCGACTCGGGCCACAGGTCGCGGATCTCCAGCGCCCACGGCACTCGCCGCAGCCGGCTGACGAAGTAGCCGGCCAGGCCGTTGAAGAACTGCGGCGACGTCGACAGCAGCACGTCGGCCTTCGGCAGCCGCGGCGCCGCGACGATGCACGCGATCATGAAGGACACGTAGTTCAGCGTCCGCAGCGCGAACCCCTCGTTCGCCGCGATGAAGGTCCACAGGCGGATGATGCGGATCCCGTCGCGCCGCTCCTCCTGCCAGAGCCGGTTCGCATAGCCCGGGTAGAGCACGCCGCGCGGATGATTCGGCGCACACGTCACGACCGTGACCTCGTGCCCGGCGCGCACCCACTCGCGGCAGTGCTCGAAGGTGCGCGAGGCCGGCGCGTTGACCTCCGGCGGAAAGTAGTGCGACAGGAACAGGATCCTCACGTCATGCTTCCTTGAAGATGCGATAGCCGAAGCGCAGCGGCAGCACGCCGGCGCAGCTGAGGACGATGCATTCGCAGGCCAGTTCCCGGCCGAACTCGGGGAAGTACCTGGCAGGCTCCACGTCCGGCACGCCGCCGGCGAATTCGATGCGCGCCACGCAGCGTCCGCCGTGCTCGACGATTCGAGCATAGCCACCGCACATGACAGATTTGTAGCGCGGGTGCAGCCGGATCCGGCTCTCCGCGCTGTGATCGCCCCGCCCTTCGATCAGGTCTTCGACCTCGATGACGCTCGTGCCGCGGCCGACGATGCGGCGACGATGCACGGGTTGCCCGGGCAGGCGCCGGTAGCCGTCGTGGCTGCCTTCGAACTGCCACTCATTGCCGTTCGCCGTCAGTGCGGCCGCAAGCGGCCGGGCACGCCGTGCGACGCGGAACACGCCCCAGATCTCCGACTGCTCCGCCCCGTCGATCTGCACGGTGTTGTGACCCGCGGTGCTGCGCGCATGCGTCCGCAGCGGGCCGGCCTCGTAGTCGTGCACGCCGCTGTCGACGATGACACGATCGCCGTTCAACACCAGCTCATAGCTCAGCGTGTCGCAGTGAGCATGGCCCGGCTGATAGGAAGGCCCGATCTCACCGCAGTCGACCAGCAGCATGTCGCCGCCCTGCCGAACGCCAAAGTATCCGGACGCGGCGCGATCGATGAGGTGCAGCTGGGCGAGCGGACGTCGCGGTCGCCAGCCAAGCACGCTCGCGCCGTGGGCGACGATTGCCGCCGGCTGCGGCGCTATGCCGAACGCCGAATCGTTGAACAGCGCGATCTGCCCGTCCGGAAAGCTGACGTCCTCCAGGAAGTCGAGCGCGCGGCGCGCCGTATCGCGCAACTGCTCGCCGAGCTGCAAGCGATCGCCGAGCCCGGGCTGCGAGATCATCGCGATCACGTCCAGCAGATCGAGCGTGCAGATCGCGTGGTACATGGGACTGCGCTCGTAGTGACCGCCGTCGCTCAGGAACTGCTCCGTCACTTCCTCGCCCAACAGACGCGTCGCGCGCCGCAGCCAGCGCTCCGCACTGTCACCGGCGAAGAACATGCCGGCGAACAGCAGCGCCACGGCGTTCTTCAACAGATGATTGCCGAGCAGGTGGTACTCGATGCGCCGCTCCAGGCACTGCGTCTGCGCGTACAGGCTCGCGAGCCAGCGCTGCGGCACGGAGTCGACGCCGTGCTGCAGGCAATACTTGATCCAGTTGACGATGCGCAGCGACAGCGGATACGGCTCCCACCCCTCGCTGTCGCCGGGCGGATTCTTCTGAATCCAGTCGTCGATGAGGCGCGTCTTGACGGCATGCGGCAAAGCGTCGTCGAGCAGGTAGTCGAAGTAGTGCAGGTTGTAGCGCCACAGCCTGGACATCGCGGGCGAGGCCCAGTCGATCGGCCCGAGCGTCGAGCGGCTCTCGTTCAGGAAGCGGAACGTCAGGCCGGTGGACACTGCGCCGCAGGCGCCCGTTATATACGGCACGGGCCGCAGGTCTGCGCGAGTGCGGACGACGCTCGCAGCGACGCGCACGCGTGCCGGCGACAGCACCCGATTCAGCAGCTGGTGCCGGATCTGCGTGGCGCGCAGGTGCCGCACCGTGTGGAATAGGCGAGCGGCCTGCATCAGCAATGCTGCGCCAGGGCCTGGTCGACCGAGATCGTCAGCTCCGCTACTTCCGCCAGCTGCTCGAACGGAATCGGCGAGCGCTGCGTGCTGCGTGCGGCATCGACGAACGCCTGGACGCAAGCCGTTACGCCCTTGTCCTGCCGCCACGTGCGCATGCCGCCGAAGGCGCCCCAGCCGAAGCCGCGCAGGCGGCGGAAGTTGTCCAGCTGCAGGATGCGTCCGCCGCAGAAGACTTCCAGCCGCTCCTTCGGGAACGAACGGTGGCCGTTGCCGAGGTAGTGAATCGTGCCGAGCGAGCCGTCGGCGAACTCCAGCGTGATCATCGCGCTCTCGGCGTCTGCGGCGCGGCGTCCGCCGAGACGGCGTGCGTTGTAGCCGACGACCGGCGCATTCGCGAGATGGCGCAGCAGATCGATGAAGTGACAGGCTTCGCCGAGGATCCGCCCGCCGCCCGCTGCGCGGTCCTGGGTCCAGTGCTCGGCCGGCACGCGACCGGCATTCACGGTCATGACGAACGCTTTCGGTGCGGTGAGTGCGCTCAACAGCCCGCGGGCGCGCTCGACGTGCGGCGCGAAGCGCCGATTGAATCCGACCATCAACATCGGCCCGCCGCCGCCTTCATGCGCGCGCTGATACGCCGCGCGGATCTCCGTCAACTCGGCCAGCGTGAGGCAGAGCGGCTTCTCGACGAACACATGCTTGCGCGCAGCGAGCGCCTTCAGCACGTAGGACGCATGCGTGTCGTGCCGGGTCGCGACGACGACGACATCGATCGCGGGATCGTCGAGCACTTCCCGCGCGTCCGTGCCCGCCTCCTCGATCTCGTTGCGACGCGCAGCCTGCACGCCGCTCACGCCTTGCGCCGAGATCACGAGCTTGAGTCGCGCATTCGTGCGGGCGAATGCCGGGATCAGGACCTGGCCCGCATAGTTGCCCGCACCGATGATGCCGACGGTGGGAGTGCGCGTGGTGTCGGCGGCAACCGCGATGCGCACGCGTGAGTCATTCGACGCCTGGGAACCGTGCGGCGCGCTGCCTCCTGCTTCGGCCGCGGCCGGCCCGTACTCCAACACTATCCCCAGCGCCTGTTGCCCGCGTGCCAGCAATCCGTACGCCTCGCTCGCGCGCTCCAGCGAGAAGCGATGCGTGATCAGGCCGCGCACCTTGAGACGCTGGTCGGCCATCATGTCCAGCACTGCCTCGAAGTTGCGTTGCGCGGTCCAGCGCACGAAGCCGACCGGATAATCGCGACCGCCTTCCTCGTACGCCGGATCGTAGCGACCCGGGCCATACGAGCACGACACCTGGAACGTCAGCTCCTTCTCGTACAACTCCGCACGCGACAGCTCGATTCCTGCGACACCGACCAGCACGATGCGGCCGCGCTTGCGGCTCATCCGTGCCGCCTGGCGCAGCGGCTCGCTGCTTTCCGTTGCCGCCGTCACGATCACGGCATCGACGCCGCGGCCGCGCGAATACTCGATCGCCGCCTGCACCGGATCCGCGCCGCTCGCGAGATCGAGCGCCTGCGCACCCATCGAGCGCGCGTGCTCGATCTTCTCCGTGCCGAAGTCCAGACCGAACACGCGACAGCCCTGCGCGCGCAGCAGCTGCACGGTGATGAGACCGATCAAGCCGAGGCCGGTCACGACGACCGTCTCGCCGAGCGTCGGCGCGGCGAGGCGGATGCCTTGCAGCGCGATTGCTCCCGCGACCGTGAACACGGCGCTGTCGCCGTCGACGTGCTCCGGAACGCGTGCGCACAGATGCTGTGGAACGCAGACGACTTCGGCGTGCTTGCCGTTGGACGCGACGCGGTCGCCTACTGCGAACCCGCTCACTCCCTCGCCGACCTCGACGACGCGGCCGACGTTGCAGTACCCCATCGCGACCGGTTGCTCGAGACGACCGCGAACTGCCTGCAGCGTCGGCACGACGCCGTCGCTGCGCATCTTGTCGAGCACCATGCGCACCTTGTCCGGCTGCTGTCGCGCCTTCGCGAGCAGGTTCGCCTGCCCGAACTCCAGCAGCATGCGCTCGGTGCCGCTGGAGATGAGCGTGCGCTCGGTGCGGATCAGCACGTGGTTGGCGCGTACCAGCGGCGCCGGCACCGTTTCCAGGAAGGTCGCGCCGCCGCGCAGGTCCTGCAGAATCTGTCTCATTCTTGTAATGCCCGCGCCTGCGCGCCCCGATGCCGGGATCGTGCGCGAATTTGGCTACACACTGGTTACAACGCGATTGCCGCAGGCAGACGCGCTTTCGTGCGGCCGGCGCATGCGCACCGGGTGCGCGGGAACTCCGGCGACGATCGCGTAGGGCGGCACGGATTTCGTGACGACGCTGCCGGCGGCGATGACCGCGCCCTCGCCCACCGTCACGCCGGGCAGCACGATGACCTGCGCCCCGATCCACACGTCCGGTCCGATGACGACCGGCTTGCGGTCATGGCCGGCGCCGAAGATCCGCCCGCCGTCGGGCGGGACACGGTGGTTGGTCGAGAGAATCTGGCTGCGATAACCGACCAGCGTGCGCGCCCCGATGCGCACGCCGCCGCCGCTGGTCACGATCACGCCAAGGGCCAGATCGACGTCGTCGCCGAGCTCCAGCCCGCGCGCCGGGCCGATCCATACGCCCGGATAGAAAACCACGCGCTTGCCGATCCGCGCGCCGAACAGCCGCAGGAACGCTGCCTTGAGCGCGTTGCACGAGCGATACCGCGGCAGCGCCATCAGCAACGACATCAGCAGCTCGTACGTGACGATCAACGGGTAGCGCAGGCTCGGGCTCATCGCACTGCCGCCTCGATTTCGTCCCAGATGCGCTGCGTGCGCTGCGCGGTATCCGGCAGTCCGCTCAACCGTGCCTTGCCGGCACCGACCAGTCGTTCCGCGAGCATCGGGTCGCGCGCCAGCGATGCCAGTCCTTCAGCCACCGATGCGGGCGCATGCGGCTCCACGTAGAGGGCGCTGTCGCCGCAGATACCGCGCGCAAAATCGCGGTCGCTGGCGATCAGCGGCCGGCCGGCCTTCCACGCTTCCATATAGTTGTTGCTGAAGCTTTCCAGGTCGCTGAGCAGCGCGATCGCGTGCGCCTCGCCGTACGCGCCCAGGATCGCGCGCGGGCTCAGTCGCCCCAGAAAGCGGAAGTACTTGTCGACGATGCGCTCATCGGCCTTGCCGCCCGGCAGCGCCGCCAGGTACTGCTCGCGACTGACGCTCAGCAGGAAGCGAACGGCGACGTCCTCAAATGCAGCGCCCGTCTCCAGCAACGTCGCGACTTCGTACAGCCGCCACAGGTTCTTGTGTGGCGACAAGTCGCTGAGAAACAGCACTCGCCACTCACGATCCCGACCTGCCGGCGGCAGCGGCGTCACGTACTCGGACGGCGCCGGCGCGAGCAACCGGAAGCGCTGTTCCGGCAGACGCAGGCTCCTCGCCAGGCGCGTGCGCATCACTTCCGTCTCGACGAGGATGACATCGGCACGTCGCAGGCGCGTGCGTCGCAGTACGCCGCGCAGCTGGCCTCGCAAACGCTCATGCCACGGCCGATGCGACCAGTAAGGACTATCCGGGTAGCAGATGATCGGGTACGCCGCCGTGACGATCGACACGACCGGTCGCGGATGCGGCAAGCCGATACCGAAGAACGTGTAGATCGCATCGATCGCGTGGCTGCCCAGAATACGCGGCAGGTCGACGCGCTCGAACAGCAGCCGCCTGGCGACTGCGCCCGGACAGACATAGCTCGCCTCGATCGGCGGCTTGGCCGCGAGCTCGCGCAACAGCGGCTGATCGCTGCTCAGCACGACGATGCGATCCGCCGGCGGACGCACACGCTGCGTCTGCTCGAGAAAATTGACCGCGAGCTGCAGGCCGCCGCCGCCGCGGATCGCACTGAAGTCGAGCAGCACGTTCATGTGGCGCGGATGCAGGCGAGCAGCTGCTCGGCATGCGAGCGATGGGCGAACTGAGCGAACACGTCGCGCACGTCGCTCTGCGCGCGGGAAGCGAGCCGGACGGCAAGCTGCGGCTCCCGCACCAGCATCCCGATGCAGCGTGCGACATCTTCGGGTTCGCGCGGCGCGCACAACAGGGCATTTTCGCCATCGCGCAGGAATCCATCGGTGCCCGGCATCCACGTCGTCACGATCGGCACCGCCAGCATCATCGCCTCGTACAGCACGCGCGGAAATCCTTCGCGAAAGTACGACGGAAAGACGAACGCGTCCGCCTCGTGGTAATACGCGATCAGCGTCTGCGCGTCGCCGACATGGCCGCTCAGCTCGACGGCGTGCTCCAGGCCGAGCGTGCGAATCCGCCGCCGCAGACTCTCGAGTTCCTGCTCCGTGCCGCCGCCGACCACGCGGAGCGTCAGATCGCGCACGCCCTCGGTGCGCAGAATCGCGAGCGCGTCCAGCACTTCGAGAATGCCTTTTTCGGCGGTGAGACGACCCACGAAGAGCAGCCGGCGGATGCCGCGCGCGCGTCGCTGCAACTCATCCGCCGCCGCGGCCACCCGCACCGCAGTGAGCGGCACCTCGTTCTCGACGCGGTCGTTGAACTGCTGCAGCCGTCGGCGGAAGGCTTCGCCGGTCGCGACGATGAATGCCGCGCGACTGAAGATGTAGCGCCACAGTCGCGGCGTACGGCCGCTGGCGTCCAGCCACGTGCAGCGGACATACAAGCCGAACGGCACGCGCATCACGATCGCCCACAGCGCGATCACGATCGTGCAATGGCCGGGACAGAAGAGATAGGCCTGCTCGACGCCGCGCAAAGCCGCCGGTGCGCGCACGATCGCCGCGATGTAGTTGAGTATGCGTAGCGGCCCCGCGCCGCGATGGCGGATCCAGTTCAGCGCACGGATCTGAACGTCCGGCGGCACCGTGCCGTGCAGGCCCGTATGCGACGCCGTCTCGACGAACGAGGCCAGACGCACCGGCGCGTGGCGCTCCTGCAATGCCCGGATCAGCTCCACCTCCGCCGATTCGATGACGACTTCCCCGCCACGGCGGAACAGCGAGTGATTCGGCACCAGCATCACTGCTTTCGTGCTCCGATCGGTCATGACGCGCTCTCTGCGGATGCGCGCGGCGCCGCACGGGACGCGATCGGCATCAGCATGCCGTCACGCACTTCGTGCGAAGCGAGCATCGGACGCGCTTGCAGGCTGGCGGACTCGTCGGCGCCGACAGCGCTCGTGGCGGGCGCCTGCCGGCGCAGCATCAGGTACACGACGAACAGCGGCAGGCCGACGACGACGATCCGGAAGAACAGCACGCTGCCGTCGATCGTCGCCTTGCTCAGCACCCAGGCGACGTACGGATAGACGATGATGGCGGCCGGATGGCCGCGATGGCGCATCCAGCGGTACGACGCGCCGAGCGCCCTGCCCCATACGGCCGCGCCGAGCAGCAGGCCGAGCGCACCGAAGTTGAGATACAGCTCGCCGACCATCGACGGGCTCGCCGCGGTCACGAGGTAGCGGTGATCGGGATTGAGCAGCTCGGCGAGAATGCGGCCCGCCGAGTCGAAGTGGAACAGGCCGCCGAGCAGCTGGCGGTCGATCGGCTCCAGCCAATGCAGGAACGTCTGGCCGTACAGCGGCTGCGGATTGATGTCGAAGTAGCGCTGCGCGACCAGGAACGTGTCCATCTGCTCGATGTTCTTGGCCAGCAGGCCCTGCAGCTGCTCGCCGATGCCGGCCTGGAGCTCGCTCGCGACTTCACCCGGCGAGGCGAACAGCGCCGCTTTGCCGATCTCGTCCAGCCCGCGGTAGTAGCCGACGATCATCGCCACGCTCGCGGCCGCTGCGCAGCCGAGCACCAGCCAGCGCGCCTTGATCGCGCGGTGCAGGTAGTGCATGAGAATGAGCGTGCAGAACAGCGGCGCGAGAATTTCGTCTCTGCCCTGGAACGGCGCGAACGCCAACGCGACGCCCAGGCCGAGCGCACAGCACAACCATGGATGCCGCGGCGCCCATGCCGCGCCGACCGCGCACACACCGGCGACCATCAGGAACGTGGCCCAGTACAGCCCGCCGAAGATTCCCTGCAGCTGAAAGATCTCCGCACGCCCGCCGCTGTAGGTTGCAAACGCAGCGAGGCCGCCGCCGGCCGCGATGATTGCCGCATAGGCCGTCAGCCCGATGCCCAGCAAGGCACCTCCAGCGGTGACGAGCAGCGCCGGTGACGCCGATGCCTGACGCGGCACGACGGCCGAGCTCTGTGCACGTCCGCCGTAGCCCAGCAGAAACGCGGCGAGGGCGAAGAATGCCAGCATTGCTCCGCGGTCGAGCAGCTCATCCGAATACGAGCCGAGATACGGCAGCGCGTAAACGCCCTCCTGCGCGAGCACGAGCGGACCCAACCCGAATCCGAGGCCATGCAGCGCCGCGACGAGCTTCACGGGTTCGAGCGGATCGCGACGCCGCGGATCCAGCACGGCCCACAGCGCGAGAGCGCACGTCGCGACGCACCAGATGACGTAGCCGCTCATGCGGGACTCGCCAGCAATCGAGCGAGCGACGGCGGCAGCACGCGCGCTACGTCCTCCAGTACTTCGGCGCCGTGCGCACCCAAGGTCGCACGCGGCGCCACGCGCATGGCGATCGCAGCTGCAGCCGCAGCTGCACAGGCGACCAACAGGTGGGCGCTGCTGCCGCCGAGTGCACTCCAGCCTAGTGTGAGCAGCCAGATCAGGAGCGCGATGAGGGCGGCAACTCTGATGCCGGGAACCAGCGCAGTCGCTACGTCGCGGACACGCACCTCACCGAGTCGGCAGCACAGCTGCACCATCAAGACTGCATCGAGCGCACCGGCGAGCGTCGCGGCCCAGGCGATGCCCGCCAGGCCCCAGCGACTGGCCGACAACGCGCCGCCGATCGCGACGACTGCGTAACACGCCTGTCGCCACGCTCGCGCATAGATCGCACCGGCC
>DATEJG010000143.1:0-11247 GCA_035278165.1 Steroidobacteraceae bacterium
GACCCGCTTCAGACCGGGGCGTAGCCCGCGCTACAGATACGCGGTGTGCGCGGGCTGGGACATCCAGTCGTCGTGCAGGCCGTCGAAGTAGCGCACCGGGATCGTCTCGAGCACGGCCGGCTCGATGTCGAGAACCGCCACGTTGATGCTGCAGAACTCGCCACCAACCTGTTCGAGATAGCCGCGGCCGAACACGTGCACGCCGCAATGACGGCAGAACTTGCGCGACGAGATCTGCGCGCCCCACTGGTAACTGCTGAGCTCGCTCTCGCCCGCGAGCAGGCGCACGGCCTGGGGCTTCACGATGATCGACCAGGCGCGCAGCTTCGCGCAGATCGAGCAGTTGCAGCGGCCGCTGCCGGCGCTGAGATCCAGGTCCGCCTCGATTCGCACCTTGCCGCAATGACACGCGCCGCTGATCGTCTGCTGGGCCATGAGCACTCTCCGGTGATTCGATGCAGCTATCGTAGAAGAGATCGCTGCCGGATTGTGTCATCGGTCTGTCAAATCACTGCTGTTGCGACGCCGGAGGTCAGTGCTGTTGCGACGCCGATGTGAGAAACCCCGCCCAGTAGTAAGGATGTTGATAGGGCTGCGACAGTCCGCGCCGCATGTTGCGAATCTTGAGCTGCGAGCTGCGCAGCGAGCCGGCGGCATCGGCCCCCGCTTTGGCGAGCGATGCGTACATCTCGCGCATGAGCTGCGCAGTGCTGCGGTCTTCGACGCGCCACAAGCTGGCGATGACGTGCTGCGCGCCGCGACGCTGCACGATCGCGCTGAGTCCCTCCACTTCGCGCCCGTCGTCGGTCGTCGCGCCGCCCAATGCGCTCTGGCACGCCGACAGCGTGACCAGTTGCAGCCCGCTGAAGTCGAGCTCGCCGATCGCGTCGAGGGTCAGCTGCGAGCCGTCGCCGAGCACCAGGAACGAGCGCCGCGCATTGCCGGGCCGCAGGCTGAAATGCGTACCCAGGTGCAGCACGGAGAAATCGCGGTGCTCGCCGAGCGACGTGCGGAACTTCGCAGCGGTGAATGCGGCGTCGGCGAATCCATCGCCGTTCAATGCGCCGCCGCCGACCTGATCGCGCGGACATGTCTGTCCTCGCGCCGCCAGGCCTTCGATCGGTCCGCGGACGACATCGCACAACTCGTCTGCCATCGCCGGCAGCGCGTCGAAGCCGCCGACGGCGCGTGTGAGGCCGAATCCGCGAACGCTCAGTCGCTGCAAAGCACTTGCTGCAGCGGCAAGCGACGGCGTAGTCGAGTCGGGCGACGGCACGTAACTCTCGATGCTGTAACGGTCGACGAGATAGCGGCGGCCATCGTTCAGCGCCGCAAACGGCACGTAGCGCAGCGCCCCGTCGAGCCATAGGACGAGGCGCTTCGCTCCAGCTCGCTGTGCTTCGAGATCGAGCGGGCGAGCCACTGCTGCGTACAGACTCTGTGCCGCTGCGCTGACGTCTTCGCGCCGCGCGATGGCCTCCAGGAAGCGGCCGATGTCGCGCTTGAGCAAGCCCGCCTCGACTTGCGACTCGTATTCGAACTGGCCGCGGCGCGTCGCAATCAGCACGCGCAGTCGCGTGTCCGTGAGCAGATAGTACGCAAGCGCGGCATCCGGCCCGATCGACTGCAACTCGCGCGCCAGCCTGTCGACCTTGATCGCCCGCGCCGTGCCGACCGCAGGAGCGCTCGCACGCTCGTCCAGGAACTGGCGCAAGCGCTGCGCGCGAGCTGCTTCCAGCTGTCGATGCGTCGCCAACAGCGTTTCGAGCCGCTGCCGCTCCGAAATGCTGAGGCGTCCCGACTCCTGCAACCGCCCGAGCTGATCGATCTCGTCGCCCGCCGCGGCGTCGGTCTGCAGCAGTGCGCGGTAACGCTCGCGCAGCGCGACTTCCTCTCCCGTCAGCTCGATCGGCCCGTTCGTCCGGCTCCATTGCGCATCCCGCAGCGCGAACTGATACAGCTCCTCGGCCTTCAGCAGCCGCAGCACGTCGAGACCTTCTTCGATGCGGCCGGCTTCCATGAGCCAGTCGGCGACGGTGCGATAGAGATCCACCTTGTTTTCGAGGAAGCCGTGCTCGAGCCGCCGGTCCTCGCCGACGAAGCGGCTGCGCAGCGCTTCCACCTGCATGATTGCTTCTTTGCCGAGGAAGATCGCCAGCGGCGGATTGTCGCCGCGCGCCTCGATCAGCCGCGCCAGCGCGAAGTCGGCGCGCCACAGCGGATCGGGAGTGCCGAGCGTCGTGGCGGACGACAACGCGCGAATCGCGAGATCGTATGCGCCCTGGGAGTCGCCGGTGCGCAAGCTCAGCTCGCTCCACGCGGCGTACACATCGTGACGCAGCAGCGGATCGGCTCCCTGCGCCGCCTCCATGCGTGCGGCTGCGTCGCGACAGGTCGCAATGTCGCTGCCGCCGGCGCGCAGCTCCAGCGCGCAGGATTCGGCGATGGTGCGCAGAATCGCGGGATGCGTATCGGGGAGGCGTGTGCGATACAGGGCCAAGGCTTCGTCCAGGGCTGCACGACCTGCTGCCGCATCAGGACCCGATGACAACGAGCCGAGCGCGCGCAAAGTGGTTGCGCGCTCGACGGTGAGCGTCGGATCGGTCCCTGCTGCCTTGCTCGCAGAACCGAGCGCCGCGCGCGCCTGGCTGCGCTCGCCGAGCTCGAGCTGCAGCCGCGCCAGCCCGCGATAGTGCGCAACGATCCACGGCCGCTCGATGTCGTTCGGGAACCGCTCGACGAGAGATGCGGCACGCTCGTAGGTGTGCAGCGACTCGGGCAAGTCCCCGAGCGCGCGCTGTGCTTCCGCGGCGTATTGCAGCGGCCGCACCAGCATCGGAGCATCCGGCCCGCGCGTCGCTTCGCCGACCTTGATGCTGCGCTGTGCGAAGTCCAGTCCTTCGGCCGGCTTGCCGCGCAACACCAGCAGTCCGGCGAGCTGCGCCAGCGCCGTGAAATGGTGGCGCTGCAGCGGCGCGCCTTCCTTGCTCTCCGCGATCGCGACCGCTTTGCGCAGCGCGGCTTCCGCCTGTTCGAACTCGTCGAGCCGTTCCAGGCTCTGGCCGAGCCAGATGTACGCCGGCACGCGCTGCGCCACCGGGCTCGCCATCTGCTCTTCGATGCGGATCTGCTCTTCGGCGTGCGCACGGACTGCCGCGAAATCCTCCTCGCGCCACGCGATGTTGATGTACGTGTTCTCGATCGCCGCGGCCGCTTCGCTGACCGTTTCGTTGTTCTCGCGCAGGATCGCCTGCGCTCGCGCGAGCCCGTTCTTGGCAGCGTCGAACTGACGCAGGACCGACTGCGTCTGCGCCAGCCCGACCAGTATCTTCTGCAGCTCCAGCTTGCGCGGGCCGGGGTTGCGCTCGCGGATGCGCAGCGCGCTCTGCCATGCCGCGACAGCATCTGCGTTGCGCCCCTGTCGCGTCGCAATCCAGGCGTAGGCGACGTGAATCTCGGCGACCTCCGCCGCGTACGGGCCGAGCCGGCGCTCGAGAATCGGCCGCGCGAACTCGAGCAGCGGGATGGCGTCCGCCATGCGATCCATGAACGCGATCAACGGCGTCGCAAGCGAGCCGACCCACCACGCCATCTCGACCGAATCCTCGCCGTGCTGGCGGGCGACGCGCGGGATCGTGGCGCACATCAAGGCGAGCGCGGCGTTCGGGTCGCTCTCGATCAGCTTTTCGGTGCGCGCGCGCAGCTCGCTCAATGGCGCAGTGGCGACGTCGTCCTTCGGGGTTGCAGCGGCGATCGCCGCTTCCGAGCACAGCGCGGGGAGCTCGTAAGCACCGGCAACGCCCGAGCAGAGCGCGGCCAGCGCCAGCGCAGCGAGCCGCCGCATCATCGCGTGCCCCGGATCTCGATTCGCAGCACGCCGTCCGCAGGCGCGGCAATGCCGTGCTTCGCGAGCACGCGCTGGACTTCCGGCGTCAGCGGCTGCGGCAGGTCTGCATCGATGCCTTGCACGTCCAGTGCCTCGTAGCCCGTGGCCGCAACGCCGGCGGCACGCAGATCCTCGAGGATCTGCCGCTTCAACACCACCGGATCCGGCGAGCGAAGCTGCACCGGCTCGCTATCGTCGCCGCGCACCACGACCGTTTCGGGACGCATGACGCTCTGCCACACGATACCGACCGCAACCATCGCGAGCGCCGCCGCCAGCAGCATCGATCGCCAGCCGATGCTCATCCTGGCCGGGTGCTGCGCATGTGTCGCAGGCAATAATCCCTCGCGCCGCGCGCGCTCGACCAGCGCCCGCTCGCGCATCGGATCGGGTGTCGCGATCGTCGAGGCCGTGGCGCGGTATGCAGCCGCTCGCTGCGCGAGCTGCGCTCGCACCATCGTGCGCAGCAGCTGACCTTCGCCATGCGCAGGATTCGCAGCGCTCACAGTGCGCCCGGCGAGCGCGTCGAGCCAGTCCTTGTCGGGATCCGTGCTCATGTGACCTCGTCGGTGCCGAAGGCGAGCTCGTACCACTCCGCAAGGTGCAGGCGCGCCCGCTTGCGGCACTGAGAGATGAATTCGCGCGTTGCGCCCGGCGTGCGATCGAGCAGCGCGGCGATCTCTTCGTGACTGAGACCGTCCTCGACGATCCACGCGATCACGGCGGCGTGCGCCGGCGCAGCCTGCTCGAAGCGTTGCCAGCAGCGCTGAAAGCATTCGGCGAGCTGCTGCTGACGCGCTTCGTCGTCGGGCCGCCGCACCTGGCGCTGCGACAGCTCGAAGATGCGCTCGGCGAGCTCCTCGCTCATCTCGGCGCCTTCGTCGAAGGAAACGTCGCGGTGCGGCCGGCGCAGCCGGTCGAGCATGCCGTGCCGCAGGATCGCTTCGATCCACGGCTGCAGCTCCGAGCTGCCCTGGTAGGTGGCGCAGCGCTGCCAGACCTTGATGAAGGTTTCCTGGACGAGGTCGCGCGCCAGCTCGGTGTCGCGCAGCAGGTGGAGCGCACGTGCGTACAGCGGGGCGAAGAACGTCCGATCCAGCTGACGCAATGCCTGTTCGATCGCGCCGCCTCCCTCGCGGCACGCTCTCATGAATTCTTTCTTGTCCAAGGCGCCCCGGGTCAGCGCGGCATTGAGTCCGCGCGTGGACTCAAGCCTACTCCAGCCGACCGGCGGCGCAACAGGATTTGCCTCCATGCCTCCTAAGACGTGGGCCGCGGCAGAGCGTCAGGAATTCCGACACTAGCGAAACAGCGCGAGCGATTTGCTCAACGTGATCCACACCCCCCACGCAAGCGGGATCGCGACCGCAGTCCACACTGTGATCAGCAATGCAGCACTGCTGGTTGCCGCGGCGGAGCCGGCCGGTATTGGCGCCGGGAGTTCTGCTGCGGCCTGCTCGTGCGCCGTGGCTCGCTCGGCGGCGAGTTGCTCGTCGGTCATGTAATGACGCTCGGCGACCGGCCTCACGAATATGTTGCAAAGCAGCCCGCCGAGCAGCATCGCAGCAAGCACGTACATCGTGATGGTGTAGGCCTGGTCGGGCGGCACGCCGTGCGCGAGCTGAAACTCGCGGATGTAGTTCACGACGACGGGGCCGACGATGCCGGCCACCGACCACGCTGTCAGCAGGCGCCCGTGGATCGCTCCGACGTGCTGGGTCCCGAAGAGATCCGCGAGATACGCAGGGACGGTCGCGAAGCCGCCGCCGTACATGGTGAGAATGACGCAGAAGATCGTCACGAACACCGCGATCCTGCCCGCCTCGCCGGCCAGCGGCGCACTGACGTACAGCGCGATGCCGAGCAGGAAGAAAACCATGTACGTGACCTTGCGGCCGATCACGTCCGAGAACGACGCCCAGAGAATCCGTCCGGCGATGTTGAAGAGCGACAGCAGTCCCGCGAACGCGGCCGCGATCGTCGCGACTTGCGCACGCTGATCCGCAGCGAGCTCCGCAAGACGTGCCGGCACGCCGATCAGCCCGCCGCCGAACACCTCCTGCAGCATCGGCGATGCCATGCCGATCACGCCGATGCCTGCGCTCACGTTCAGGCACAGCACGCCCCACAGCAACCAGAATTGCCTAGTGCGTGTCGCCACGTTGACGTGCACGTGGCGCGAGGTCATGAGCCGATTGTCCTGCGCGGCCGGCACGTAGCCGGCAGGCTTCCAGCCGTGCGGCGGCAGGCGATAGCCGAACGCGCCGAGCATCATGGCGATGAAGTACAGCGCTCCCATGACGACGAACGTCTGCCACACGCCGACCGTCGACGGCCCCGCGAACACGTTCATCAGGCGATCGGCGAGCGGTGCGCCGATCATCGCGCCGCCGCCGAATCCCATGATCGCCAGTCCCGTCGCCATGCCGCGGCGGTCCGGGAACCACTTGATGAGCGTCGAGACCGGCGAGATGTAACCGAGCCCGAGGCCGATGCCGCCGATCACACCCGAGCCCAGCCACATCAGCCAGATCTGATGCGTGTAGACACCGAACGCCGACACGAACAGTCCGCCGCTCCAGCACAGCGCAGCCACGACGCCGGCCTTGCGCGGACCGGCTCGCTCCAGCCAATGGCCGAACAGCGCCGCGGAGGAGCCGAGCAGGACGAAGAACAGCGTGTAGGTCCAGCCGAGCATCGAGACCGGCCAGTCGCAACGCGTCGACGTGATGAGGCTCAGGAATCCGGCGTCACTGCACGTCGTCGCCTGCTGGATGCCGACAGCGTGCGCGAGCGGCAGCCAGAACACGCTGAAGCCGTACGCCATGCCTATCGACAAGTGAATCGCCAGCGCGGCGGGCGGCACCAGCCAGCGGTTGAAGCCGGGCGCCGCAATCGTTCTCTGCCGGTCGAGCAGGCCCGGCGTGACGGTTCCGACCATGCGAGTACCCTCCGGCGCGCATTTTTCGCCGGTTTGGCCTCAGCCGCAATGGCCGGAATCGAGCTCTATTTCGCCGCCGGCAGGCTCGCGCACTTGTAGTAGAGCACTTCCGGATCGTTGAGCGCGTTGACGTTGACGATGCCGACGGTCGCCTCGCCGGGCACGTTCAGGAAGGCGTAGTTCGCGCCTTTGCCCGGCGCCGCCTGAACTGCGGCCTGCGTCAGGGCCTGGATCGCGCCGGCCTTGTTCATGCTCTCCTTGACGCCCCAGTCGTGATCCTCTTTCGCGACCTGCTGGCACTGGTACTCGCTCTTCGGCTCGGCCTGTCCTGCCATCACGCGCTCGCCGGATGCGGCGGTGTAGTCCTTGACGGTGATGCGGCCCATCGTGTTGCAACCGACCAGCAGCGCGGCGAGCGGAACGATCGACCAATATCCTGTACGCATGCGTCTCTCCGTAGAAGATCGAATGGGGCGCAGCCTAGGACCCGCGACACACGGAAAAGGTGTCGGACTTCGCAATTGCACAGAGTCGCGCGTGCCGCGGGTTGCCATCCTGACGTTTACGCAGCCGCTGCGTCTGTATTCCCGGCGACACCAATAAACCCAGACGCCGGGGAGACCACCATGTACCGAACCAGTGCACTGCTGCTGCTTGCGTTGAGCGTCGCGGGCTGCGACCAGGGCCGCTGGATCGAGCTGCCGCCGATCCTGATGAGCTGCTCGGACCTCGACGACAAGAACATCAAGGACGACATGTCCGACCCCGACAAATTCAGCCTGACGCGCGGAATGATGCAAGGCGTGTGCGCGCAGCAGGGCGCCGGCGACTTCAGCGGCGGCGTGCGCTGCGAGAACAAGGCCGTGCAGATCCAGTGCCGGAAATAGCAGGAGCGACAATCATGCAAATCGTGCGTTCGATGCTGGCGCTGACCATCGCCGGCGTATTGGCGGGATGCGGATCGAAGAGCGAGCCGGGAGCGGGCACTGCCAATGCAGCGCCGGCCGCGGCCAGCCAGCGGCCGCAGAAGCAAGGCGATGCGACTGCCGAGGAAGTTGCCGAGGAGCAGCGCGGCAAGGTGCGCTGTCCCGCGAAGGTCAAGACGGCGCGCGAGGCGCAGGCGCCGGTCGACGACATCGTCGGCGTGCGTCCCGGCCTGACGTACGAGGAAGCGGCGAATCTGGTCCTGTGCACCAACGACCTGATGGTCGTGCAGAGCGACACCTCGCGCGGCTTCAACATCAATACCTACGGCGCGACGCTGCGCCAGGGCTTCGCCGCGCGCTTCGCCGAGCCGCGCGTGCAGAAGACTTCGCAGCAGTACATGAAGGAAATGCAGGACGACTGGATGGCGCGCTCCGGCAACGCCGTGCGCGACACTTCGCGTCCCGGCGAGTCGCACTGGTACGTCGGCACGATGGGCCTGCCCGGGCAGGAGCACGTCATCAGCGCCGGGCGCGAAGAATGGTTCGCGCAGGGCAAGAATCCGACGATGACGAGCGTCGAGCAGGCGCTGCTCAAGAAGTACGGCACGCCGACGCGCCACCAGAAAGGCGCCAACAACATCTACCTGAGCTGGGCCTACGACCCGCTCGGCCGGCTGATCACCGAGACCTCGCCGCTGTTCCATCAGTGCTCGGCCGTGACCGGGCCGGACGGCGGCGCGACCTTCACGCCGGACTGCGGCATCGTCATCGGCGCGATGGTCGTTGCGATGAACGACAACCCGGACCTGGGCACGTCGATGTCGGTCGCGGTCGTCGACCAGGCCGGCGGCTACGAGCTGCTGCAATCGACCAAGCAAGCCTTCGAGCGCGGCGAGGCGCAGCGCCGGGCACAGCAGACCGAAGCGGCGGCGAAGAACGCCGACGCGCCGACACTCTGAGGACGCAGCCATGCGCATACATATAAGTGTGGCTGCAACGCTCGTGCTCGCCGCCTGCGGCGGCGGGCACTCTTCAGGCTCGCCTGCGGAAGCCGATGGCTCGGCGTCGCTCGTCGGCGTGGCGAATGCCGATGACGCGAGTCCGGCCGCCGCCGCCGCCGGCGGCGCCGGCGCATTCGCCAATCGCACGGGCGAGCTGCTCAACCCGGACGACAGCACGATCGTGTTCCTCTACTACGACCTCGCCGGCATGAACCCGCCGATCGGCGACTGGGTCGAGCAGGACGGTCGCGTGCAATACGCGGCGGCGCTCGACAAGCCGGCGAAGCGTGCAGCCGTCAAAAGCGAGCTCGAGTCCGCAGCGGCGGCGGTGCGCGGCAGGGGATTGTTGCGCCTGTCGATGAACGCGAACCTGAGCGAGTACGACCCGACGTACAGCGAATTCCAGGTGCGCGCCCTCGCGCCCAGCTCCGTGGTCACTTACAGCGCGCTGGGCCAGAAGGTCTCGGTGAGCTTCCGCAATGGCCGCACGGCGCAGATCTGGCGCGTGCCCGCCGCCGATGCGCAAGCGATCCGCGACAAGATCGGCGGCTTGGGCGCGAACGTCGGGCTCGACGTGCTGTTGCGCATCGCCGAGGTTCAGCCGGGGCCGGGTGGCGGCACGATTGCGACCGACGTGGTCGAGTACGAGATGCGCGAGCAGCGCACCGGCATGACGATCGGCCGCGTCAAGATCGCGCAACGCTGAACAGGACAAAACCGGGAGAACGACAATGTTCACTCATCGCTTGATCGCCCTCGCAGGGGCAACCGTCGCGCTCGCCGCCGCGCTCACGACGTCGGCACAAGCCGCCACCACGGGTTGCGCTGCAAACACCTCGTGCGTCGCGACGCGCAGCTTCGTCGCCACCGTGACCAACTTCCGCACCAGCACGCAAGGCCGCAATCGCGTGCTGTCGACGACCGTGCGCTTCGAGAACAAGTCGGCACAGCCGCTGACGATCGGCTACGTGCATCAATCGGGCGTGGCGCTCGACGAGCTCGGCAACCGCTACATCGTGCCCGGCGTGAACGGCGTGCGCGCGATCGGCGAGATCGCCGGCGCAGCGATCGATCCCAAGTTCACCTTGCAGCCGGGCGAAGCGAGCGACGCGCGCTTCGAGCTCATGTGGGAGCCGGGGCAGACTGCTGCAGGCAAACTGTTCGAGCTCGACCTGGCGGTGCGCGAGATCACGACCGCGGCCGGCGATCAGCTGAAGCTGGGACAAGAGCACGCATTGCACTTCGGCGGTCTCGGATCCGCAGGCGCTGCCGCACCGGCAGCTCAAGCTGCCGCGCCAAAGGCGACGCCTGCCGCAGCACCGGCTACGACGATTCCTGCCGCGGTCGCGGATCCGTGCGGCGGCTCCAATCGCTGCTTCAACGCGGGCTCGTTCCTCGCGGAAGTCATGCAGGTGCAGACGGCGCGCGTCGGCGGCCGGCACGAAACGCTGTCGCTCACCGTTCGCTTCCGCAATAGCAGCGACAAGCCGGTCATCCTCGCGTACGACTCGGGCTCGAGCTCGGGTGTCGACAACTTCAACAACAAGTACTTCTGGGGCCGCGCAGGCACGCATGACACGAGCGTCAAGGGTATCGGCTACGTCACCGGACGCAGCGCCGACCCGCAGTTCGTGCTGCAGCCCGGCCAGACGCGCAACGCGACTTTCGCCCTGATCCGCTACGAAGCGAAGCCGCCGATCGGCGAGTCGTTCAACTACGACGTCGTGATCGACGAGCTGGAGCTGCTGGCCGGGCAACAGATCCGCACGCTGCGCCAGAACAGCGTGAGCTTCGCCAATCTCACGCCCGGCAGCTTCCGCGGCACGACAGCCACCAGCGCGGCGGACCAGGCACCTACCGGCGTCGCGGACACGACCGACACCGCCAACAAGGTCATCGACCTGTTCAACAAGCTGAAGAAGAAATAGAGGAAGGTCGCGGTGAGGTTCGCGGGTCGGCCAACGTCTGTAGGGCATGACCCGCACCTCTCTCGCGGCGCTCGTCGCCGCACTCGCGCTGCCGACCGCCGCGCCGGCGCTGGCGGCAGACGCGAAGCACTTCGACCTCGTCGAAGCGACCATCGACGATCTGCACCGCGCGATCCGCAGCGGCGAGACTACTTGCCAGGCCGTGGTGCGCACCTATGTGGATCGCGCCAAAGCGTACAACGGCGCAAGCGACCGTCTCGTCACTGCGAATGGCGCGAAGATTCCAGCAGTGCGGGGTACGGTGCGCGCTGGCGCGGCGCTGCGCTTTCCGACTGAAACCGTCGCAATCGGCACCCTCCTCCCCGACTACGAGCAGTATCGCGGCACGCCGATCGAGCTGGGACGCATGGAGCCGACCGCCTCCGATCCGAGCGTGCAGCAGCAGTACGGCATGACCATCGGCACGCCGCACTCCGGGCAGGTCAACGCGCTCGGCACGCTCAACCTGCGCGGCGAGCGCTCGGTCACGTGCAAAGGCGATTTCGATCGCGCACCCGCAGCCGGC